>NZ_JXQX01000011.1:0-143866 GCF_000834175.1 Microbacterium sp. MEJ108Y | reverse complement strand
CAGCACCGTGATCTGCGACACATAGGCGACCAGGTCGGCGGCGTCGAACACGAGCTCAGAGGTGTCTGCGTCCTGCACCAGCTCTCCGTTCACCGCACACGTGATGCGCAGCCCGCCGCGCGGGTCGAGCTCGTCGGCGGTAACCACCCAGGGGCCCACAGGCGTCGTCGCGTCGAACGCTTTGCCCTGCAGCCATTGGAGCGTGCGCTGCTGCCAGTCGCGCATGGAGATGTCGTTCGACACGGCGTATCCGAGAATCGCCGCCTGCGCCTGCGCACGGTCGGCTCGATGCACCTCGGCGCCGACCACGACGGCGAGTTCTGCCTCCCAGTCGAGCTTGTCGGTGTTGCGCACGACGATGTCGTCCTCCGCGCCCGTAAGCGTGTCGGCGAATTTGGCGAACAGGGTCGGGAACTCGGGCACCGGTCGACCGGTCTCGACGATGTGGTCCCGATAGTTCAATCCGCAGCAGAACACCTTCGATGGCCGCGGCACAGGATTCGCGAACTCATGTGCCTCGACATCGGTCCTGGCCGGATGCCGCAGCGCGGCCTCTGCACGCGCGCGCCAGTTCGGCGCACAGATCAGCTCCTGCGCGTCGGCGTCGTCGAGCAGCACCCAACCGCCGGCGTCTCCGACGGCGGCATGCGTGCGGTCGACTCCCCGCACCGTGGCGAGACGCATCAGCTGGCCCGCGACGCCGCGAGGTGCGCGACGCCCTGGATCTCGATCAGCGCCTCGGGCTGCCACAGCCTCGTCACCCCGATGCCCGCCATTGCGGGGTACTCCGTGCCTGCCAGCTCGCGCCAGCGACGGCCGATCTCACGCCCGTTGCGCTGGTAGTCCTCGACGTCGGTGAGATAGATGGTGACGTCGACCAGATCGCGCGGCTCGCCTCCGGCAGCCGCGAGGGTGGTGAGCACGTTCGAGAACGCCTGGACGAACTGCTCGACGATGCCGCCCTCGACGATGTGCCCGTCGGCATCCATCGCCGTCTGCCCGCCGAGGTAGACGAAATCCCCCGCTCTGACGCCGTGCGCGAATCCGCTCGGCTTCACGAGCGAGTCCGGGTTGATGATCTGCCGCGACATGTGCGGTCTCCTTCGTATCGTGTGTGTGTGTCGATCTGCGCGTCGGCCGACGCTAATTCAGTGGGCGAGGACGTCCAGCGTCTTCGGTGCCGGCACCCAGCGGCGATGGCTCGACTCGGCGCCGTCTCTCTGCGGATCCCGCACGAGAGCGAGCCGGGGGCGAACCGCGTCGGTGCGCGACGACGGCGGCTTGCGTGATCCCGCGCGGAACTGCGGCACCCATTCGGCCCCCGCTCCGCGATAGCCCTGATCCGCAGCCGCATGCAGGGTCCACTGTGGGTCCCACAGGTGAGTGCGCCCGAGAGCGACGAGGTCGGCGCGCCCCGCCAGCAGGATCGAGTTGACGTCGTCATGACTCGAGATGGCCCCGACGGCGATCACGCTGACCCCTGCGGCGGCCGCCACCCTATTGCGGATCGCGTCAGCGAAGGGGGTCTGGTAGCTGCGACCGAACTGCGGACGCTCGTGCTGCGCGATCTGCCCCGACGACACGTCGATCGCCGCAGCACCGTGCGCGATGAAGGCGCGGGCGATCTCGACCGCGTCGTCGACCGTGTTGCCTCCGTCGACCCAGTCCTCCGCCGACAGACGCACGGTGAGCGGCCGTTCTTCGGGCCATGCGGCGCGCATCGCGTCGAACACCTCCAGGGGGTACCGCAGTCGGTTCTCGAGCGAGCCGCCGTACTCGTCTGTGCGCCGGTTCGACGCCGGCGACAGGAACGATGAGATGAGGTAGCCGTGAGCGGCGTGGAGCTCGGCAAGATCGAATCCCGCATCGGCGGCGCGACAGGTCGCCGCGACGAACTCTTCGCGGATCGCCGTCATCGTCTCGCGATCGAGCTCTCGGGGCACCTGATTGTCCGCCCCATAAGGCAGCGCAGACGGCGCGACCGTGTTCCAGTTGCCCTGCTCGAGCGGCTGGTCGATGCCGTCCCACATCCGGCGGGTGGACCCCTTGCGCCCCGAATGACCGATCTGCACGCCGATCCTGGCGGTCGACTGACCGTGCACGTAGTCGACGATGCGTCTCCACGCTCCCGCCTGCTCGTCGGTGTAGAGCCCTGCGCACCCCGGTGTGATCCGCCCCTCGGGCGACACGCACACCATCTCGGTCATGACGAGTCCAGCACCGCCCATCGCCTTGGAGCCGAGGTGCACCAGGTGGAAGTCGCCCGGAACCCCCTCGACTGACGAGTACATGTCCATCGGCGACACGACGATGCGATTCTTCACCTCGAGTCGACCGATGCGATGCTGTCGGAACATCGCCGGTTCGTCGGCGTCGCGGCTCGGAAGAGGCGCCCCTCGGACGATCTCCGTCGCGAACTCGGGGTCGCGCACCGCCAGGTTCTCGAGCGTGATCCGACGACTCCGGGTCAGCAGATTGAACGCGAACTGCAGCGGTTCCTGATCGGCATACTGACCGATCCTCTCGAACCATTCGAGCGACGCCTGCGCCGCGCGCTGCGTCGAGGCGACGACGGGACGACGCTCCGCCTCGTAGGCGTCGAGCGCCTCGTCGAGCGATGTGTGCTCGTGCAGGCACGCGGCGAGCGCGAGGGCGTCCTCCATGGCGAGCTTCGTGCCGGAGCCGATCGAGAAATGCGCGGTGTGCGCTGCATCGCCGAGGATCACCAGGTTCTCATGGTGCCAGTGATCGTTTCGCACCGTGGTGAAGTTCAGCCACTTGGAGTTGTTCGTCAGCACCTCGTGACCGTCGAGCACGTCGGCGAAGAACTCGCGGATCTTCGCGACCGAACGCTCGTCGCTGACGCCGGGAGGGAAGACCTCGTTCTCGGTCGCGTCGAGGCCCGCCGCTCTCCACACGTCCTCGTGCATCTCGATGAGGAAGGTGCTTCTCTCGTCGGAGTACGGGTAGCCGTGCAGCTGCATCACTCCGTGCGGCGTGTGCAGTACCGCGAAGGTGAACGCCTCGAACACACGATCGGTGCCGAGCCACATGTACTTCGAGACGCGACGATCGAGAACGGGCCCGAAGCGGTCTGCGAACTGCCCCCGCACGAACGAGTTGATGCCGTCAGCACCGAGCACGAGGTCGTACTGCTCCATGAGCTCGGCCGCCTCCGGTGCGGGCGTGCGGAAGAGGATCGTCACCCCGAGCTCGAGGCAGCGCTGCTGCAGCAGCTGCAGCAGCTCCTTGCGGCCCATCGCCGCGAAGCCCTGACCGCCGATGGTGTGGGTCTCGCCGCCGAAGACGACGTCGATGTCGGTCCAGCGCGCGAACTGCTCGCCCATGCGCTGCGCGATCACCGGGTCGGCGTTCTCGATCCCGCCGAGGGTCTCATCGCTGAACACGACGCCGAACCCGAAAGTGTCGTCAGGCGCGTTGCGCTCCCAGACCGTGATCTCGTGGGTGGGGTCGAGCTGCTTCATGAGAGCGGCGAAGTAGAGCCCCGCGGGGCCTCCGCCGATGACTGCTGCGCGCATGTCAGGCTCCTCGGGTTTCTGTGACGGCGACGTCGGCCGAGGCGGCCGCGCGTTCGCGAAGGATGAAGTGCTGCACCTTGCCGCTGGGATTGCGGGGCAGCTCGGTCAGGTAGTCGACCCGACGCGGGCACTTGTAGACGGCCAGTCGGGATTTGACGTGATCGAGGATGCTCGTCGTGAGCTCGGCGGACGGTGGGACGCCGTCGCGCGGGACGACGAATGCCGCGACGATCATGCCGCGCTCGGGATCGGGGCAGCCCACGACGGCGCACTCGAGAACATCCGGGTGTCCGAGCACGACCTCCTCGACCTCGGGAGCCCCGACGTTGTATCCGGCCGTCACGATCATCGAGTCGTTGCGTGCCTGGAATGTGAAGTAGCCGTCTTCGTCCTGCACGAATGTGTCGCCGGTGATGTTCCAGCCGTCGTGCACGTAGACGCTCTGACGCTCGTCGTCGAGGTAGCGGCATCCGGTCGGCCCGATCACACCCAGACGCCCGGGCTCGCCGACCCCGAGCTCGCGCCCGTCGTCATCGAGGATCACGGCCCGGTAGCCGGGCACGGCTCGCCCCGTGGCTCCGGGACGGATGTCGTCGCCCGATGCCGAGATGAACACGTGCAGCATCTCGGTCGCGCCGATGCCGTTGACCAGTCGGAGTCCGCTGGCGGCCTCGACCGCATCGAAGGTCGAGATCGTGAGGTGCTCGCCCGCGGCGACGGCGATGCGCAGACGGCGCAGCTCAGCGGCCAGTCCTTCTTTGATCACACTGCGATATCCGGTCGGAGCCGTGTAGAGCACGGAGATGCCGAGCGGTTCGATGAGCTTGGCGAGTTCGACCGGGGTCGCGCGCTCGACGAGAACCATGGCTCCTCCGGTGCGCAGGGGGAACACGACGTTGCCGCCGAGGCCGAAGGTGAATGCGAGCGGCGCCGTGCTCGCGCTCACGTCATCCGAGGTGAGGTGCAGCACGTGGCGAGCGAAAGTGTCGGCGTTGGCGAGGATGTCTCGGTGGAAGTGCATCGTGATCTTCGGCACGCCGGTGGTACCGCTGGTGGCGCCCAGGAGAGCGACATCGTCGGCCGCAGTGTCGACTGGCGTGAAGTGGCCGCTCTTGGCCTCGCAGGCACGGATCAGTGCATCGTCGTCGCCCCCGAAGACGAGCACGGCGGGCGCGACGGCCAGCTCGGCGAACGCCGCCTCGGCGTCGGTCACGCCTCGGTGATCCACCACCGCGACGGCGGGACGCACTCGCTCGGCGATCGGGCGCAGTTCTCTTGCACGCCACGCCACCATCGTCGTGACGACGACCATTCCCGCCTTGAGCGCGCCGAGCCAGCAGACGACGGTCCACGGGCCGTTGAGCATTCGCAGGAGCACCCTGTTGCCCGGAACGAGGCCGAGGTCCTCGGTGAGGACCTGAGCGAACTGGTCGACGCGCGCGCGCAGTTCCCGGTAGCTCCAGGATGTGCCGTCGGCGAGCAGGATCGCCGGGCGGTCTGCGCCGAACCTGTCGATGGTGCGGTCGAGAAGCTCGACCGCGGCGTTCAGCCGCTCGGGGTACTGGACGTCGGGGATCGTGAACTCGAGGGTGGGCCAGAGGTGGGCCGGTGGCAGCGCATCGCGCGTGAAGGTGTCGATGTGCGCTGAGGGGGAAAGCGTCATTGCTGGTCCCTTCGGACTGGAGTGGAGATGTGGTCAGAGCGGACGACCCGGGCGGATCATCCCCTCCTGCGCGACGGTGGCGACGAGCCGCCCGTCACGGGTGTAGAACCGCCCGAGGCCGAGACCGCGGCCGTCGGAGATCGACGCGGACTCCTGCGCATAGAGCAGCCATTCATCAGCACGAGCGGCTGTGTGGAACCACATGGCGTGATCGAGACTGGCCGTCACCAGCCCCTCGGTGCGCCAAGGGAGTCCGAGCACACGCAGCACCGGCTCGAGGATCGTGTAGTCGCAGACATATGCGATCGCCAACTGGTGGGTGCGCGGGTCGTCGTCGAGCCGATCGAAGGCGCGCACCCAGACCGCCTGATGCGCCGTGCGCTCTCCCTCGATCTCGAGGTAGACGCTGCCGGGCACATGCCGCATGTCGAAGCTGCGGCCGTGCGACCAGTACTCGACGTCGGCGCCGTCGACGCCCGAGAGCACTTCGGCTGACGAGAGCAGCAGCTCGGGCATGGGCACCTCCGGCATCGGCGGAGCGTGCTCGGGGAAGGCCTCGGACACATGGAACGACGCGGTCGCCATGAACGCCAGCTTTCCGTGCTGATGACCTCGCACGTGCCGAGTCGAGAACCCCCTGCCGTCGCGGATCATCTCGACCTCGTAGTGCACGGGCTCCGCCACATCGACACCGCGCAGGAACGTGCTGTGCACGGAGTGGAGGGACCGGTCGTCGCCCACCGTGCGGAGTGCCGCAGCCACGCTCTGGGCGACCAGATCTCCGCCGTAGGCCTTGGGCCACGGCACCGGCTGCGGCTGGGCCGCGAACGCACGATCGGCTCGCGTCGTCATCACTTCGGTCAGGGCGATCGCCCGATGGAACGCGGCAGAGGTGCTCATACGCGACGGAAGCCCGCGAGCGTCGAGTCGTCGACGTCGTCGAGGTTCACCACGATGTTGTCGGGGGTGCGTGTCGTGAGCCAGACGAGCTCCTCGGTCACCGACATGTTGGCTTCGACGTGCGGCATGAACGGAGGCACGAAGACCCAGTCACCGGCCGTCATGTCGAGGTATTCGCGATAGCCCTCGCCGAAGTAGATGCGGCCCGTGCCGCGGAGCACGTATCCGCCGGTCTCAGCCTCGCCATGGTGGTGCGGGAGCGACCGGTAGCCCGGATCGTTCGACACCTGGCCGAACCAGATCTTCGTGGCCTCGGTGTGCTGCGGTCCGACGCCTGAGACGCGGACGCACCCGCCCGACGACATCGTCTGAGTGTCTTCTTCTCCGCTGCGGGTGACCTGCGGGACTCTGTCCCAGCGCAGTTCGTGCTCGGTCATGAAAGCTCCTTCGCTCCGTGTCGAAGAAGTGTCACACATGTGACGACCGTCACGCAAGTGCGATACCGATATGCAGTGTCAGGTCATCACGGATGTCACGAATCGCTCGGCCGACGGCTCCAGGCCCGAGTGGAGCTCGGCGAAGACGCGGGCCGCCTCGACGCCGATCCACCCGTCCGGAAGCAGCCCGAGCGGCAGACCCGGATCCAGATAGACCAGACGACGCCACTGCGTGATTGCGCGCACGTGAGCCGCGAATGCGAGTCGCTCGTCGGTCTCGCCGATCACAGCCCCGAAGGCTTCGACGAACCCCCGGTAGAGCGGCCCCATCGCCTCGAGGTCCCACCACTCACGCACGGCCTCGTCGAGCGGGTCCGACGATACCCTCGAGCCGAGGAACAGCTCGACGTAGCCGTCGAGACCGGCGCCCTGCAGCGCCGTCCTGGTCTCTTCAGCGATCAGGCCCGGAGCGATCCAGAGCCCCCCGCTGACCTGCCCGAAGCCCAGCCGCTGCAGGAGCTTGCGCAGCTGATGGCGCAGCGGCCGCTCACTCTCGGGAACGCTGAAGGAGGCGAGCAGCCAGGGATCGGCGGTCTCGGCTCTCCGCGATTCGAAGATTCGGCGATCGCCGGCCGCGAAGACGCCTTCCAACGACGACGACAGCCGGTAGGCGCCTCCCCCTTCGCTCACGAGGATCCCGCGCTGCTTCAACCTCGAGACCGAAGAGCGCACGACACCGGGATCGATGCCCAGCGCGGACATCATCTCGATGAGGGCGGCGATGCGGATCTCGCCCCCGTGCGCACGGACATATCGACCGAACACCGTCACGATGAGGTGCTGCGGCCGGACTCCGGCCTCAGGCGTCAGCTCGTCAGCATCCATCGGCATCCCGTCCGCACTCATGAGCATTCAGCGTAGCGGCCGGACCACGGCGCCCTGCCCCGCTGCTCATGCCGGGGCCACGCCGACGGCGTGCTCGAATACGAGGTGCGTCTGCGATTGGCCGAGGTCAGGGTGCGCCCCGATGTTGACTCTGATGAACTCGCGCAGGGCGGGCACGTCGGCGACAGCGACGTGGATCACGAGGTCGCGGTCGCCGCCCAGGAGGAAGACCTGCTGCACCCCGGGCAGCGCTCGCATGAGCGGAACGAGATCGGTGACCTGACTGCGCGCGTGGTCGAGCACCGCGACCGACACCAGCGCGCTGATCGCCGCCCCCGCCGCCTGCGGGTCGACGACTGCACGGTAGCCGCGGATCACCCCGGCGTCCTCGAGCAGGCGCACACGACCATGGCACGTCGACGGCGGGAGTCCGACACGGGCCGCCAACTCCTTGTTCGACAGCCGTCCGTCCCGAGACAGCTCGTGCAGGATCCGTCGGTCGCCATCCGTCACCGTGAACATCATCGTCCCCCTTTTTCGCGCCCCAGCTCGAACAGGATTCGAGAATTCGGAAACATCTCGAATCATCTTCATGACTGTGCCATCGAGGTCGAATCCTTGCAAGACTCTCGTCGCGCACGGGTCCGAAGAAGGCCACGGCGGCGCTCCTCACCCGAATGCAACGACGCTGGAAGGACAGCCATGGCTGAATTCTCCGACATCCAGACCCGAGAGATCGGTCTGCAGAAAGCCCTCACGGCGCGGCAGCTCGGCATGATCGCGCTCGGCGGCGCGATCGGCACAGGCCTGTTCCTCGGCAGCAGGTTCGCCATCGGATTCGCCGGACCCAGCGTCGTGCTGAGCTACCTCATCGGCGGCGTGATCGCCCTGCTGCTGATGGCGGGACTCGCCGAGATGACCGTGCAGCATCCGACCTCCGGATCGTTCGGCGCCTATGCCGAGCACTACATCGGGCCACTCGCCGGGTTCCTCGTGCGATACATGTACTGGGCATGCATCGTGCTCGCCGTCGGCACCGAGGTCACCGCCGTCGGCGAGTACATGCAGCTGTGGTTCCCCGACATCCCGCCGTGGATCTGGGTCATCCTGTTCGGCGGAGCACTGATCCTCGTCAACGCGATGAACGTCAAGAGCTTCGGGACGCTCGAGTACTGGTTCTCGGCGATCAAGGTCTTCGCGATCATCGCGTTCATCGTGGTCGCGGGCTGGCTGGTCTTCTTCTCGGGCGACCAGAAGCGCGGAGTGCACAGCTGGGCGGCAGAAGGCGGTTTCATGCCGAACGGCCTGAGCGGCATGTGGTTCGCCGTGATCGTCTCGATCTTCAGCTACCTCAGCATCGAGATGATCGCCGTCGCGGCCGGCGAGGCCGCCGAGCCCGAGAAGGCGGTCAAGAAGGCCTTCAAGGTCACCGCCGTCCGACTGCTCGTCTTCTACATCCTGACGCTGTCGCTGATCGTCTCCATCGCGCCGGTCTCCGAGATCCTCTCCGGATCGAGTCCGTTCGTCACGGTCATGCAGGTCGTCGGCGTCCCCTTCGCGGACTCGGTGCTGAACTTCGTCGTCATCATCGCCGCACTGTCGGCGATGAACAGCCAGCTGTACATCTCGACGCGCATGATGTTCTCGCTGTCGCGCGCCGGCGAGGCGCCGCGGATGTTCGGCCAGGTCGGCAGGAACGGCGCTCCGCTGAACGCCCTGCTGCTCTCGACCGGCGGCATCGCGGTCGCCACCGTGATCTACGTGCTGAATCCGGCCGATGCCTTCGCGATCATGTTCGCGATCTCCATGTTCGGCGCGCTCTTCACGTGGTTCATGATCTTCGCGACGCACGTCGCGTTCCGCCGCCGCCTGGCCGCGCGCGGCGAGCAGCCGGAGTACTCCGTGCGGGGTTCCCGGCCGGGCGCGATCGTCGGCGCCGTGCTGATGCTCGCGATCGCGATCTCGACCGCGCTCACCGACGAGTTCCGCGCGACGCTGCCGTTCGGCCTCCCGTGCCTCGCGATCGCGATCGGCGCGTTCTTCCTCGTGCAGCGGCAGCGACGACGAGCACGAGGCGCTGCGCCTGTCGAGTCCGCGGCGAGCGCCGGAAAGAACCACGATTCTTGACGGCATCCGACCCGTCATCCGGGCGCCCCACCCGAGTACGCTCGTAGTCGTGACCGAACGCGCTCCTCTCTCTCGCAAGCTCTCCGCCATCGCCGAATCCGCGACCCTCAAGGTCGACGCCAAGGCGAAGGCCCTCAAGGCCGAAGGCAAGCCCGTCATCTCGTATGCCGCGGGCGAGCCCGACTTCGCGACGCCGCAGTTCATCGTCGACGCAGCGGCCGAGGCTCTCGCCGACCCGGCGAGCTACCGCTACACCCCGGCTCCGGGTCTTCCGGCGCTGCGGGAGGCCATCGCCGCGAAGACGCTGCGCGACTCGGGACTCGAGGTCTCACCGAGCCAGGTGATCGTGACCAATGGCGGCAAGCAGTCCGTGTACCAGGCGTTCCAGGCAGTGGTGAACCCCGGCGACGAGGTGCTTCTTCCCGCTCCGTACTGGACCACCTACCCCGAGGCGATCCGCCTCGCCGACGGCACCCCCGTCGAGGTGTTCGCGGGCGCCGGCCAGGACTACAAGGTCACCGTCGAGCAGCTCGAGGCCGCTCGCACCGAGCGCACCACCGCGCTCGTGTTCGTCTCCCCCTCGAACCCCACGGGCTCCGTCTACACGGCTGAAGAGACCAAGGCCATCGGCGAGTGGGCTCTCGAGCACGGGATCTGGGTCATCTCCGACGAGATCTACCAGAACCTGACCTACGAGGGCGTCAAGGCGACCTCGATCGTCGAGGCCGTGCCCGAGGTGGCCGGCCAGACGATCCTCGTCAACGGCGTCGCGAAGACCTACGCGATGACCGGCTGGCGCGTGGGCTGGATGGTCGGACCGGCGGATGCCATCAAGGTCGCCGCCAACCTGCAGTCGCACCTGTCGAGCAACGTGAACAACGTCGCCCAGAAGGCCGCGATCGCCGCACTCAACGGCCCCCAGACCGAGGCCGAGCAGTTCCGCGAGGCGTTCGACCGCCGTCGCCGCCTGATCGTGTCGGAGCTGTCGAAGATCGACGGACTCGTCGTGCCCAACCCGCTCGGCGCGTTCTACGTCTACCCCGACGTGCAGGGTCTGCTCGGCCGCACCTGGGGCGGCAAGACGCCGACCACTTCGCTCGAACTCGCCGACCTCATCCTCGAGCAGGCAGAGGTCGCCGTGGTTCCCGGCGAGGCGTTCGGTCCCTCCGGCTACATCCGCATGTCGTACGCGCTCGGCGACGACCAGCTCCTCGAGGGCGTGCAGCGCCTGCAGCGTCTGTTCGCCTGAGTCGCACTCCCACTCTGCCGCGACACCCGGGACCCCCTCACTCCACATGGATGTGAGGGGGTCTCGGCGTCATGGCCGGACTCGATGATCAGAGTCCCGCTCGCGCTCATTCCTCGTCGTGGAATCCGATCAGCCAGCGGATGCCGTAGCGATCGATGACCGTGCCGTCGTAGTCGCCCCAGGGGCGCTTCTGCAGGGCGTCGATCACGCGACCGTCCGAGGCCAGCTGGTCGTACCAGCTGGTCAGCGTCGAGGCATCCGCGGTGCCGAGCAGCGACAGGAACATCCCGCTCATCTGCACCGCGTCGTCGTCGGCTCCGGCATCCGCACCCGCGAGCCCGACCGGCCCCGCGAGTTGGCCGTGTGCGATCGCATCTCCCGGCCCGTCGTGTCGTCCGGCGCCGGCGTAGTCGAGGAGTTGAAGCTCACCCCCGAAGACCGAACGGTAGTGCTCCAGCGCTTCGGCTGCGTTCCCGGGGAACAGAAGGTAGGGGATCGGTCCGCTCATGCCGCGAGTGTACGGCGAACGGGCGACGTTGTCAGTCGGGCACGGCGCTGCGATAGCGCCGGGGCTTGCCCTCGCCGAGGTCGATCAGGCGCTCGACCTGCCGCAGCTCGATCTCGACCCCAAGCAGCGCGTCCAGCGCCACGCGGATGGCGGGCTCGTCTCCGCCGACGATCACGGCGTGCACGCGACCGGAGGCAGCCTGCTCGATCGACCACCCCTGGGCACCGTGTGCCTGCAGATGCTGCGTGAGCTCGACACAGGGAACGAGAGTGCCGTCGCCGGCCCGGAACCGCGTGTTCTGGCGCCCCTCGAGGTCGGCGATGCCGAGCACCCCATCGTCGAGGTGCACCAGGCGCCCGTAGTCGCCCGTGCGGTACCTCACCAGCGGCAGCAGGGGGTTCTCTCCCGCGGTCACGACGATCTCGCCCATCTCGCCGAGAGGCAGCGCGACCTCGCGCCGGGGATCCCACACCTCGACGTGCACGCGGCGATCGAGCACCCGGAACGGCCCGTCGTCGGTGCGCGCGGCGATCGGGCGCGTCTCGTGCAAGCCGTACACGTCGACCACGGGACACTCGAACGCCGCGTGGAGTCGTGCACGCAGCGCAGCCGACAGCGCCATCGCGCCGGAGAAGATCACGGCGGGATGCAGCACGGCATCGAGTCCGGCGTCGAGCAGCTCGGCGAGGCTGGTCGGGTGTCCGCTGAGGATCTGCGGGTCCGCCTCGGCCAGAAATCGGGCGCGGGCATCGAGACCGCTCCACGCCGTCGGATGCAGATTGAGCCGCGCCATCGCCCGGTGTGCGAAGCTCGAGATCGTGGACACGTAGGTGAAGGCCTGACGCTGGAAGACGAGGTTCGCCACCGCCACCCGCTCGCCGTCGGCCGTCACCGTGGCCCCCGCAGACGCCGCGAGCGCGACGAGCAGGTGGAAGCCGCGCGCGACCTCCTCGACGTCATCGGGGATGAGCAGCGCCGCGCCCGTCGAACCGGAGCTCGTGCCGTGCAGCATCCGGGAGAGATCCGCATCGAGCGGCACGAACGCCGCGAGGTCGTCGACGAGGTCCGACCGCGAGATCGTGGGGAAGTCGTCGAGCGCGGCATCTGTCGGCATCCCGCGATACCGCAGCGTGCGTCGCGCGGCGGCGAGATGATCGACCAGCCAGCCGTCGGTCGAGAGCGAATGCCGCACCCGCTGCACCTGTTCTGCGGTGAGGCGGTCGCCCGTGGCATGCGTCCAGTGCGGAGCATCGGGATGCTCCCGCCAACGGGTCAGTCGAGCAGTGCCTGCGGCGTCGATCGTCGGCCAGCGCTCGGCATCGGAGAGCACCGCGGCCTCCCCCGGTGCGTATTCGGCGAGCGCGAGCGCCCCTCGGAGGTCGGGGTCACTCACTGGAGTACCTCGCAGCCGCCTCCTTGCGGCGTGCCTCTGCGAGCTTCCGAGCGATCTCGGCCCTGTGCCGGTGCCCCTCGAATGCCTCGGCGAGCGCCCGGTTGCGGGCGAGCGAGTCGCAGGCCGCCAGCAGGGAGGCGGCGGTCGCGGCATCCTCGCCTGCCGGAAGGAACCCGCACCAGAGCAGGAACGTGCGCGCGGCTTCGGTGCGCCGTTCATCGTCTGAGGTCCAGTCCGACGGCGACGCGACCGGGGCCACGCGCAGTGCGAGCGCGTCGACCGCGAGGGCGGCCCAGCCGCTCGCGAGTGCCGGCTCGAGCGGCTCGAGGACGTCTTCGCTGGCGACGAGCCACAGGCCGATCGCGGCACCCTGGCGCACGCGCGGGTCTTCGTCGAATGTCGAAGCGCTGATCTGCCCGGCCAGGATGTCTCCGGCGAGCGCTCGCAGCGAGATGCGCTCATCGAGGAACTCCTGAGGGATGCGGGAGATCCGCGTCGCGACGGACTCCAGCGACGGCCCCGGCCTCGCGCGAGCCCAGGCCGCGGCCTCTCCGTCCGAGCGCTCGCTCCAGGCGGCGAGCAGCGCCTCGGTGTCAGCCATGCAGCGCCGCCGCCAGAGCCGCGCACGCAGCCGGTGCATCGGCCATCGTCCGGAGGTACACCACGTCGTAGCCGTCGCGCTCGGCGAGCGTCGCGACCTGGCGTCGGGGGTCCATGAGCACGAGCGTACCCGTCGTGAGCACCTCGCGAACGGTCCTGGCGACGCCGGCGTACGGTTCGTTGCCCACCCCGAACATCGATACGAGTCCGTCGTCCGACAGCACCACCACATGACGGGGCGCGTCTTCTGCTGCCGCGGGAAGACCGGCGTATCTGGCGGAGTACAGGTCGAGCGGGAATGACGTCGATCGACCGAAGAACAGCGAGATCGCGGCGATGATCTCCGACGGATCGCGGCCGAAGCGCGGCATCCCCGCCACGTCTCCGGTTCCCGAGAAGCTGGTCACTCTGACCCTGCCACCGCCGCGGAGGATCGACAGCGCGAGGATCGTCCCCGCGAGCACCGCGGGTGAGCCCTGTCGCGGATGTGCCATGGAACCCGAGGAGTCGATGTAGAGGTCGAGTTCGAGACTCGTCTCCTGCACGAGGGGCTCGTCGGCGAGCTCTGAACGCCGGCGTGTGGTGACGCCGGGGATCACGGTGCCCGAGCGCATCGTCAGCGGCCAGTCGAGGTCGGCGAGCGCATCGCCCACCTCCCACAGTTCGACAGGACCGGGGATGCCGCCGACCGGCGTCGTGGGTGCGGGGCGGGTGTAGGGGCGCACCCACCGGGCCGCCTCGTTGCGGTACCAGGCCGAGAGCACGGCGTCCTCACCGCTCTCCCGATAGAGCGAGAGCGTCCGCGCGATCGTCAGACGCTGGCCGTCCTTGCCGGAACCCGCATCCGATGCGTCATCTGCAGCGTCCTCGCCTTCGGGGTCGAGCACCATGCCCGGATGCCGAGGCAGGTCGTCTCGCAGGCGCTGGTCGGCGAGGATGCGGCCGAGCTCCTCGGCCGTCGCCGGCGCGTCGTCGACACCGCATCCGCTGACCGGCTCGCCGGCACCGCTCTCAGCAGCACCCTCGAGCTCGGCCAGGTACGGCGCGGCGACCACGCCGAAGCGGGCGGCACCCGACACCGGGTCGGTGCTGAAGGTCCGCACGGCGTCGGCGATGAAGGCCGCGTCGACGGCGGGGTTGGTGGCGGTCGCGCCGGCGAGCTCGGCAGCCACCCGCGCGCTCTCCGCCTGTGCCGCACGCAGCAGTCGCTCCTTCTCACGGTGCTTCTCGGGGATCCGGCTCAGCGGCACGAGGTTCGTCTGCGCGAGAGCCCGCGCCGGCCGCGGAGGCGGGTCGAGCTCGCAGAGGGTGCCGGACGGCAGCTGCCACAGCAGCTCGTACGCTCGGCAGTACACCCACCAGAGGCGGTCCGTGCTTCCCTGGGGTGCCGGGTAGAGCGCTCGACCGAGGCGCACGATGCCGAGATCACGCGTGGCGGTGCCCGCACTCCCCTGCTCGGCCCGCTGCAGCTGCGCGAGCCGCGTGTTGACCAGCAGATCGCTCCACAGGTTCGACAGCCGCCGCGCTCCCTCCCCCGGATTCGGGCGCAGCGACACGGCGGCGATCGCCTTCGCCATCTGATGGTCGATCTTGAGCGAGTCGATCCGCGTGCTGGGGGCGAGCACGTGGTGGCCGATCTCGTGGGCGAACATGCTCCACAGCTCATCGGCCAGGCCGCGCTCGGCGAGGTAGCGAGGGTCGACGGTCACCGACGGCGGAAACGAGAACCAGGCCGGCGCACCGTGCTCGTCGGCTGCGCCCGGACGCACCGCCGGATCGTCGAGCCGCACCCGCCAGAGATCCAGAGCCCGTTCCCACGCCGCGCGGGCATCGTCGGTGAGCGGCACCCGATCGACAGGAGCCTTCACTCCTGCTCCCGCACATGCACCCAGGCGAGATGGGTGTCGGGTCCGATGACGATGCTCACCCCGTCGTCGCGGGTATGCACCTCGCTGGGCGCCTCGGAGAGCACGGAGAGACGCGCACCCCAGACGTCGCTGTCGAGTCGCCACCACGAACCCGCGACGAGGATCGCGAAGGCTCCGGCGTCCGCCAGAGTGTCGACGCGTTCGGGAGGCCGGATCCAGGCGCCCCCGATTCCGCGGAACCCCCCGACAGCGAGCACATACCCGCGCTGGTCGGCGCGACCGGGCCACCAGAAGCGATCCTTCCGCTGCCTGCGACGGAATTCGTCGAGCACGTCGACGCCGAGTCCGAGCGTCGCCGCAGCGGCCAGACGTTGCTCGGGGGTGTCGAGATGCTCGAGCCGATCAAGTGCGTCGACGCGCAGACCGAGAGCGCCCGACCGCCACGCGGCGACCGACACGAGATCGAGCGCGCGGTCGCGGTCGGTCGCCGCCGCCGGATCCTGCGCCAGTCCCGCGGCGAGCGCCCTGGCGAACAGCAGCGGAGTGCCGTGCGCGGCCCGCACCGAGATCGACGCCAGCTCGGTGTCGAGTCCGGCGGCGGAGAGATCGGGCAGGTCAGCGGGAGGGAACGGAGCCGGCGCATTCGCCAGCTGCACGGGGATGCGATTCACCCGCGCAGCTCCTGCCAGCGCACATACGCCGTGTACCGCTGATGCAGATACTTCAGCGCGATCACGTCGTCGAAGTCACGACCGTAGAGCTTGCCCACCGTCGCGATCCGGCGCAGCTGGGCCTCGACGGCGGTGATGCGGCGGGATGCCTCGAGCGCCGGGAGGCCATCGAGCCCGCGGTCGAACTCGCTGAGCAGGGCAGCGACCGCATCGTCGGCGTCGCGCCCGAGGGCGTCGTATTGGCGGCATGACTGCGTGAACAGGTCGGCCAGCCAACTCACCGTGTCGGTGCTGAGCTCGCGCTCCGCCCCGACATCGAACCGCGGATGTGTGGCGTTCGGCAGCAGCTTTCCGCGGAGCACGAACGGCAGCACCGCCGCGACGTCATCGATTTCGACGGCATCCGCACCCCGGAACCACGCGATCGCCTTCGCGTAGATGATGAGCGTCTGCAAGGCGCGCACCGACAGGCCGTTGCGGGTCTGCGCGCCGAGGTCGATCTCGAGGTCGGCGCCGCTGTTCGCCTCGATCACCTCGCCGACCCGGCCGCCCGCGGTGGTCACCACGTCTTTCGTGCGGTACTCGAAGCGGCGCCCGCCGTGCTGCACGAACTCGAAGTGGCTGAGGAAGAATCGCAGGCGCTCGCGCACGGCATCCGGAATCGGCACCGCGCGGATCTGCGCGCGCATCTCGGTCTGCTCGGCCGAATCGAAGGTCAGCTCGGCTGGCACATGCTCCTCGGGCTTCTCCCCCGCCTCGACGCGGGTGATCAGCTCATCGAAGAATCGGCTGTTGAATCCGGCCGCCTGCACAGTGACGTCCATCCGGTCGCGAAGGGCTTGGATCACCGGGAAGGTACCGCCGCCCGCATCGTCGTTGGCCGTGAAAAACCAGCTCTCCACACCGCCGTCCGGCGCGGTGCGGCGCATCTGGTCGTGGCTCTCGACATACCCCTCGGCCACCATGGTCAGCAGCGCCGACTGGGTCTTGGTGGGGATGCGGTTGTACTCGTCGATGATCTTGACGGGCAACCCGAGCCAGTCGCGCCAGGCGATGCGGATGTCGGTGAGACGCTCGGCGGCGACCAGGTCGCGAGGAAGCGGGATGCCCACGAGGTCGCTGACGGTCAGCTGCGGCTGCCCCTGCTGCACGCTGCGCCGCACGTCGTCGGAGGCGGTGCCGGCCAGCACGCCCATGAGCACGGCGACCGTCGTCTTGCCGCGCCCCGGACCTCCGATGAGCAGGCACTTGCCCCCGACCGCGAAGGTGAGCAGCGGCACGAGGACGTTCGACGAGAACGACGCCTGCGTCGGGAGGGACACCGCGGCCCCGGCATCCCCCAGCCCGATCGACAGCGGCTCTCCGTGCGAGAACTCCATGTCGTAGTAGGGCGAGATGACTGCGCGGTTGACGATCCAGTAGTAGACCTGGCGCAGCTTCTCATCCAGCGGCACCGTGCTGCGCGCGGCCGGGCGGAAGAGATCCTCGGCTGTCAGAGACTCGACGCCGTGGCCGCTGCCGGGGTTCGTGGGTGAGGCGGACACTCGGTTCCAGCGGTCGGGCATGCGATCATCCTAACGATGTCGATCGGGCGTTCTGCTGGAGCGCCCGCTGCTCGTCGAGGGGCCGAGCTTCGAGCGGAAGGGCGAAGCTCAGGTGCTCGGCGAGGAGCGGTGCGAGCGCGGATGCCGCGGCGTCGACCCGTCTCGAGACATCGCCATGCACCTCGAGCCATGGCACGTCCTGCGCGGCGAGCACGTCGCGGAAGCGCTGTTGCATGTCGTGACGGATGTGCTCGCCGTCGCGCAGGCCGTCCTGCTCGAAGGGGATCTCGTCGCCGGTGAGCACGTAGAGGAGCGGCGGGTGCGCGGCTGCCGCCTCATGCAGGCGCGGCGCCACCGCGCCGACGTAGCGCTCATGCCACAGTGCCGTCGCGAGCACATCGGTGTCGCACACGAGCACCGGCATCGGCACCTGCCTGAGCGCCTGCTGCTCGAGGGCGATCTGCCGGTCGACGATGAGGTCGAACTCATCGCTGCGCCACGGCGCGGTCAGCCCGCCCTCGCGGATGACGGAGTGCTCGCGGCCGTACTCCGGCACCCAGAGCGTGCCCAGCCGATCGGCGAGCGCTTCGGCGAGAGTCGTCGAGCCGGTGGATTCCGCGCCCAGCACCACCACGCGCGCGGTCAGCCACGCGCGCACGGCCGGGGCGAGCTCATGCCAGTTGCCGGCGACGTCGGCACGGATCGCCGTGCCGGAGACGGGATTGATCCGGCGCCCCTCGTCGATCTGCACCCAGCGCGCGTCGAGGCGCCTGGCCAGTTCGCCGCCATACGAGTCGCACGAGAAGACCGTGTCGACCGGGCCGTCGAGCAGCGAGGCGATCAGCGCCATGTGCTCGTCCCACGCTGCCTGCGACTCGAAGTCGACCGGGGCGTCGTCCATTGCCGCGACGACGCGCGCGCCGGGGTGCGACTCGCGGATCCAGCTCGCGCGCACCTCCAGCGGGATCGACTCCACCGACGCGCCCAGCACCTGCACGGTGACCCGGTCGCTGTCGCGCTGCGCCCGACGGATCAGGTGCGAATGCCCGCTGTGAAAGGGATAGAACTTGCCGAGGACGAGACCGTGTCCGCTCATGCGCCTCACCTCACGCTCGGGCGGACGGCGCGACCGCAGGGGTCTCGCGGTCGGCGACGGCCGCCTGACGCCACGAGCGGTAGCCGATCACGCACAGGGCGATGAAGAGCACGTACAGCGCCGCGATGACCCAGAGACCCGCGGCGATCGAGAGGCCGACGAAGGCGATGTCGACGCAGATCCACACGAACCAGTTTTCGATCCACTTGCGGTTCAGCATGTACTGCGCCACGAGACTCGCCGCAGTGGTCGCCGCATCGGCGATCGCGACCTGCGAGTCGGTGAACGTCGTGAGCACCCACACCAGCACGGCGGTGCCCGCCACCGCGGCGAGAGCCAGCCATGGCCATGCCCGACGCGGCGTGTTGACGACATACGTGCGGCTCTGCTCCGCACCGCGCGTCCATCGCCACCACCCATGCAGACCCATCAGCAGGTAGACGACCTGGAGGGCCGATGTCGCGTACAGCCCCGCGCCGATGAAGACGACGAACAGCACCACGTTGTTGGCGATGCCGATCGGGTAGTTCCAGACGTTACGGCGGCCGGCGAGCCACACGCAGACCGCGCCCGTGACGAAGCCGAGAACCTGAGGCCACTCGGCCTGGAGCCACTCGAACACGGGCCGCTACAGTTCGACGCCGAGAAGCACGGGCTCCGGCTGCAGCACGAGCCCGAACTCCGCATGGACGCGGCTCTGGATGAAGCGGGCGAGCTCTGAGACCTCGGCGGCCGTCGCGCCGCCGCGGTTGGTGAGGGCGAGGGCGTGCTTGGTAGAGACGGATGCCCGTGACCTCGGCAGCTTGAACCCCTTGCGGATTCCGGCCTGCTCGATCAGCCAGGCGGCACTCACCTTCACGTCGGGCGCCTCGGGCTTCGCGGCGGGCACATAGCCGTCGTACGAGGCGAGGGGGATCACCGTGACGGTGTCGAGGTCAGGGGTCACCGGCCACCGCGGGCACTCGGGCGGAAGGGCGCGGGCGACGACCTCGGGCACGATCGCATTCTGGAAGAACGAGCCGACGCCGTGCGTATCGGGGTCGTTCTCGTCGAGCAGCATCCCCTTCGACGCGCGCGTGGCGAGGATCCGCTCCCGCACCCACGTGAGCGGCACAGGGGCGTCGGAGTCGAGCCCCAGCGCCCTGCGCAGCTGCTCGCCGCGGACGACGCGCTCCTCGGCGACGAGAAGATCGACCGTGACCGACAGGATGACGGCACGGCGCTGCGGCACACCGCCGTAGTGATGCTTGAGCACGGAGGTTCGGAACCCGAGCCCGAGCTCGGATGCCGGGACGACCGACACCTCGCCCGTCGCCTCGTCGATGAGCTCGACCTCGACCAGGGTCTCTTGGATCTCCTGACCGTACGCACCGATGTTCTGCACCGGCGAGGCACCGACGGTGCCCGGGATGCCGCTCATCGCCTCGAGTCCGGCATACCCGCGCTCGACGGCGTAGGCGACGAGATCGTCCCAGCCGTGCCCCGCCTGCACACGAAGGCGGATGCGTCCGGCATGCGGCGACGGGAGCTCCTCGATGCCGCGGGTGAGGATCCGGATGACGGTTCCCTCGAACGGTTCGTCACCGATGAACAGGTTGGAGCCGCCGCCGAGGACGAACCACTCGTCGCCGCGTGACCACACGTCGGTGAGCGCGTCGACCAGCTCGGCGGTGGTCGACGCCTCGAGCATCCGCTCGGGGGCCCCGCCCGTTCGGAGGGTCGTCAGAGTGGCCAGCTTGAGCGGCTCGACCTCGCGCACCACGCCGTCGCCCATCAGGAGGCGACGCGCAGCTGCGCCTTGACGAGGACCGTCGTCTCGCCGAACGTGACCTTGAGGTCGATGCGCGTCGATTCCTCATCGACGGCGCCGACGGTGGCGACGACGTGAAGGTCGGCTCCGTCTGCAGGGTCGACCACGACCGGCTTGGTGAATCGCACGCCGTAGTCGAGGATGCGGGTGCCCGGTTCGAGGGCCGCGACGACCACCGACGAGGCGATGCCCATCGTGAGCATGCCGTGCGCGAGGACGCCGGGCAGACCCACCTCGGCGGCGATGTCGTCACGGTAATGGATCGGGTTGAAGTCGCCCGATGCTCCCGCGTAGCGCACCAGCGACTCGCGGGTGATGTGCACCGTGCGCTCTGCGACGACGTCTCCGACAGCGAACGGCATCACTCTGCTCCTTCTTCGGCGCCGACCAGCAGCACGCTGGTGGCGGTGACGACGTGCTCGCCGGCGGCATCCGTGATCTCTGCCGCGCTGGTGATCATGGCGTTGCCACCCATCATGCGGATGGCGGTCACGCGCAGCCGGCCGGTGAGCTCGTCGCCCGCCACGATCGGGCGCGAGTAGGCGAACTTCTGCTCGGCGTGGATCGTGCGCGCCAGCACGATGCCCGAGTCCGGCTCGGCGAGCAACTGCTGCAGCGTGAGATCCTGAATGACCATCGCGAAGGTCGGCGGCGCCACGACATCGGCGAAGCCGGCCGCACGCGCAGCCTCGACGTCGGTGTGCGGCGGAGCGTCGGCGAAGACCGCGCGCGCGAACTCGCGCACCTTCTCGCGACCGACGAGATAGGGGGACGTCGGCGGGAACTCCCGGCCGAGAAGATCTTGGTTCACTGCCACCCCTCGATCCTACGTTCTCGGTCGTGGAGCTCGGTGACCGAAGGCCGGTTCAAAAGCTGCTCAGTCCTTCTTCTTGCGTCCCTTGATCGCCTTCATGGCCATCTGCACGGCGATGACCACGAGGTATGCCGCGAACAGCATGTTGCCGACCTGCGGGTCGATCAGCGTGGCCAACCACGCGCCGAGCGCGGTGGTGGTGCACGCTGACACTCCGACGAGCGCCGCGGCCACGAGGTCGACGTTGCGGTTGCGCAGGTTGCCGATCGTGCCGGAGATCGCGGTGGGGATCATCATGAGCAGCGACGTGCCCTTGGCGACGAGGTCGCTGGTGCCGAATGCGAGCATCAGGATCGGCACGACGATCACGCCTCCGCCGACCCCGATGAGCCCTGCCAGGATGCCGGTGGCGACGCCGACCAGCACGAGGGCGATCCCGTTGAGCAGCTGCAGCTCGAACTCCGCGTCTCGCGAGGGGATGACCAGGAACAGGCTGACGATGACGACGACGAGGAAGCCGACGAAGAACCAGCGCAGCACGGTCTGCGAGATCTTCGGCAGCATCCGGGTGCCGATCTGCGCGCCGACGACGGAGCCGGCGGCGAGGATCAGCGCGGGGATCCAGGCGACCGATCCGTTGATCGCGTACGAGATGACGCCGACCGTCGCGGTCGGGACGATCGCGGCGAGCGACGTGCCGGCACCGAGCCGCTGGTTGAAGTGCAGGAAGAGCACGAGCAGCGGAACGATCACCGTGCCGCCGCCGACGCCGAAGAGGCCGGAGAGGAGGCCCGCGATCAGGCCGATGCCGATGAATGCCGTATAGGCGCGAGGCCCTCTGCTCAGGGTCTCTGCATCAGTCACCGGATCAGCCTACTCGCAGGCGACCTCTCCTATTCGCGCGGCACTGCGGGGGCCCTCGTCCCGACCGCCGCGCGAAGGATCCCCCCTGGGACCCGGTCTCCTCCTGTGCGACACTGGATCGCATCAGACGGCGTCGTCGATGACCCGGATCGAAGGAGATCTCATGGTGCGCAGTTCCTATCCCGATGTCGAGATCCCGGCGGTCTCGATCCACGACTTCCTGTTCGGCGATGTCGAGGACGACCGCCTCGACGCGATCGCGATCGTCGACGGTGTCAGCGGTGCCACCACGACCTATCGCCAGCTGATCGCACAGATCGACCTGTTCGCGGGCGCCCTCGCCGCACGTGGAGTGGGCGTCGGAACGAAGGTGGGCGTGTTGTGCCCCAACATCCCTGCCTTCGCGACGGTCTTCCACGGCATCCTGCGCGCAGGAGCGACGGCCACCACGATCAATTCCCTCTACACACCCGATGAGATCGCGAATCAGCTGACGGATGCCGAGGCGACATGGCTCATCACCGTCTCACCGCTGCTTGCCGGGGCGAAGGCGGCAGCCGCGGCTGTGGGCCTCGACGACGACCACGTCATCGTCCTCGACGGCGCCGACGGGCATCCGTCGCTGCCCGCCCTGCTCGGCGAGGGGCGCACTGCACCCGAGGTGAGCTTCGATCCGGAGACACATCTCGCGGTGCTCCCCTACTCCTCAGGCACCACCGGTCGCCCCAAGGGCGTCATGCTCACGCACCGCAACCTGATCGCCAATGTCAGCCAGTGCCGCTCCACGATCTCTCTCGGCGACGACGACCGCGTGCTCGCCGTCCTGCCCTTCTTCCACATCTACGGCATGACGGTGCTTCTGAACTTCGCGCTGCGTCAGCGCGCGGCCCTGGTCACGATGCCCAGGTTCGATCTCACGGACTTCCTTCGCGTCGTCCAGGAGCACCGGACCAGCTGGGTCTTCATCGCGCCGCCGATCGCCGTCGCCCTCGCGAAGCACCCGCTCGTCGACCAGTACGACACCTCGGCGATCAAGGTCATCTTCTCCGGGGCCGCTCCCCTCGACGGCGGCCTCGCGTCTGCGGTCGCTGATCGCCTCGGCTGCACGGTGTGCCAGGGGTACGGCATGACCGAGACCAGCCCGGTGACCCATGCGATCCCCTACGACCGACCGGACATCGACCGGTCGTCGGTCGGCATGCTGCTCGCGAACACCGAGGCGCGGCTCGTCGCAGAGGACGGCACCGACGTCGATGCGCCGGACGAGGGCGCCAGCGAGCCGGGGGAATTGCTGATCCGCGGACCCCAGGTGATGGCCGGCTACCTGAACAGGCCCGACGCGACAGCCGAGATGCTCGATGCCGACGGCTGGCTGCACACCGGCGACGTCGCGACAGTGACGCACGACGGCATCTTCCGCATCGTCGACCGGCTCAAGGAACTCATCAAGTACAAGGGCTATCAGGTCGCGCCGGCGGTTCTCGAAGCGGTGCTGCTGGAGCATCCGTCCATCGCCGATGCGGCTGTCATCGGCGTGCCGGACGCCGATGGACAGGAGGTCCCGAAGGCGTTCGTGGTGGTGCAGCAGGGAGCGGAACTCGATGCGGATGCCGTGATGGCACACGTCGCCGCGCACGTCGCACCCCATGAGAAGGTGCGACAGGTCGAGTTCATCGACACGATTCCGAAATCGGCATCCGGAAAGATCCTGCGCAAGGATCTGCGCACGCGCTGATCCCCGCGCCCGGAGACGAAGAAGCCCGCCGTCCCTTTCGGGGCGGCGGGCTTCTTGGAACGAGCGAGGTGCTTACTCGGACTTCTTCTCGACAGCGTCCTCGGCGGCAGCCTCGGCTGCCTCTCCCTCGGCCTGCGACTCGGCGCCGGCGTCGGTGGTCTCCTCGACGGGAGCCTCCTCAGCGGGAGCCTCCTCGACGACCTCGGCGGGCTTCTCAGCCTTGGCAGCCTTCTTGGTGGACTTCGCCTTGGGGGTGACGGGCTCGAGAACGAGCTCGATCACTGCCATGGGGGCGTTGTCACCCTTACGGTTGCCGACCTTCGTGATGCGGGTGTAGCCACCCTCACGGTCTGCGACGAGCGGGGCGATCTCGGTGAATAGCACGTGTCCGGCGTCCTTGTTGGAGCGCAGCACGGTCATCGCACGACGACGCGCGTTCAGGTCGCCGCGCTTGCCGAGCGTGATGAGACGCTCCGCGAGCGGACGCAGGCGCTTGGCCTTGGTCTCGGTCGTCTTGATCGACTTGTGGATGAAGAGCTGCGCCGCCATGTTGGCAAGCAGCAGGCGCTCGTGTGCGGGGCCGCCTCCGAGGCGGGGACCCTTAGTGGGCTTGGGCATAATCGTCTAACTCCTGGTCAGAAAGGTCGGGTTTCAGAAGGACTCGTCTTCGCTGCCGCCGTAGAAGTGGGCGCCGTCGAAACCGGGCACCGAATCCTTGAGCGACAGACCGAGCGAGATGAGCTTGTCGCGCACCTCGTCGACCGACTTCTGGCCGAAATTGCGGATGTTCATGAGCTGCGTCTCCGACAGGGCGACGAGCTCGGAAACAGTGTTGATGCCCTCACGCTTCAGGCAGTTGTAAGAGCGGACCGAGAGGTCGAGGTCCTCGATCGGCATCGACAGCTCGCTGGAGTTCACTGCCTCCACCGGTGCCGGGCCGATCTCGATGCCCTCAGCCTCGACGTTCAGCTCGCGAGCGAGACCGAACAGCTCGGTGAGCGTCTTCGCAGCCGACGCGACAGCGTCGCGGGGGCTGATGGCGGACTTGGTCTCGACGTCGAGGACGAGCTTGTCGAAGTCGGTGCGCTCACCCGCACGGGTGGCGTCGACGCGGTAGCTGACCTTGAGAACCGGCGAGTAGATCGAGTCGATCGGGATCTGACCGGCCTCGGCGTACTCGTTGCGGTTCTGCGTCGCCGAGACGTAGCCACGGCCACGCTCGATCGTGAGCTCGAGCTCGAACTTCGCGGTCTCGTTGAGCGTCGCGATGACGAGCTCGGGGTTCTGGACCTCGACACCGGCCGGAGCCGAGATGTCAGCGGCGGTCACTTCGCCCGAACCGGTCTTGCGCAGGTAAGCAGTGATGGGCTCGTCGCGCTCCGACGAGACCACGAGCTGCTTGATGTTGAGGATGATCTCGGTGACATCCTCCTTCACGCCGGGGATGGTGCTGAACTCGTGCAGCACGCCGTCGATGCGAACGCTGGTGACCGCGGCGCCGGGGATCGACGACAGCAGGCTGCGACGAAGCGCATTGCCGATCGTGTATCCGAAGCCGGGCTCCAGAGGCTCGATGATGAACCGGCTACGGTTCTCGACGATCTTTTCCTCGGTCAGTGTGGGACGCTGTGCAATAAGCACTCTGTGTTCCTTTCGATCACATGCCCGCTATATGACATGTGGTGGGGTGAGGTTTTGAGTTTTGGGAGTCGATGCCCGCGCTGGCGGGCGTCGAGCCGCTCGGCCCCGAAGGACCGAGCGGCTCAACAAGCCGGATCAGACGCGGCGGCGCTTCGGCGGGCGGCAACCGTTGTGCGCCTGCGGGGTGACGTCCTGGATCGAGCCGACCTCGAGGCCGGCGGCCGTCAGCGAACGGATCGCGGTCTCGCGACCCGAGCCCGGTCCCTTGACGAAGACGTCGACCTTCTTGACGCCGTGCTCCTGCGCCTGACGGGCAGCCGACTCGGCGGCCAGACCAGCGGCGTAGGGGGTCGACTTGCGCGAGCCCTTGAAGCCCACGCCACCCGACGATGCCCAGCTGATGACAGCGCCGGACGGGTCGGTGATCGAAACGATGGTGTTGTTGAACGTCGACTTGATGTGGGCATGGCCCAGCGCGATGTTCTTCTTTTCCTTGCGGCGCGGCTTGCGCGCGGCGGCCTTGGGTGCAGCCATGAAAGTGTTCTCCTAGTCCCTGGGGGCCGCGCTTAGCGGGCCTTCTTCTTGCCTGCGACGGTGCGCTTCGGGCCCTTGCGGGTACGGGCGTTGGTCTTGGTGCGCTGACCACGGACCGGGAGGCCACGACGGTGGCGGACGCCCTCGTAGGAGCCGATCTCGACCTTGCGGCGGATGTCTGCTGCGACCTCGCGGCGCAGGTCACCCTCCACCTTGTAGGTGCCTTCGATGTAGTCGCGGAGGGCGATCAGCTGGTCATCGCTGAGGTCCTTCACGCGGATGCTCTCGTCGATCTCCGTAGCCTTGAGGATTTCGACCGAGCGGGTACGGCCCACGCCGTAGATGTAGGTAAGGGCGATCACCACGCGCTTATCGCGCGGGATGTCAACGCCGGCAAGACGTGCCATGCGGTTCTCCTGAGTGTTGTGGAGGTATGGAGCAGGATCGGTGCTCGGGCCTCCGCCCCGAGGTGTCCCCCACTCTCGTGGGATCTGATCCTGCCGTTGTGTGTATTGAGTTGTGAGTCAGCTTCGAAGAGTCCGCCGGCCAGGCCGACGGGCGCTCAGCCCTGGCGCTGCTTGTGGCGCGGGTTGCTCTTGCAGATGACCATGACGCGGCCGTGGCGGCGGATCACCTTGCAGTGATCGCACATGGGCTTGACGCTGGGGTTGACCTTCATGATGTTTCCTATTCGCTGTCTTCACCGGGCAGGCTGAGTGCCTGGGGTGTTACTTCTCGACCGATCAGCGGTAGCGGTAGACGATTCGTCCACGGGTGAGGTCGTAGGGGCTGAGCTCCACGACGACACGGTCTTCGGGGATGATGCGGATGTAGTTCTGCCGCATCTTGCCTGAGATCGTTGCAAGGACCTTGTGTCCGTTGGAGAGCTCAACGCGGAACATCGCGTTGGGCAGAGCCTCGGAGATCACGCCCTCGATCTCGATGACACCGTCTTTCTTAGCCATAGCCTCGCTGACGCTTCTGCAGACCGGTCGATCTGCGGTGGGTGATGGGATTGCGGTGCTTCTTGCCGATTCAGACACGCCGAATCAAGGCGCAAGGCACCAAGGATCTATGTTATCCGACAACGGGAGTTCCGGCAACCTGGCCAGGATGCCGGAACTCCCGTTGTGCGACTGACGCGGATCAGCCGAGGATCTTGGCGAACTCCGTGGCGATCTCGCTGTTGTCGATGCGGGTGCCGTTGATCTCGACGGTCGGGGTTCCCGAGATCTCGTGCGCCTTGGTCTGGGAGTCGGCGAACTTGTTGTAGGTGCCGTCGGCGATGCAGTCCGCCGCGGCCCCCGCTCCTGCCTGCTCGGCGAGGGCGCTCAGCTCCTCAGCGCTGAGTCCGGCGGAGTTCTCCTCGGGCTGGTTCGCGAACAGCAGGTTGAAGTAGTCCAGAGTGGCGTCGGGAGCCTCTGCGGCGACGCAGTACATCGAGCCGGCCGACAGCGAGGAGAACTCCCCGGTCGTCGAGAGCCTGTTGAGGATCGACACGGGGTGGATGTTGAGCGTGATCTTGTCATCAGCGGCTGCTGCCTGCAGCTGCTCGCCGTAGGCGTCCTCGAACTGTCCGCACACGGGGCACATGAAGTCGACGTAGGTGTCGATCTCGTCCTCGCCGGAGCCGAACGAGATGGCCCCGGTCTCCTCGTTGACGATGGAGCTCTGCGGGGCGGTGCCGGGGTCGGTGGCCTGGTTGTTCAGGGACACGACGACGAAGGCCAGCACGGCCAGCACGACCACCACTGCCGCCGAGACGCCGATCACGAACCAGTTGGTGTTGCTCTTCGCGGCTGCCATTGCTTTCCGTTTCTGTCGAGGCCCGACGTGGCGGACCCGGCCTGAAGTCTTCGGGTGCATGCGCACCCATACACCCATTGTGCCCGGAGAAACCTATGCGCACGTTGTGATCGCGTGCAGGATCACAGTTCGCGCCGCGTCTGAGGGCGCAGAGAGGTCAGGCGATGGGCGTCGGCGTCACGCCGAAGGACACGAGGCCTGCCGCTCCCCCGTCGGGGGCGGTGAGCACCCAGATGCCGTCCTCGTGCAGGGCGACGCTGTGCTCCCAGTGCGATCCGTCGGTGCCGTCGACCGTCGAGACCGTCCAGTCGTCGTCCTCGACGAAGGTCTCGTCACTGCCGGCGGTCACCATCGGCTCGATGGCCAGCACCAGACCGGGCTTGACCTCTGCACCGGGATCGGGCGTCCGGTAGTTGAAGACGCTCGGAGCCTCGTGCATCTTGCGACCGATGCCGTGGCCGACGTACTCGCGCAGGATGCCGTAGGTCTCCCCCGAGACGGCTGACGGTCCCTGAGCCTCGATGTAACCCTGGATGGCGGCGCCGATGTCACCCAGGTGGGAAGCGGACGCCATTGCGGCGATACCGGCCCACATGGACCCCTCTGTCACGCGCGACAGCTCCTGTCGCTGCGCGACGAGCTCGGGACGCGTGTCATCGGGAACGACCACCGTGATCGCGCTGTCGCCGTTCCACCCTTGGAACTGCGCGCCGCAGTCGATCGACACGATGTCGCCTGCCTGCAGGATCCGCTCGCCGGGGATGCCGTGCACGACCTCCTCGTTGACCGAGATGCACGTGGTGTGCTTGTAGCCGCGAACCAGCTGGAAGTTCGACTCGGCACCACGGGCGAGGATCACGCGGTTGGCCTCGGCGTCGAGCTCGAGGGTCGTGACCCCCGGTCGGATCAACGGCCGGACGGCGTCCAGCGCCGCGGCAGTGATGAGGCCGGGCTCGACCATCGCTCGCAGCTGAGCCGCATTCTTGTAGATCGACTTGCGGAACATCGCGCGGTGTTCAGGCCGCGAGACGCAGGCCGCGAGCGACGAGAGCCGCGAAGACGCGCTCGGTGATCTCGTCGAGCGAGCCGACGCCGTCGATCCGGTCGACGATGCCACGGGGCCCGTAGACCTCGAGGATCGGGGCCGTCTCGTGCTCGTAGATGTCCAGGCGGTGCGCGATGGCCTCGTCGGTGTCGTCCGAACGGCCCTGCTCGGCCGCACGGAGCTTCAACCGCTCGATGCTCTCCTCGCGGGGAACGTCGAGAAGGATGACCGCGTCGAGCGACTCGCCGCGAGCGGACAGGAACGCGTCGAGATGCTGCACCTGGGCGGCGTTGCGCGGGTAGCCGTCGAGGAGGAAGCCGTTCGCGGCGTCGTCCTGCGACAGGCGATCGCGAACGATCTCGCTGGTCAGCTCGTCGGGAACGAGGTCTCCCTTGTCGAGGACAGCCGTGACCTGCTGGCCGAGCGGCGTGCCCTCTTTGATGTTCGCGCGGAAGATGTCTCCGGTCGAGACGACCGGGATGCCGTACGACTCGGCGATGCGGACACCCTGGGTGCCTTTGCCCGAGCCCTGCGGACCGACGATGAGAAGACGAGCTGATCGAGTCATCGGAGGAGCCCTTCGTAGTGACGCTGCTGCAGCTGGGCGTCGATCTGCTTGACCGTCTCGAGACCGACACCCACGATGATGAGGATCGACGCGCCGCCGAACGGGAAGTTCTGGTTGGCGCCGACGGTGGCGAGAGCGATCAGTGGGATCAGCGCGATCAGACCGAGGTAGATCGACCCGGGAAGCGTGATGCGGGTGAGCACGTAGTCGAGGTACTCGGCGGTGGGACGACCGGCACGGATGCCGGGGATGAACCCGCCGTACTTCTTCATGTTGTCTGCGACCTCGACCGGGTTGAAGGTGATCGCGACGTAGAAGTACGTGAAGCCGATGATCAGCAGGAAGTACACCGCCATGTAGATGGGGCTGTTGCCTGTCGTGAAGTTCGCGCTGATCCAGGTCACCCATGCCGCCGGCTCGGAGCCGTCCTGCGGAGTGTTGAACTGCGCGATGAGCGCAGGGATGTACAGCAGCGAGGAGGCGAAGATCACAGGGATCACGCCGGCCATGTTGACCTTGATCGGGATGTAGGTGTTGGTGCCGCCGTAGGTGCGACGACCGACCATGCGCTTGGCGTACTGCACCGGGATGCGCCGCTGCGACTGCTCGACGAACACGACGAGCGCCATCACGATGATTCCGACCAGGAGCACCAGGAGGAAGACCTCGAAGCCCTTGCTCTCCCAGATGAGCCACATGGCGCCGGGGAAGGTGGCGGCGATCGAGGTGAAGATGAGCAGCGACATGCCGTTGCCGATGCCGCGCTCGGTGACGAGCTCGGCGAACCACATGATGAGTCCGGTGCCTGCGGTCATGGTCATGATCATGAGCAGCTGCGCCCACCACACGTCGTTGGTGAGGAGGTTCTGGCACGCCGCGATGTCGGTCGTGCCGAAGAGCTGACCGCTGCGGGCCACGGTCACGAGCGTGGTCGACTGCAGCAGCGCCAGCGCGATCGTGAGGTACCGCGTGTACTGGGTCAGGCGGGCCTGGCCGGCCTGGCCCTCCTTGTGCAGAGCCTCGAAGTGAGGGATCACGACGCGGAGGAGCTGCGTGATGATCGTCGCGGTGATGTACGGCATGACGCCGAGCGCGAAGATCGAGAGCTGGAGGAGCGCGCCACCCGAGAACAGGTTGACGAGCCCGAGGAGTCCCTCTGTCCCGGAGTTCAGCGCGAGGCACTCCTCGACGTTCGGGAAGTTCACGAACGGAGCAGGCACATTCGAGCCGAGCCGGTAGATGGCGACGATGGCGAGGGTGAAACCGATCTTCCGACGCAGGTCGGGCGTGCGGAAGATCCGCGCGATGGCGCTAAACAAGGACGTCCTCCTGAAAGGTTGCCGATCCCTGAAGGACGGCTGAAAGAACAGGCTAACCCATAAGAGGGGCCGGAGAATCTCCGACCCCTCTCATGAAGTGGTTACTTGACGGATCCGCCGGCCGCCACGATCTTCTGCTCGGCAGAACCCGAGACCTTGTCGACCGCTACGGTGAGCTTCACGGCGATGTCGCCGTTTCCGAGAACCTTGACCTTCTCGTTCTTGCGAACGGCACCCTTGGCGACCAGGTCGCCGATGGTGACGTCGCCACCCTTGGGGTACAGCTCCGCGAGCTTCTCCAGGTTCACGACCTGGTACTCGACGCGGAACGGGTTCTTGAACCCGCGCAGCTTCGGGGTGCGCATGTGCAGCGGCATCTGCCCACCCTCGAATCCGACGCGAACGGTGTTGCGAGCCCTCGTACCCTTGGTACCGCGACCCGCGGTCTTGCCCTTGGAGCCCTCACCGCGACCGACACGGGTCTTCGCGGTGTTGGATCCGGGAACCGGACGCAGGTGGTGCACCTTCAGCACGCCGGGGCGGGATGCCGGAGCATCCTTCTTCGGCGCAGCCTTCTTGGCAGCGGGCTTCTTGACGGCGTCGGCCTTTGCCGAAGACGCCTTTGCAGGTGCCTTCTTGGCGGCGGGCTTCTTCTCGGCTGCGGCCTTGGGAGCGGCAGCCTTCTTCGGGGCCTTCTCGGCCTCGACGGCTTCGTTCTTCTCAGCCATTAGTCGATCTCCTCAACCTTGACGAGGTGGGCGACGGTCTTGACGTAACCGCGCGTCTGCGCGTCGTCGGGGCGAACGGTGCTGTCACCGATGCGCTTCAGACCGAGGCTGCGCAGCGTGTCACGCTGGTTCTGCTTCTCGCTCACCTTGGATTTGACCTGCGTGACCTTCAGGCGCGCAGCCATCAGGCACCTACCTTCTGTGCGGCGATGGCGTCAGCCTCCGCACGGACAAGACGCGCGGGTGCGACCTGGTCGAACTCGAGGCCACGACGTGCGGCGACCGCACGGGGCTCCTCGAGCATCTTCAGGGCCGTCACCGTCGCGTGCACGATGTTGATCGTGTTCGACGAGCCGAGCGACTTCGAGAGCACGTCGTGGATGCCGGCGCACTCGAGCACGGCGCGGACGGGACCACCGGCGATGACACCGGTACCGGCAGCGGCCGGACGAAGCAGGACGACGCCTGCTGCAGCCTCACCCTGCACGGGGTGCGGGATGGTGCTGCCGACGCGCGGCACGCGGAAGAAGTTGCGCTTGGCCTCTTCGACACCCTTGGCGATCGCCAGGGGGACCTCGCGAGCCTTGCCGTAGCCGACGCCCACCAGACCGTTGCCGTCACCGACGACCACGAGAGCGGTGAAGCTGAAGCGACGACCACCCTTCACGACCTTCGAGACGCGGTTGATGGTGACCACGCGCTCGAGGAACTGGTTGTCCCCACGGTCGCGGGAGTTGCGGTCACGGCCACCCTGGTTGCGGTCACCACGGCCACCGCCGCGGCGGTTGTCGCGCTGAGACGGCTCTGCCTGCGTGGTGCCGGTGGCAGTCTCGGAAGTGGCAGCTGCCGCTTCGGTCACTTCGTTCTCCTTGTTGTCACTCACAGTGCCAGACCCCCTTCGCGGGCGCCGTCGGCGATGGCGGCGACACGACCGGCGTAGCGGTTGCCGCCACGGTCGAACACTGCCTCGGAAACGCCGGCAGACTTCGCACGCTCGGCGAGAAGCTCGCCGACCTTGCGGGCCTTGGCGGTCTTGTCACCCTCGAGCGAGCGCAGGTCGGTCTCGAGCGTCGATGCCGACGCCACGGTGTGACCCTTGCTGTCGTCGACAAGCTGCACGAAGACGTGGCGAGCCGAGCGGTTGACGACGAGACGCGGACGCGACTCGGTGCCGACGACCTTCTTGCGAAGGCGGGCATGACGACGCGCGCGGGCGTCAGACTTTGACTTGAGAGCCATGGTTACTTACCACTCTTTCCGGCCTTGCGACGCACGATCTCGCCGGCGTAGCGCACACCCTTGCCCTTGTACGGCTCGGGCTTGCGGATCTTGCGGATGTTCGCAGCTGCCTCGCCGACAGCCTGCTTGTCGATACCACTGACCGTGAGCTTGTTGGTGCCCTCGACCGTGAGCGTGATACCGGCGGGCGGGTCGATGAGGACCGGGTGCGAGAAGCCGAGGGCAAACTCGACCGAGCTGCCCTTCTGTGCCACTCGGTAACCGGTTCCGACGACCTCGAGACCCTTGGTGTAGCCCTGGGTCACGCCGATGATGTTGTTGTTGATGAGCGTGCGGGTCAGGCCGTGAAGCGACCGGGACTCGCGCTCGTCGTCGGGACGGGTGACGAGAACCTGGTTCTCCTCGACCGCGACCTCGATGGGCTTGGCGACCGTCAGGGTGAGCTCACCCTTGGGGCCCTTCACCGCGACCTCACGGCCGTCGACCGAGATGGTCACGCCCGCGGGAACGTCGATGGGAAGTCGTCCAATACGCGACATTTTCGATTACCACACGTAGGCGAGAACTTCTCCGCCCACGCCCTTCTGCTCTGCCTGACGGTCAGTGAGAAGACCGGAGGAGGTGGACAGGATGGCCACGCCGAGTCCGCCGAGGACCCTGGGCAGCTCGGTGGACTTCGCGTACACGCGGAGGCCGGGCTTCGACACGCGCTTGATGCCCGCGATCGAACGCTCACGGTTGGGACCGTACTTCAGCTGCAGGGTGAGGTTCGTGCCGACGCGAGCGTCAGTCGTCTCCCATCCGGCGATGTAACCCTCCTGCTGGAGGATCTCGGCGATGTGCGTCTTGAGCTTGCTCGACGGCAGGGTCACGGAATCGTGATGCGCCGAGTTCGCGTTGCGCAGACGGGTCAGCAGATCTGCGACCGGGTCTGTCATTGTCATTGTTGTTTTCCTTTGTTCATGAGGTTCCGGCTGCCGTTACACGACAGACGGCCTGCGATGACACGCAATCTTCAATTGTACGGGATCGGGCGGGGCGCTGTGCGCCCCGCCCGAAACCGCTTACGCCTTGGCGTCTTCCGTACGGAAGGGGAAGCCGAGGTGACGCAGAAGCGCGCGACCTTCGTCGTCCGTCTTCGCGGTGGTGACGACAGTGATGTCGAAACCGCGAACCCGGTCGATCTTGTCCTGATCGATCTCGTGGAACACGCTCTGCTCCTGGAGACCGAAGGTGTAGTTGCCGTTCCCGTCGAACTGCTTGCCCGACAGACCGCGGAAGTCGCGGATGCGGGGCAGAGCGAGTGAGACGAGACGGTCCAGGAACTCCCACGCACGGTCACCGCGGAGGGTGACGTGTGCGCCGATGGCCTGGCCCTCGCGCAGCTTGAACTGCGCGATCGACTTGCGAGCCTTCGTGACGAGCGGCTTCTGACCGGTGATCTTGGTGAGATCGTCGATCGCGCCGTCGATCACCTTGCTGTCGCGGGCCGCTTCACCGACACCGGTGTTCACGACGACCTTGACCAGACCGGGGATCTGCATCACGTTGGTGTAGCCGAACTCATCCTGCAGCTTCTGCTGGATCTCGGCCTTGTACTTCGCCTTCAGGCGGGGCTGGATCTTGCCAGCCACCGCAGCGTCGGTGGTTGCCATCAGAGGTCCTTACCTGACTTCTTCGCGTACCGCACACGAACGGTGCGCTTGACGCCGTCCTTGGTCTGCTCCTCGACCCGGTGGCCGACCTTGGTCGGCTTCTTGGTCGAGGGGTCGACGAGTGCGACGTTCGAGATGTGGATGGAGGCCTCGACAGTCTCGAGGCCGCCCGTCTTGGTGCCACGCTGCGTCTGACCGACGCGCGTGTGCTTGGTGACGTAGTTCACGCCTTCGACGATGATGCGGTTCTTGTCGGCCAGGATCTCGAGGACCTTGCCCTGCTTGCCGCGATCTCCGCCACGCTCCTGCGTCGCTCCGGTGATGACCTGAACCAGGTCACCCTTCTTGATCTTCGCCATGACTTAAATAACCTCCGGCGCCAGCGAGACGATCTTCATGAACTTCTTGTCACGAAGCTCGCGACCGACCGGTCCGAAGATACGGGTGCCGCGGGGCTCCCCGTCGTTCTTCAGGATCACGGCGGCGTTCTCGTCGAACTTGATGTACGAGCCGTCGGGACGACGCGTGGACTTGACCGTACGGACGATGACGGCCTTGACCACATCGCCCTTCTTGACGTTTCCGCCCGGGATCGCGTCCTTGACGGTCGCGATGATCGTGTCACCGAGACCGGCGTAACGACGGCGCGAGCCGCCGAGCACACGGATGGTGAGCAGTTCCTTCGCGCCGGTGTTGTCGGCGACCTTGAGGCGGGATTCCTGCTGGATCACTTGGCCTTCTCCAGAATCTCAACCAGACGCCAGCGCTTCGTGGCGCTGAGCGGGCGGGTCTCGTTGATCAGGACGAGGTCGCCGATGCCGGCGGAGTTCGCCTCATCGTGCGCCTTGACCTTCGAGGTGCGGCGGATGACCTTGCCGTAAAGCGGGTGCTTCACGCGGTCCTCGACCTCGACCACGATGGTCTTGTCCATCTTGTCGCTGATGACGTAGCCACGACGCGACTTGCGGTACCCACGGGCATCCGCATCGCGAACATCGTGTGCTGCGTGCTCAGCCTCGACGGCAGCTTCCTTCTTGGTGGCCATCACTCAGCCTCTTCCTTCACGGCGTCGTCGGCGGAGTCCGCCTTCTTCGCCTTCGACTTGGTCGCCTTCTTGGCCGGAGCCTCGACGGGAGCGGGCGTCGCACGGATGCCCAGCTCACGTTCGCGGATCACGGTGTAGAGACGCGCGATGTCGCGCTTGACGGCGCGGATGCGGCCGTGGCTCTCCAGCTGGCCGGTGGCCGACTGGAAACGGAGGTTGAACAGCTCCTCCTTGGCCTTACGCAGCTCCTCAACGAGGCGCTGGTCTTCGAACGTGTCGAGCTCTGCCGGAGCGAGCTCCTTGGTGCCGATCGCCATTACGCGTCGCCCTCCTCGCGCTTGATGATGCGTGCCTTGAGAGGCAGCTTGTGAATGGCACGGGTCAGTGCCTCGCGAGCGAGTTCTTCGCTCACGCCTGAGACCTCGAAGAGGACGCGACCCGGCTTGACGTTGGCGACCCACCACTCGGGGGAACCCTTACCGGAACCCATGCGGGTCTCGGCAGGCTTCTTCGTGAGGGGACGGTCGGGGTAGATGTTGATCCACACCTTGCCGCCACGCTTGATGTGACGCGTGACCGCGATACGAGCGGACTCGATCTGACGGTTCGTCACGTAGGCAGGCGTGAGCGCCTGGATCCCGTAGTCGCCGAAGGAGACCTTCGTGCCACCAGTCGCCTGGCCGCTGCGACCGGGGTGGTGCTGCTTACGGAACTTGACCTTGCGGGGAATAAGCATCAGGCAGACGCTCCTTCTGCGACAGGGGCCTCGTTGCGCGGCGCGCGGCGGCGGTCGCCACCACGGTCGTCACGACGGGACTTCGGTGCGTTGGCCTGCTCGCGAGCAAGCTCCTTGTTGGTCAGGTCACCCTTGTAGATCCAGACCTTCACGCCGATGCGGCCGAAGGTGGTCTTCGCCTCGTAGAAGCCGTAGTCGATGTTCGCGCGCAGCGTGTGCAGCGGCACACGACCCTCGCGGTAGAACTCCGAGCGGCTCATCTCGGCGCCGCCGAGGCGGCCGGAGACCTGGATGCGGATGCCCTTGGCTCCAGCGCGCTGAGCGCCCTGGAGACCCTTGCGCATCGCACGACGGAACGCCACGCGAGCAGAGAGCTGCTCGGCGATGCCCTGTGCGACGAGCTGAGCGTCAGCCTCGGGGTTCTTGACCTCGAGGATGTTCAGCTGGATCTGCTTGCCCGAGAGCTTCTCGAGGTCGCCGCGGATGCGCTCGGCCTCGGCGCCACGACGACCGATCACGATGCCCGGACGGGCGGTGTGGATGTCGACGCGGACGCGGTCACGGGTGCGCTCGATCTCGATGTTCGAGACACCGGCGCGGTCGAGCTGCGTCTTCAGCAGGTTGCGGATCTTGATGTCCTCGGCGACGTAGTCGGCGTAACGCTGACCCGGCTTCGTCGAGTCCGAGAACCAACGCGACACGTGGTCCGTGGTGATGCCGAGGCGGAAGCCGTACGGGTTTACTTTCTGTCCCATTACTTGCTCGCCTTCTTGTTGCTGTCGCTTGCAGCGGCCGGGGCCGCCTCAGGCGTCGAGAGCACGACCGTGATGTGGCTCGTGCGCTTCTTGATCTGGAAAGCGCGACCCTGTGCACGGGGGCGGAAACGCTTGAGCGTCGTGCCCTCGTCTACGTAGGCGTTAGCCACGTACAGGTCCTGCTCGTCGAGGTACTCGCCGTCACGATCCGCCTTGACCTGCGCGTTGGCCATGGCCGACGCGACAAGCTTGTAGATCGGCTCACTGGCGCTCTGCTGTGCGAACTTCAGGATCGCCAGAGCCTCCTGGGCCTGCTTGCCCTTGATGAGCGCGACGACACGACGAGCCTTCTGAGGGGTCACGCGGATGTGTCGCACGCGTGCGATGGACTCCACCATTTCTCTCTCCTCTATCGCCACCGCGTCAGCGGCGGCGGCCCTTCTTGTCGTCCTTCTCGTGGCCGCGGAAGGTGCGGGTGGGCGCAAACTCGCCCAGTTTGTGGCCGACCATGGTCTCGGAGACAAACACAGGAATGTGCTTGCGACCGTCGTGGACCGCGATCGTGTGACCCAGCATGGCCGGGATGATCATGGACCGGCGAGACCAGGTCTTGATGACGTTCTTGGTGCCGGCTTCGTTCTGCACGACCACCTTGCGAAGCAGGTGATCGTCGACGAAGGGGCCCTTCTTAAGACTGCGAGGCATCTTCTCTTACTCCTACTTACGCTTCTTGCCGGCGTTACGACGACGCACGATGTACTTGTCGCTTTCCTTGTTGGCGTGACGGGTGCGACCCTCAGCCTGGCCCCACGGGGAGACGGGGTGACGTCCACCGGACGTCTTGCCCTCACCACCACCGTGCGGGTGGTCGACCGGGTTCATCGCGACACCACGGACGGTCGGGCGGACGCCCTTCCAGCGCATGCGGCCGGCCTTGCCCCAGTTGATGTTCGACTGCTCGGCGTTGCCGACCTCGCCGATGGTCGCGCGGCAGCGCGAGTCGACGTTGCGGATCTCGCCCGAGGGCAGACGCAGCTGGGCGAAGTTGCCATCCTTGGCGACGAGACGGACGGATGCACCGGCCGAACGTGCCATCTTCGCGCCGCCACCAGGACGGAGCTCGATCGCGTGGATGACGGTACCCGTCGGGATGTTCTTCAGCGGGAGGTTGTTACCCGGCTTGATGTCGGCACCAGCGCCCGACTCGATGACGTCGCCCTGCTTCAGCTTCGCCGGCGCGAGGATGTAGCGCTTCTCGCCGTCGAAGTAGTGCAGCAGCGCGATGCGAGCCGTGCGGTTGGGGTCGTACTCGATGTGAGCGACACGGGCGTCCACGCCGTCCTTGTCATTGCGACGGAAGTCGATGACGCGGTACTGGCGCTTGTGGCCACCACCGATGTGACGGGTCGTGATGCGGCCCTGGTTGTTGCGACCACCGGTCTTCGAGAGCGGGCGCAGCAGCGACTTCTCCGGCGTCGATCGGGTGATCTCGGCGAAGTCAGCCACCGACGAGCCGCGACGGCCCGGGGTCGTGGGCTTGTACTTGCGAATAGCCATTATTGTCCTTATCCCCCGGATCAGCCGATTGCCGTGAAGATGTCGATGGTGCCCGACTTCAGGGTCACGATGGCACGCTTGGTGTCCTTGCGCTTGCCTGCGCCGAAGCGGGTGCGACGAGCCTTGCCGACGCGGTTGAGGGTGTTGACCCCAGCGACCTTGACGCCGAAGATCTTCTCGATGGCGAGCTTGATCTCGGTCTTCGAAGCGCGCGGGTCCACGAGGAAGGTGTACTTACCCTCGTCGATGAGACCGTAGCTCTTCTCGGACACGACCGGCTTCAGGATGATGTCGCGCGGGTCCTTGTTCAGGGCCGTCTGGAGAACAGCTGCCTGCTCGCTCATGCGGAGACCTCCTGGTTGGCGCCGGACTTGGAGGCGATGAAGCCCTCGAGCGCGGCCTGGGTGAAGACGATGTCGTCGGAGACGAGCACGTCGTAGGCGTTGAGCTGGTCGAACGTCAGCACGTGCAGGTTCGACAGGTTGCGGATGCTCTTCAGCGTCACGTCGTCGTTGCGCTCGATCACGACGAGCACGTTCTTCGACGAGACGACGTTGGTGAGGAAGTTCACCGCGGTCTTGGTCGAAGGCGTGCCGTTGATGCCGAAGGTCTCGATGGCGTGGATGCGGTCGCCGCGGAAGCGGTCGCTGAGCGCACCCAGGAGGGCGGCCGCGATCATCTTCTTGGGCGTGCGCTGCGAGTAGTCGCGCGGCTTGGGGCCGTGCACGATTCCACCGCCGGTCATGTGCGGCGCGCGGATCGAGCCCTGACGGGCGTTACCCGTGCCCTTCTGCTTGAAGGGCTTGCGGCCGGCACCCGAGACCTCACCGCGACGCTTGGTCGAGTGGGTTCCCTGGCGAGCCGCCGCGAGCTGCGCGACGACGACCTGGTGGATGAGCGGGATGTTCGTCTTGGCGTCGAACAGCGCGGCGGGAAGCTCGATCGAGCCAGCCTTCTTGCCGTCTGCGTTGAGGACGTCAAGCGCGAGAGTGGAGTCAGCCATGATCAGGCACCCTTCACTGCGTTGCGGACGTAGACGATACGGCCACGAGCACCGGGGACGGCGCCCTTGACGAGCAGCAGACCCTTCTCGATGTCGATGGCGTGCACCGTGAGGTTGAGGACGGTCACGCGCTCGCCACCCATACGGCCGGCCATGCGCATGCCCTTGAAGACGCGGCTCGGGGTCGACGATGCGCCGATGGAGCCGGGCTTGCGGTGGTTGCGGTGCGAACCGTGCGAAGCCGAGACACCCTTGAAGTTGTGACGCTTCATGACACCGGCGAAGCCCTTGCCCTTGCTCGTGCCGACGACGTCGACGAGCTGGCCTGCTTCGAAGGTGCCGTCGACCGTGAGCTCCTGGCCCGGCGTGTAGTCGCCGGCATCCGCGGTGCGGATCTCGGTGACGTGACGACGCGGCGTGACGCCGGCGGCCTCGAAGTGGGCGGTCAGCGGCTTGTTCACCTTGCGCGGGTCGATCTGGCCGTAGGCGATCTGAACGGCGTTGTAGCCGTCCTTCTCGGGGGTACGGATCTGCGTGACCACGTTCGAGGCGAGCTCGATGACGGTGACGGGAACGAGCTTGCCGCTCTCGTTCCAGACCTGGGTCATACCGAGCTTGGTGCCCAGCATGCCCTTGGAAATCTTGGAGTTGATATCAACCATGTCCGACCTCAGAGCTTGATCTCGATGTTGACATCGGCAGGCAGGTCGAGACGCATCAGCGAGTCGACAGCCTTGGGCGTCGGGTCGATGATGTCGATCAGACGCTTGTGGGTGCGCATCTCGAAGTGCTCGCGGCTGTCCTTGTACTTGTGGGGCGACCGGATGACGCACACGACGTTCTTCTCGGTCGGCAGGGGCACGGGGCCGACGACCGTTGCGCCCGCGCGGGTCACTGTGTCGACGATCTTGCGTGCGGACGTGTCGATGACCTCGTGGTCATACGACTTCAGGCGAATGCGGATCTTCTGTCCCGCCATTGTCTGCTCTCTCTCTTTAAGCGTCTTACCGACCTGGGCCGGGTGACCCAGGGGCATTGGACGCACGTCGGCGCTGTTCGCGCCTCGGCACTCAGACGGCTCTCGCGAGTCGATCTGCTGCACCACTGTTCTGCTGTCATCCCGCACGCCTCGCAGCGAGCGGGTGTCCGACCTCCGCCGCGCACGGCGAAGCCCTCGTGATGAAGATGTCGGGATCGTTCTGCCACCCGCGGCCTAGGTCCCTGCGCGTCTGCGCCGCCTATGCACTGTCGTGATGGTGATCCGGCCACGCTGAGCGCGCCGGAATGTCGAACCTGTCTATTCTGCCACGGCCGATTTCACTTGCGCAAACCCGGGCGTGTCGCGTTCGCTGTGCATCCGCTGGACTCGTCCGTCCGGGGTCGGATCGACGTGCCCGCGATGCCCCGCTCGATCGTCAGAAAGGCGGTGAGAGCGGGGCGAGGCATCCCCATGCCTCGCCCCGCTTGGGGAGGGCGTTCAGTGCGAGGGGGCACACCGAACGCGAGGAGCCCGGCGTGAAGGGACGCCGGGATCCTCGACCGAGGGCGCGGCGAAGCGACCGCCGCGCGGGCGGGATGACGTCTGAGCGCACAGAGTGCGCGCGTCGCACGATGATCCCCAAAATCGTTATCCCCAGTTTGACGCGGCGAACCGCGTGAGTGCGGGAGGTCGAACCCCTTCGACATCCCTGATCGCAAGTTCCCCAGGCGATCGTCTCCCATTCTAAGGGGACGCTGTCGTGAAACGCGATACCGCCGGGCGGAATACTTGGTGCCGGATGCAGAAGAGCGGCGACTCCCCCGATGGAGGAGTCGCCGCTCTCGGTCTCAGTCGAGAGACCTATTCGTTGCCGACGGCCTTGTCGGCGGTGTCGCGGATCTCGTCGATCTTGTCGGCGGCCCCGGGCGCGATCTTCTTGGCGAAGTCGGCGACGCCGTCGAGGACCTTGTCGCTGATGTCCTCGGCCTGCTCGCTCTTCACTGCCTCGGCGATCTTGTCCTTGTTCTGCTCGTACAGGTCTTTGCCCTTGTTGACGGTCTCATCGATACCCATTGCGGGCCCCCTTGTATCCGTTCTGATGCGCCGGGTCCCCGACGCACGTTCATTCTGCACGCAATGGGTTTCCGGTGGAAGTATTTCGGACCGGAACGTCATCCGACGCCACCTGCCGCGGTGGCCCCGACGCCGGCACCCGAACGGAGGACGTCGGAGCTACGACTGCCAGTAGTTCTTCTTGAACACGACCTGCTGCACCCTGATACCCGGATTGAGAGCGCGGATGTCGGCGTACAGGCGCAGCGGACCCGAAAGGAAGTACGGCAGGGTGTAGAGACCGTATGTCGGCGAGTTCGCCGCCGTCGCATTCGTCGCCGGGACCTCGAGCATCGGTTGAGGCGATGTGCTGACAACCGCTCCACTCGCGTTGAGAGTCTGTGCGACGACGCGTACCTGGAATCCCTTGGTGACCCCTGTCGCCGTGAGATAGAGCGAGAGCTCGCCCGTCTCCTTGATGGTCGCGCTGCTCTCAGCCAGCCAGAAGGCACCAGGGGCTACCGGGATGCGAGCCCACGCCCCCTCCGGCAAGACGGCGTTCCACGACAGTGTCGATGACTTATGAGTGGGCACAGGATCCTCCGCTGGGGGCTGGTAGGGACCGGTTTCGACGTAGTTCTCGAAGTCGACCGAGTTGGTGAATCCCAGCTGCAGCGGCGTGCCGCCGATCCAGAGGGAGACGTGGACATGGGGACCGTAGCCTGCATCACTGCCGAAACCGGATGCGCCCGAGTACGCGATCACCTGTCCGCGGGCGACGCGCGCACCCAACGGGACCGTGCTCGACTGCAGATGCAGATAGCGGATGTAGTTGCCGTCGTCTGCCCGCAGCGCCAGGTAACGTCCGGTCGCGGTCGTCGTGGAATCCTTCCGATCCACGATCACGCCGTTGGCGGCCGCCCGGATCTGCGTGCCGGTGATGACCGCATAGTCGGTGCCCGGCTCGCCCGACGGCGGATTGCGGTTCTTGTGCCCCTGCCAGGAGCTCGAGATGCGCACGTCGCCACATGGGCGGAGGTAGGTCCCCGCCGCAGTCGCGCTGAGGCCCGGGGAGAACAGATCCCACCCGATGGCCGACGCACCGAGCGCCGTGCCCGCAGCCACCAGCATCACGCGCCGCGAGAAGATGGGCTTCGGCGTGGGGCTGCCCGAGAGCTCAGCGTCAGCCGCGCCGCACACTAGCGATCGCCGCCTTCGTTCTCGCCACGGATCAGGTTCTCGATCTGCTCTTCCGGGAGCGGCTCGAGCGACGCCGACGACATGCCGAGCACAGGCGCCGAAGGCGAGCCGCCGATCGTGCACTGCGCCTGCGCCTCCAGCCCGGAGGCCTGAGCCGGGACCAGCACGAGCCATTCGGGCGAGACCAACCTCTGCTCGATGCGGGTGTCTCCGATGGTGAAGGCGACGTCGGCAGGGAACGCCGAGAGCGTCGCGTCGACGCAAATCTGCGCCAGCTCCTCGCCGGCGAAACCGCCGAAGTCGCCGGACGGAGTCTGCGTCGGTTCCGGGGTGGCCGGGGGCTCGGAGGTGGGTGCCGTCACCGACGGGGTGGGGCCAGGAGTCGAAGCCGTCGATGTCGGCACCGGGCTCGACGTGCTCGGCAGCGCAGCGCAGCCCGAGGCACCACCGATGAGGACGACAGCCAGAGCACTCGCGGCGACACGCCGAGCAAGGGGGGATCTCATGATTTTGAATGTACCCAGCGCTGGGCCTCAGCCGTGGATGCGACGCGGACAGTCGCCGGGAATCTTCGCGGCCCGGACTCAGTGCGCAGTCGCACCGGGGGCGACCACCGTGCGGACGGTGCGGAACAGGATGATGAGGTCCTGCATGAGCGACCAGTTCTCGACGTAGTAGAGGTCGAGACGGATGGTCTCCTCCCACGAGAGCGAGGAGCGTCCGCTGACCTGCCACAACCCGCTCATGCCGGGCTTGACGAGCAGTCGTCGATGCGCGAAGTCGTCGTAGAGCGCGACTTCCGTGGCACGCTGGGGTCGCGGACCCACGAGACTCATGTGCCCGAGGAACACGTTGACCAGTTGGGGCAGCTCGTCGATGGAGTGCCTGCGGAAGAAGCGCCCGACCCTCGTGATGCGCGGGTCGTCGTTGATCTTGAACAGCGGCGTGCCGGCGTCGCCCTGCAGATCGAGGAGAGTCGCGAGCTGGTCGTCGGCGTCGGCGACCATCGATCGGAACTTCAGCATGCCGAAGGTCTGCCCGCCGCGTCCGATCCGCTCCTGACGGAAGAAGATGCCACCCGGCCCGTCGACGCGGATCGCGATGGCGGCGATGAGGAAGACCGGCGACATGACGACGAGCAGCAGCGAGGACCCGACGATGTCGAAGGCCCGCTTGAGGAACCGCTTGGCGCCTTCCATGCGCGGGAAGTCGACGTGCACAAGCGGCAGACCGGCGACAGGTGTCGCATGCATGCGAGGACCCGCGATATCCGTCAGCACGGGGGCCATGATGAGTTGGATGTCTCGGTCGGAGACGGAGTACCCGAGGCGGCGCATCGTCAGAGGGTCGAGATCGTCGGATCCGACGATGATCAGCGCGTCGAAGCGCACCTCGTCGAGCACCCTCTCGACGTTGGCGATGTCGCCGAGCACCTCGAAGCCCGAGATGTCGGCAGCGGAGGTGCTCTCGGTGATCACCCCGAGGATCTCGTACCCGCTGCTCTTCGCCCGCCGGATCTCGCGCCCCACGAGGGCGACCTTCGACGGCTCGCCGATCACGACCGCCCTGTGCAGGTACTGCCCCGTCTTCTGCCGTCCGCGCAGCCACTGTCGGCACATCCACCGCGACAGCAGGAGCAGCAACAGCCCGAGGGGGAAGACGACGGCGACGAGCGCGCGCGAGAGCTCCATGCCGAGGAAGAAGGCGACGGCGACCGTCACCGCGAACACCGCGATCGACGCGTTGAAGATGCGACGGTACTCGTCTGCTCCGTGCCCGACGGTGTGACGATCGCGGGAATCGGTCGCGTCGAGCGCGATCAACCAGAGGATTCCGATCACCGCGAGCACCAGGAGATAGGACACTCGAGGCCCGCCCGGCCAAGAGACTCCGGTGAGCAGACTCGGGAGCACGATGAGGGAAGAGATGATCAGCGCGAGCAGCACGACGATGACATCGTTATAGAAGAGACGGCTCGCATACAGCCGAGTCCATGCAACGCGCCTCGCCTTCTTCGCCGGAAGCGCGGCGGTGCTCCTCGGCGAACGCGAGGCGCTGGAGCCACCGTGCTCGAGTTGAACGACGACGACTCTCACCCCCCTTGACCGCGCTGACGCTAGAACGCGAGCAAGTATATCGCTCCGCTTCAGGGCCCGGGGAAGACCTCAACCGGCGCAGTCGTCGGTGACGACGGGCTTTTCGCCCCGCACCATCGGATTCGTCTGCAGCGCGAGCGGCCCATAGTCTCCGTCCGATCCGACGAAGGTCGCCGTCACATCGATCGAGTCGCCCGGGTCGAACCAGGCCTCGAAAGCGACGACCGGCCGGCCGAGGTCATCGATGTCGCGGTGCATCACCGAGACCTCGTCGCCGTTGAAGGTCGCGTCTGTCAACGTGGTTCCCGGAGGACCGTAGATGAAGATCCAGTCGCGGAAGCGAGCGCCGAAGGTCATGCTCTGCACATAGCGGGGCAGTGCCTCGGCCTGCCGCTGGGTCAGGGGCAACGTGAGCGAACCGGTGGCGGTGAACGTCGTGTCGCCTGCCTCGCAGGTCGCCGTGGCCGTCGTCGCGGTCTCCGTGAAGTAGTCGATCTTCGACCCGTTGCTGTTGTTGAAATAGATGCCGACGGTCGTCGCATCGGAGTTGTCCGTCGGCAGAACGCCGCTGATCCTCTCCCCGTCGATCGCTGCGGCGACCTGAGCGTCATCGCTCCAAGCCAGCACGCTGCCCTGCGATGCGCTCTCGGTGATCGCCCACATCATGTCCTTCAGATCGAAGTCGCCGGAGGCGATCTTGTCGAAGACCGCGGCCGCCGTGTCGGCGAAGAAGCCGTCGACGAGCTCGGGCTCCTTGTAGGAATCCCAGCGCCCGTAGACCTCACTCAGCAGCAGCGACACCGCGTTCTCTTCGGAGAGGACTTCACCCGACGCCAGCTCGATCGGCCCTGTCGCCTTGAGGATACGAGACAGTGCGAGAGGGTCGATCGAGATCACGCCGGTGATCTCGTCGTCGGCGATGTCGCGCTGCCACCAGGCGCGCATGATCTTCGCCGCGGTGGGGAAGTCAGGGCGGCTCATGCTCGTGTTGATGTGGTCGACGAGATAGCTCGTGTACAGCTCGATCGCGCTCGGGGGCACGTCGACGTCGACGGCCACGCCGTTCTGGTAGTTGCCGCTGTCACCCTGCGCCCCGATCGCGATCGACCCCTCGTCGACCTTCACGAGGGTCTGTGCGGCGGCGCTGCCTCCGAGGGCGAGCGTCTCGGCGTTGTTCTGGAAGACGAGCAGGTAGTTGCGTTCGCCGTCACCTCCGAGCAGCGTCGGGAGAACCGCGATCATGGGAGCGGCCGCCGACATCACCTCGTCGACCTGATCGACGCCCTCGCGCACGACGGAGACGAGGAAAGGAGACTTCGAAACGGACTCCAGCCCGTCAGCGAGTTCAGCCACGTGCTGTGCCTGATCGTCGGTGGCATCGAGAAGCCGCTCGGTGATCGAACCCTTGGAATCCTCGTCGCCCATCACGGGCAACGCGACACCGTTGACGAGCGCATCGAGCGACTGCGCCGCGAGGCGGACCCCTCTGAGGTTGTCCCCCACGACCGGGACCCACTCCATGACCCACCAGACGGGGTCGGATGCTGCGGCACCCGCGCTGGCGGCGCTTTCGGACAGTTCAGGAAGCACATCATTGACGTCGCCGCCGCCCTGGATCTCCGCGATGAGATCCTGACTCTCGACGAGGCCGTTCTTCACCGTGATGGCACGCAGCCCGACCCAGCACACGGCGACGAGGAACGCGATGACGATCAGGATGACAACGGTCCAGATGCGGCGCCGCCGACGCTGACGGCCCGATCTCGGTTCGTCGATGCCCTGCGCATCCTGACTAGCTGCGCTCATGACCGGCTTGCCTTTCGTGCGGGAGTCATCTGGTGAATTGTACTGGCGCCACCTGGGGCCGCCTCCGCGGCTCTCACTCTGCTTCCGATGAGATGAAGACCGGGGACGCGCCGAGGGTCAGCGTGACCTCGCCGTCCTCGGGAACCATTGACTGCGTCTGCCCGGACATGTCTGTGACCGTCAGCGGGACATCCGTTGCGAAGGTGCGCTGCACTTCTCCCTGCTTCGCCCAGGCGATGCGGGTCTCGTCGTCTCCTGATCCGAACACCTCGACCGTGGTCGTGTCATCCGATTCGTCTGAGACGAACGCTTTGTCGCGCAGCTGCGTGATCATCAGCGCCTGAGCGAAGGCTCCGGGCTTCGGAGCCAGAGCGACGACGTCGGCTCTGGGCCCGTTCTCATAGAGCCCGAAGTTCGACTCGCCCGCGGCGGGGTCGGCAGCGTCGTTGACGAGGTCGTACCAGAAGTACTTCTCGACGCCGTTCGCGAAGGCCAGGGCCTGATTGCGCACCATCATCTGCCCCTGCTCGAGCAGGGAGACGCCGTCGTAGTGCGTGGGGAATCCCATCTCGGTGACCCACACCGGGCGCGTCTCGCCCGCGACCTCCTGCATGTCTGCGTAGGACTGCTGCACGGTGCCGGCGATCAGATCGGCGTCGCGGTTGATCCATGACTCGTAGGGGTGATAGCTCGCCGCGTCGGTCACCGCCATGCCACCGGCCTGCCAGAACCCGGTGAACCATTCGCTGTCGTAGAGCGCTGTGGAGCCTGTGACGATGGGGAGATCCGGATACGCCGTGGTGACGTGGTCGCGCACGGACTGCGCGATCGGCACGTAGCAGGCGGGCGCCGGCCCGCAGGCCGTGTCGTTCTCGCGATGGTTGAACTCGTTCAGCACTTCGAGACCGACGAGGTCGAACCGGTCGGCGACGGCCTTCGCGTAAGCGCCGTACGCCTGGATCGCCTCCTCGTTTCCTGGCGCCTTCCTGGCGCCGTAGAGCCTGTTGCCGTAGACGACGAGGCCCAGCAGCTTCACGTCGTTCGCGTGCATGCGCTCGAACTCGCGCACATAGTTCTGGTCCCACACGTATTGGCCGGCGACCTTCTCGTTCCGCTCCCACGAGATGTCGTTGCGCACTTCGGCGAAGCCGATCGCGGCCGCCAGAGATCCGGTGCCGGCGAAGGCCTCCTTCTCGACGTGGGATCCCACGCCGAAGCGTCCGTCCTGGCTCACGGAGAAGCCGTCGGCGTCGATCACGGCGACATCCGTCTGGATCTGCCGCCCTGAGGAGTCGCTGACGGCGACGGTGTAGTGCCCCTGCGACACCCCGGTCAACGGCAGGGCCGACAGTGGGCCTGCGGAACCGAACTCACCGGTGATCGGCTCACCGCCGGCCGTCGATGTGGCGCTCCACTGCACAGGGCCCTCAGCGAGGGAGACCGCGAGCAGTGCGGACTCGTCCGTCATGATGAGAGAGTCGTTGACGATGCCCGCCGGAGTCTGCACGGCTTCGAACGATCCGTTGGGCACGAGGTTGTCACCGCCGGCCGCGGTGATCGACACCTCGTCGATCCCGAACCCGCGCACGGCACCGGAGAGCACGACATCGAACGTGGATGCGGCGGCCTGATCGGCCGCCGATGTGAACGGGAACTCGATCGTCTCCCACTCCGCATCGAGCTCGGGAAGCGTGAAGGTCTGGCCTGCCGCGTTCAGACGGACGCCGGTTTCGGTCTTCTCCTCTGCGAGCACCCGCACCGAGACGCTGAGCGTGTACTCCGTGTCCGGAGCGAGTGCGACCGGAGCAGACGCGGCGATGATGTCCGCATCGTCAGCCGGAGCATCCACCCGCAGAGACACCGCGCCCTGCGCGGCGTCTCCGACTTCGGGAAGAACCGTGCCGACCACTCCGCGATCTGCGAGGGTCCATCCGTCGATCGATGCCCGTGCCACGTTCGTCACCGGAACCACGGCCGGCGACTCGGTCGCGACCGGCTCGGGAGTGGCGTCAGGCGATGCCTCCGCGCGAGGCTGCGCCTGCTGTCCGGAGATCACCATCGCAGCCGCGGCACCGCCGCCGACAAGGAGCACGGTGACCGCGCTCGCGATGATGATCGTCTTCTTCGTCGCGCGCAGAGCCATCATGTCCTTTCCCCCGAGTGTTCGTCTCCAATGTATCGGGTCGCACTCGGGACGAAGCTGACAGCCGCCCGGGGCTCACCCGCCGAGAACTTCCCTAGACTCGACGCATGCTTGCAGAGGCCCAGCCGACACTGCGCGCCCGCGTGCCTTGTGGTGCGAGGTCGGCGCTGTGAGCGGTGTGCTGGTGCACGAATGGCTCGCTCCGAGAGGCGGCTCCGAGAATGTCTTCGAGGCGCTGAGCCGGGTCTTCCCGGACGCAGCCCGCTATTGCCTGTGGAATGAAAGCGAAGGCCGCTTCGTCGTCGATGGCGAGACATGGCTGGCCCGCACACCGCTGCGCGGACGCAAGGCCGCAGCCGTCGGTCTGATGCCGCTCGCCTGGCGGACTCTTCCGGGCGTCGATGCGGACTGGATCCTCACGAGCTCGCATCTCTTCGCACACCATGCGAGATTCGCGGGCTCCGGGCGCGGCGCCCCGAAGCTCGTCTACGCCCACACCCCGGCGCGCTACATCTGGAACCCCGAGCTCGATGTGCGCGGCGACACGTTCGCCGCGAGGGCCGCCGCGAACATGCTGAAGGGGCTCGATCGCAGGCGTGCTCAGGAACCGGTCGCGATCGCCGCGAACAGCGTGTTCGTGCAGAAGCGCATCGCCCAGGCGTGGCATCGCGAGAGCACGGTGATCCACCCTCCCGTCGATGTGACGGCTTTCCTCCGTGCACCGGAACCGGACGAACGCGATGAGGCCGCCCTTGCGCTCCTGCCTGAGACATTCCTCCTCGGCTTCTCCCGGTTCATTCCCTACAAGCGCCTTGATCTCGTGATCGAGGCCGGCATCGCCGCCGACGTGCCCGTCGTTCTCGCGGGTGCGGGACCGGACGAGGCACGTCTGCGCTCGTTCGCCGAGGAGCGCGCACCCGGTCGGGTCTTCTTCGTGCGGTCGCCGGGAGCGGAGCTCTACCGGGCGCTGCTGCAGCGCTGCATCGCCCTCGTCTTCCCCGCGGTGGAGGACTTCGGCATCGTCCCCGTCGAGGCCATGGCAGCGGGCCGACCGGTGATCGCCCCCGCCGTGGGTGGGACGGGCGAGACGATCGTCGACGGCAGCACCGGCGCGTTCGTCGAGCACTGGTCGACCGACGAGCTGCGCCGTGCGGTCGAGGTGGCCGCCGGCGTCTCACCCGAAGCCTGCCGAACGCAGGCGGAGAAGTTCTCCGAAGCCGTGTTCGCCGATCGCATCAGGGAGTGGGTGGCGGAGTCTGTCGACGGCGCACGCCAGCCGGAGACGAGGAGCGCGTGACCGTTCTCGTCGACGACCGGTATCGCGGCACGCACGGCATCGGCCGCTATGCCGCGGAGGTCCTCCCCCGGCTGTCTCTGCCCTGGGCACCCCTGCATCTCGGTGGCACCCCGTTCTCCGCGGTCGACGCGTTCCGCTCCGTGGGTGCCGCCGCCGCTCCCGGCGCTCTCGTCTACTCGCCCGGCTACGGTGCGCTCCTCCGTGCTCGAAAGCAGCTGCTCACGCTGCACGATCTCATCCAGCTGAGCGCCCCGGGGCTCGACCGCTGGAAGTTCGCGGCCTACTACTCCGGTCCGGTCAGAAGCGTCGTCCGCAGAGCAGGCGCCGTGCTCACCGTCTCCGAGACATCGGCCCGAGCGCTTCGTTCGTGGGTGAACGACGACGATGTCGAGATCGTCAATGCGGGCAACGGGTGCTCTGACGCCTTCCACCCCCGCGCAGGCGCGCTGCAGCAGTCCGATCCCTACGTGCTGTTCGTCGGCAACGGCCGCGCCCACAAGAATCTCGACGTGGTCCTCGACGCCCTGGTCTCGGCGCGCGACGTGCGCCTCGTCGCCGTGGTTCCCGAGCGCGAGATCGCCGACCTCGAGACCAGGGCCACGCAGCGGCTCGTCGACGCCCGAGTGCGCTGGGTGAGCGGAGTCGACGACGAGAGGCTCGCCGATCTCTATCGGGGCGCTGCGGCGACCGTGATGCCCTCGACGCTCGAGGGGTTCGGCCTTCCGGCCCTGGAGTCGGTCCGCTGCGGCACCCCTGTCGTGTACTGGGCAGGGTGCGAATCGGTCGCGGAGATCGTCGGAGACCGCGGTCACGCGGTGTCCTCCCCCGGCGATGCGCAGGAGTGGGCGCACGCGTTGACCGAGGCCGTGGCCGCCCGGCGACGGGTCGCACCACCCGAGGGCTACGACTGGAATCGCACCGCGGGGATCGTCTCTGAGACGATCACCCGACTGCTCGGCTGACTAGGTTCTGCGTCGCTCGACCGACCAGAGGAAGTCCTCGAGCGAATCGGTCTTGCGCTCCCACGATGCGGAGGATGCCGCGTCCATGCCGGCGTGGTTCGGCGACGGGTGTCCCAAGGCGCGTTCCAGCGCGGCATCCGCACCCCGGTCGTCGTCGTACACCTCGATGCCGAGATCGGATGATTCGCGGATGCCGGGCGTCTCGCGCGCCACCACGGCCAGACCAGCCGCGAGGTATTCGTAGAGCTTCATCGGGCTGCGGCCGGCATTGAGCGGACTGTCGGAGAGCGGCAGAAGGCCGACGCGCGCCGTGTGCAGCAGCGCCGGAATCTCGGCGTAAGGAACGGGCCCGATGATGTCGACGTTCGACGGCACCGTGTGCGGCGGGCGGGCGTCGGGACCGGCGATGACGAAGCCGACGTCTGGTCGTGCTCGCGCCCAGGCGACGACGCGCTCCCAGTCGAATCGGCCGTCGAGCGCACCGACGTAGACGCACCGCGCCGCACGGGCGCGATCCTCGCCGACCTGCGGTGCGAAGCGGACGACCTCAGCGCCGTTGCCCAGCACGAGCGAGGGGGTGCCCAGGGTGCCGAGTCCGCGCAGGACTTCGTCGGAGGTGGCGATCACGCCGTCGACCTCGGCGAGAATGCGTCGCTGCAGGGCGTGTTTCACCCCATCGGGGTACAGATCGGTGGGCCGATAGATCACACGATGCGAGAGCGATCGCACAGAGGCGTCCCACAGCAGCGGCTGATCGATGAGCACGGCGTCGAATCCCCCGGCGATGCCTTCGTGCTGCAGCATCCGGGCGACGCGGGGAGCTCCGACCGGCGCTGGCAGGATCGTGCGCGGGACGACCTGCAGCACCCCGTCATCGTCTCGCCGAGCGCGACGTGGCACGCCTGCCAGCTGCTGACGATCGACCCGTCCGGTCAACCGATGGATGAGCGAGATCGGGGTGCTCAGATGCACGACGTCCGCTCCACGTTCGGACAGCACACGGGCGTAGTGGTGGCTGCCGACACGGAAAGCGCCGAAAGGATGACTGTGCGAGAGGAACAGGATGCGCGCGGGCGCGGCTCGCACCGCCGAGTCGGTCATGCTCGCACCCGACGCACAGTGTCGCGGATCTCCTGCTGAATGCCGTCGAGCGTCGCCGCCGCGATGCGCACGCGTGCGGAGACCTCCGCCGCGCGTTCGGGCGCAGGGAGAAGCGCCGCGCGCATGCGCGTCTGGTCGCTCGCGGACGAGTCGACCGAAACGCCGTGCAGCCCGATGGCCGCGAACGCCTTCGTGATCTTCATCGTGGGGCCGGGAACCAGTTCGACGGGAACCGCCCCGCTCAGAGCGGCGAGCACGAGCACGTGCATGCGGTCGCTGACGACGACCTGCGCCGCCTCGTAGCGCTGCCGGAGGCTCTCCTCCTGTACGAGGGGATCGGTATCGCCCCAGGCGTCGAACTCGCCGCCGAGCAGCTGCGCGAGCTCACGCGCTCGGCTCTCGTCTTCGCGCACCTGCACGACGGTGCGGATCGAGAGGCCTGCACGCTCGGCGGTCTCACGCACTGCATCCAGCCACTCCGCATCCGGCAGCGGGCGCGCACCCCGCAGACTCACCAGCAATTCGGAGCGCTCACCCCAGGGGAGCCCGGCGCGTGTCCCCGCCGAGAAGCCGATGTCCGGTGCGAGCCTGCCGCACCGCGCGGTCGCCAGCGTCGCTTCGTCACGCCACAGCGTCACCTGCGAGAGGCGAGCCGCCAGGCGATGAATGGCGAGAGCAGGCCACGAGGGCGCACGGATCCCCCTCGGTGGACGGACGACCACCCCGCCCTTGAGTCGGACGATCAGAGTCTCGGCCAGGAAGACGAGCTCCCTGAGACCGTTGCCGCGGTCGAGCGGGATCTCTCCCGCTTCGAACACCAGCACGGGGTGACGCGGAGCCAGAACGAGAAGCCGGAGCCAGCGCGGCACCGACTTCTTGGTCCGCAGCACGAGGGACCCGGCAGGCACACCCAGTTGTCTCAGCCACACATCGGGTGCATCTCCGGTGTAGGCGACCAGCTCGTCACTCGTGCCCACCGCCCATGCGAGCGTCTCGCGGCGGATGAGCGCGTCGCCGAGGTTGCCCGCGGGGCCCGTGAGCGACACGAAGGTTCGAGTGGCGCGGGGCGCTCTGGACGATCGTGGAACCCGGCGGCGCATGAGGTAAATCTAGTCTGTTCGCCGAGGCGAGCCGTTCACGGATGCCGCGCGCTGTGGTGCTGGCGCGCCGCGTGCTCAGGGTGTCGTCGCGCCGGTTCCGGGATCGAAGACGGGCGGCTCGGTGATCGGCGGGGTCGTGGGCTCCGGCGTCGGCTCGGTGGGCGGCGTGCTCGGCTGGGGCTCGACAGGCACTTCAGGAGCCGGCGGGGTGACCGGCTCGGGCTCCGCCGGCTGGGAGGGTCGCGGCTGCGACGGGGAGTCGTCGTAGTCGGGCTCTTCGGTCTCGACCGGCAACACGCGCGTGACCGTGACGGGAGCACTGACCCGCACGCCATCCTCGTTCTCAGCGGTCACCGTGTAGACGACGGTCTCGGTCGCGCAGGAGAACGGCACGGCGCGATCGGTGAGATTCGCCGGCAGGGCTGCGGCGAGCGGCAGCTCGAGCGCGTCGACCTGGGTCTCAGCCGCCGCGATCGCGACACTCTTGGCATCGTCGATCTGCCAGCTCAGCAGCACCTGACCTTCGGCTTCTTCCGAGGCGCACTCGACAGTGGCCGTGTTCGCGGTGAAGCTCTTGATCACGGGGTCCGCCGCGGGGGTGGACGGCTCGGGCGTCGGACGCGCGGACGGCTCGGCGCCGACCGGTGCCGCGACGCTGCTCAAGGTTCCGATGATCGCGCCGGCGGCCACCGCGAGAAGCACGGCGACGCCGGAGAGCACCATCAGCAGGACGCTGCGCTTCCTCGTGCGCCTCTCTGCCCGACGATGCCGGTCGCGCCGGGCGAGCGCGCGCGGCTCCTTCGCTCCGGAAGACAGCGCTTCAGCTGCGGATGTGCCACCCGCCGCGCGAAGGCTCTGCTGCTCGACACCGTCGGCATCGAAGCCCACAGCGATGGGGGCGTTCTTCGTCGAGGGCCTGGGCGCCGAGGCTGCGCCGACGGCGTTGGACCCCGGGTTCTTGGTCCAGGCGACGTACTCGTCGATCACGTCGTCGGTGGGGCCATCGGCGATGAGCTCGCCCTTGTGCACCCACAGCACCCGCTCGCAGGTCTCCTTCAGCGAACTGGTCGAGTGGCTGACGATCATCACCAGACCGGCACTGGCGCGCAACTCGTTGATGCGTTTCTCGCTCTTGGTCCTGAATCGCCGGTCGCCCACGGCAAGCGCCTCGTCGATGAGGAGAATCGAGTGCGCCTTTGCCGACGCGATCGCGAATCGCAACCGCGCCGCCATGCCTGAGGAGTACGTGCGCATGGGGTGATAGATGAAGTCGTTGAGTTCGGCGAAGTCAGCGATCTCGTCGACGTGCTCGGCCGCCTCTTCCGGAGTGAAGCCCATCGCCAGCAGTCCGAGGCGGATGTTGTTCTCGCCCGAGAGCTCAGGCACGAGAGCCGCGTTCACTCCGAGCAGCACGGGGCGCTCTCTGGCGAAGATGCGCCCCTCCGAGGGCGGGATGAGCCCGGTCATCGCCCGGAAGAGCGTCGACTTGCCCGAGCCGTTGTGCCCGACGACGCCGATCGACTCACCCTCCGTGGCGGTGAAGCTCACCCCGCGCAGCGCGGGGACGGTCTGCAGGTCCCGTCCGCCTTTGAGTGAGCGCAGACTGAATAGGGATTCGCGGGTGGTCATCCGCTTGCCCGATGCGTACACGCGGTAGTTGATGTGCACGTCGTCCGCCACGATCATGGCGCGGGGCACCTGATCGGCGATGACGGTCTGCTGGCCGGGGAGAAGGAGATCAGTCACTGAGGCCATACTTCGGTTCGGCTTGCCAGAAGTAGATCACGCCGCCGACGATGACCACGAGGGCCCAGATCGGAGCAGCGATCCACGCGAGCAGCGGAGCGGTGTAGCCCTCGAGCAGGACGTCGCGCGCGATGGCGATGAACTCGTAGATCGGGTTGAGGTGCACGATGGTGAGCAGCGTCGGGTAGTCGGCGAGCGCTCCGTCGACATCGAAGAAGATGCCGCTTGCGTAGAACAGCACACGGGTCACGATCGGGATCAGCTGCTGGACATCTCTCGTGCGCACGGAGACTCGAGCGACGACGAGCGCCACCCCGAGGTTGAACACGCCCATGACCGCGAAGACCGGGACGATGAGCAACCATGACCAGGAGATCGGCTCGCCGAAGATGAGCAGAAGGATGCCGAGTAGCAGAACGACCGGGATCATCCGCATCGCCTGCTCGGCGATCACGGAGATCGGAAGCAGTATGCGCGGGAAGCCGAAGCTCTGCACGAGCTTTGAGTTGCTGGTGATCGCCTTCGAGCCGTTTCCGAAGCAACCGGTGAAGAACTCGAAGACGAAGACGCCGACGATGAGGAACTGCACGAAGTTCTCTGGCCTCGCGGCGCCCGAGAGGATGAAGTGGAAGATCACGCCATATGTGATGGCGAGCGAGAGCGGCTTGAGGACGATCCAGAGCACGCCGAGGCGATTCGGCAGCAGACCCGAGATCAAGCGGCTGCCCGCGAGCCGCACTGAGAAGGCACGAAGTCGCCACGTCTCTGCCAGATAGTCACGCAATCGGGGGCGTGTGCCCACCTCAGTCAGACCGGCGGTCGCGGGCACAGCCATCGCTCCCATTCGGAATCCTCTACCTCTCTCTACCCCGATGCGCGGTGAGTGTGCACCCGGGCGGCATATCGGATTATGTTACCCCACACGCCGATTCCGCCACCCGGGAGGCGACTCAGTCGCGGCCGTAGATGTCGCGGGTGTAGATCTTGTGGGCGACGTCGTCGAGCGCATCCGTCGAGCGATTGGCGATGATGACATCGGCCCGGGCCTTGAACTCGTCGAGGTCGCGCACGACCTCCGAGTGGAAGAACTCGTCTTCGTCGAGGGACGGCTCGTAGACGACCACCTCGACGCCCTTCGCCTTGATGCGCTTCATGATGCCCTGGATCGACGACGCCCGGAAGTTGTCAGAACCCGACTTCATGACGAGGCGGTAGACGCCGACGGTGCGGGGCTCTCGGGCGAGGATGTCGGTGGCGACGAAATCCTTACGGGTGCTGTTGGCATCGACGATCGCGGCGATGAGGTTCTGCGGCACCTTGGAGTAGTTCGCGAGCAGCTGCTTGGTGTCCTTCGGCAGGCAGTATCCGCCGTAGCCGAAGGAGGGGTTGTTGTAGTGCGACCCGATGCGCGGGTCGAGTCCCACGCCCTCGATGATCTGCTTGGTGTCGAGCCCGTGAACGACCGCATAGGTGTCGAGTTCGTTGAAGTACGCCACGCGCAGCGCCAGGTAGGTGTTGGCGAAGAGCTTGATCGCCTCGGCCTCTGTCGACTCGGTGAGCAGCACCGGCACGTCGGTGGCGATCGCGCCCTCGAGCAGAAGCTCGGCGAAACGCTCTCCGACGGGGCCTCGGTCTCCGACGACGATCCGCGAGGGATAGAGGTTGTCGTGCAGCGCCCGCCCCTCTCGCAGGAACTCCGGGGAGAAGACGATCTTCGACTCCGGATGTGCCGCCTTCATCCGCGCGGTGAACCCCACCGGCACGGTCGACTTGATCACGATCGCGGCATCGGGAGCCACCGCGAGCACGGTGTCGATGACGTTCTCGACCGAGGACGTGTCGAAATAGTTGGTGACCTCGTCGTAGTTCGTCGGCGTCGCGACGACGACGAACTCGGCACCCCGATAGGCCGCGTCAGCATCGACCGTCGCGGTGAGGTCGAGTTCGTGCGTGGCGAGGTAGTCCTCGAGCTCGACGTCGGCGATCGGCGAGACCCGACGACTGAGCATCTCCACCTTCGCAGGGTCGATGTCGACGGCGAACACCTCGTGGTGCTGGGCGAGGATGACGGCGTTGGACAGGCCGACGTATCCGGTCCCTGCGATGGCGATCTTCATGCCCTCAGGCTATCCCGACCCGCGGATAGACTCGTCCGCGATGACACTGCGCCCTCTGCTCACCATCGTCATGCCGGTCTCGGGTGACGATGCGACCGTCGCGACTGCTCTCGAGAGCGCCCTCGCGCAGACCCTCGTCGACATCGAGATCATCTGCGTCGACGATGCGTCGACCGACGGCACCGCCGCCGTGCTCGAGCGGTTCCGGCAGCGCGACCCCCGCGTGCGCGTCGTGCGCCATGAGCACAACCTCTCGGCGTTCCAGGCACGCCGCACCGGGGTCCTGGCGGCGAGCGCCGAACGCGTGATGTTCCTCGACGGCGACGACGAGCTGACGCCGGATGCCGCAGCGACCGCGGTCGCGCAGGCCGAGGCGACGGATGCCGACATCGTCGGGTTCGGCGTCACGGTCGTCGAACGAGACGGCCGCACCGGCAGTCCCTACGAGGTGCGACTGCAGCCGCCGCAGCATCCGCTGATCGGCAATGACGTTCTGAGCGGGCTCTTCCCGGTCGGCAAGCCGGCACAGGGCCAACTCTGGCGATTCCTGTTCCGCACGAGCGTGCTGCGCGAGGCATACTCCCTGGTGGCCGACGACCTCTCGCTCGCCCGCGTCAACGACCTCCCGCTGCTCTTCCTCGCGGCGGCGATCGCGACCAGCTACACCGCCGTTCCCGACAAGCTCTACCGCTACCATTTCGGGCGCGGCGGCAGCGGCCATCGCGTCGACACCGTCGGACGCGCGCAGTTCTATACGGGGGCGATCACCTCGGTCGATGCGATCGGGCCGGCTGTCGAGGCACTCGCCGCGTCACATGCCGACCCGGCCCTCGTCCGCGACACCTACGAGTCCGTGCGCCTGTCGATCATCGGGTACGTGTGCTTTCAGCTCGTCGAGCACAGCGACGACGCCGTGCTCGACAGCGCTCTCGCGCATCTGCACACCGTCGCGAGCGGAAAGGACATCGTGCATGCAGCCGCGCAGTTCTATCCGGGGACGCTGAAAGCCCTGAAGTTCCACACGACGTGGCAGGGCCCGCCCGAGGGTTCTGCGCGCAGCATCCTGCTCGTCACGTCGACGCTGCGCACCGGGGGCGTCTCGGCCGTGCTCACCTCGCAGGCGCGATATCTGCACGAAGCGGGTTATCGCGTGACCGTCGTGGCGCGCAACGGCGGGAGCGACGCGAGCGTGCTGCCGGTCGGCATCCCGTTCATCGAGCTGGCCTCACGTCAGCTCCCCGCTCAGCTCACGCAGTGGGCTGAGATCTGCCGAGCGCAGGAGGTCGATGTGATCATCGACCACCAGGTGCTCTACATGGACACCTGGCCGGAGTTCGCCCTCGTGGCGCGAGCCGAGGGCGCGGCGACCATCGGCTGGCTGCACAACTTCGTCGCGCGCCCCGTATACGACGGCAACGATCGACTGACGCTCATCGAGCGGTGCAGCCCCACTCTCGCCCAGCTCATCACGCTGTCGCCACTCGATGTCGCCTACTTCCGGCTGCGCGGCATCGACCACGTCGCGTACCTGCCGAATCCCCCGTCGCCGCTGATGCTCGAGTCGGCGGCTCACTCGGGTGCGAAGCCCGCGCCGTCGGGTCGGCTCGAGCTGGTGTGGTGGGGACGACTCGAGCAGCGCACCAAGCAGGTGCGGGAGCTCGTCGAGGTGGGCGTGCAGCTGCGCGCTCTCGGTGTGCCGTTCAACCTCACGATCATCGGCCCCGACTGGGATGACGTCACCGCGAAGAAGCTCAACACGCTCGCACGGCGGCGGGGCGTCGGCGACGCCGTCACCGCCGTCGGGCCGCGGCGAGGAGCTGCCCTTGTCGCCGCGATCGACGCTGCGGATGCGTTCATCTCGACGAGCATCATCGAGGGGTACCAGCTCACGATCGCCGAGGCACAGGCTCGGGGGCTTCCGGTCTTCATGTACGAGCTGCCGTGGCTCACCCTCGTGCAGGAGAACCAGGGCGTCGTCGCCGTACCTCAGGGCGACGCACGGGGGCTCGCCTCCCGGCTCGCCGAGACGCTCGCGGATCCCGAACGCTATGCGCAGCTGTCGCTGGCGTCGTTGGATGCTGCGTCACGGGCTCGCGAGGATGATTTCTCTCAGCTGTATGTCGACCTGGTCACCGGCGGTCTTCCACCGAAGTTCGCACCGCAGCCGGCTCTCGATGATGCGCGGCAGCTGCTCGGCCTTCTGGTGTTCTTCGCCGAGCGCGCGGAGGGTCGCACCGTCGCGTCCACGGACTCGGCGACATGGGGCAAGCGCATGTGGCAGTCCGCGGCACCACTCGGGCGCGCAACCCTGCGGCGCCTCCCCGGACTCCAGCCGCTCGCACACCGCGCGAAGGGGTGGCTCGGCGCGCGCTGAGGCCCGACCGCGGGCGTTACGCCACTGCGTCCATCGCCGCACGGATTCGTGCGGTGAGGTCTGCGATCTCGGCGCGGGCGACGTTCACCGCTGGTGCGAGCGTCGGAAGGTGTGTCTCGAATCGAAGGGCGAAGTCGCCGAACTGGTCGTACCGACCGACGAGGTCGCCGAGACCCACCGCCGCCAGCAGGCGGGAGATCTTATGCGGGTCGCTTCCCGAGCCGATCGGGTACGCCCCCTCGGTCGCGCCCATGATGAGGCCGTGTGCCCGGTCGCTGACGACGGCGAGCGACTGCCGATACACGCCGCGCACGTATTCGTCGAGCACGTCGTGCCGCATGCTCGAGGGCATCACGTACTCGCCGCCGAGAGCGCTCGCGAGGTGCACCGCTCGCGGCGCGTCACGCGCCACCTGCGCCACGGTGACGATCCGGGTCTGCGTCGCAGCCGCGAACGCGCGCACGTCCGCGAGCCACTCCTCCCCCGGCCAGGCGCGGTCGAAGCGCATCGTCACGGCGATGAGCGGCCGCTCGGTTGCCGGCGCCCAGTCGTCGACAGACGCACCCTCTGAGTACGCCCAGTCCGGCGCGAAATCGCCGAAACCGGCACCATCGCGAGACCCCAGGTCGCGCCACGACATCACCGAGGCCTCACGCATGACCGGATCAAAGGCGACACCCTGCAGCCTGTCGACGTTCTTGATGCCGATGCCCGCGAAGATCAGCGCCCCTCCCGCGTCGAGAGCGCGCGCACACTCGGCAGCACGCGCCAGGACAGGAAAGTGACCCGTGCGCGGGTTGATCTCACCGGCGTTGAACGCAAGCACCGGACGAGCCGTCGCGGCTTCGGCAGCTGACCAATCCGCTCGAGAGTTGTAGACGGTGAGGTCGGTCGCAGGCGCGAACCCCGCCATGAAGTCGCTCGTCGCTTCCCCGAGATGGAGATGCACATGCCGTCCCTGGCCTCGCAGAGCGGCGAGATATGCCAGCCGCAACGCAGAGTCACCGAGGTTGTCGTCCTGCCCGCTGAGGTGGGCGAAGACATGCTGAGTCGGTTTCACAATCACTGCACCCCACTATATGGTGGCTCTGTGTTCTCCGTGCCCGTTCCCAGGACGGGGGCAGCGACTGAACAGGGCGCGACAGAGGCTTCCGTTCCGACGGTGCTCGTCACCTCCCGTCCCCCTCGTCATCGGGTCGACTATGTCGACCAGCTCATCGGCGACGACTCCGAGGGGCGAGCGCCGAAGGATGCGGTGTTGGAGTTCCGCACCGATCCCTTCCGCGCACACGGGGTGGATGTGATCCATCTGACCGATATCGCCACGGTCCTCGGAGACCATGGTGCCCGTGCGCGCACGAGGCGCGCGAAACGCTTCGTCAGGTTCCTGCGGCGACGACGCATCGCACTCGTGCGAACACTCCGCGGAGAGGAGGCGAATCGCGGCATCTCTCGAGCAGAGGCCATCGTGGACGGCGCCGCCACCACGGTGCTGGCCTTGTACCCCATGACCGCGGCGGATGGACGACCGGCGCAGGTCGTAGCCCACAGTCACCTGCGCGACCGGTTCCTCGGCTTTCCTCGGCAGGAGTCCGTGCCAGGGCGCCTGCTGATCACGGCGGTCACGACCCTGCATCCATCGTGCCGAACCGCGCTCGCCGTGTTCGGCATCGCAGACCTCCCCAACTGGACGCTGCGCGTCGCAGGCAAGGTGCCGGTCGGGCACGAGGAAGCGTACATGCGCACCGTCGCTGATCACCCCGAATCGATCTCCTTGAGGGACGAGCTCATCTCCGATGCCATCTGCGTCTCCGAGGTGAGTCAGGCCGAGATCGTGATCATCGGCGAAGCCGAAGCCTACGGGTCGCAGAGCATCCTCATGCTCGCCCTGTCCCTGGACCGACCGATACTCGTCGAAGACACGGATCAGACACGGTCGCTGGCCGAGGAGGTAGGCGCCTCCTGGGTGCGACGTCACACCGGTCCGCTGACCGCCGATGTTCTCGAGAGAACACTCGCCGCGTTCCGAGCGGATCCTCCCACCGGTCGACCGAACCTCGATTCGCGTGCCCCCAACCTGATCAGCGCGCAGTACAGCGCCGTCTATCGCGGCGCCGCAGCGGCGCGCTGACCCGCACCCACTCCTATGACGACGCCCACCACTCCCCTCGTCTCGTTCATCATCGCTGTGGACGCAGCCGCAGACGCCGTCGACCGCAGCATTCGGTCCTGTCTCGCGCAGTCGCTCGCCCAGATCGAGGTCGTGTGCGTCCTCGCCGACGGGTCCGACTCCGTCGCGGCAGACCTCTCGTCCGATGAACGCGTCGTCATCATCATCGAGCCTTCTGATTCAGCTCACACGCAGCTCCGTCGGGCGGGCGTCGGAGCTGCGAAGGCGCCGTACGTGCTGCTGCTCGAACCGGGAGACGCAGTGCAGCGTGGCACGGCGCTGCGCCTGCATCGACGCGCCGAGGAGACAGGTGCTGAGCTCGTCGGATTCGCCCTCGATGCGACAGAGCCTCGCCGCCACCGCGGGAAGCGCTCTGCCGACGCCGGCCACCTTCACGGAGCCGACATCCTCCGCGCCCTCGTTCCGCGAGACACTGCGGCCGAGCTGGATATCTCGCGTCACCTGTTCCAGACTCGCCTGCTCAGACAGGCATACGCCGCAACTGCCCCTGACCACCTCGTCGATGAGCGCGCCACCGTGCTCCTCGCCTATGCATCGGCCGCCTCGTACGCGGCCGTCAGCACGGTGGAACATGTCGACCGTGCGTCCCACAGCACTGTCGAGGCTGCGCCGGAGCGCCGCTTCGAGCGAGCACTGCATGGCATCACCTCGTTCCAGGCCGTCGAGGCGATCATCCGGGAGCGGGCACGTCACAGCTCCGACCCCGAACCGCTGCTCGACGGCTACTCCACGGCCTATCTCACCGTCATCGGGGAAGCGCTCGACGCCTTCGCCGCGCTACCAGAGGAGATGCGCGCTCGCGGGTATGAGGAGTTGCGTGCCTGCGTCGCCGACTTCGACCTCATCTCGTCCGCCGTGACGTTCGCTCCCGACGCGATCCCGGCGGTCATCGCTCACGGGGAACGCCTCGAACTAGGTCGCACTCCGGTGCGCAGCGTGCTGTTGACGACCAACGTGCTGACCACGGGCGGGGTCTCCGGCGTGCTGCTCACCCAGGCGCGGTTCCTGATCGAAGCGGGGTATCGGGTGACGATCGTCACGCACCGCGCCGGGAGCGCCGAGTCGCTCGTTCCCGAGGGGGCGACGCTCGTGCAGCTGAGCGGCACCAGCCGACGTCAGCGCGTGACGCAGTGGGCGCAGCTCTGCCGCCGCTTCGACGTCGACGTGGTCGTCGATCACCGAATCCTGTACTCGCGCGACTGGCCGTCTTTCGCGCTGGCCGCCCGCACAGCGGGGGCGGCGACCATCGGCTGGGTGCACAACTTCGCCGGGCGTCCCACTTACAACGGAAACGACCTGCAGTCTCTGTTGCAGACCCACCTTCAGGCGCTCGCGCATCTGGTGGTGCTCTCTCCACTGGATGTGGCGTTCTGGAAGCTACGGGGCATCCGCCATGTGAGCCACCTTCCGAACCCGCCGTCGCCCTTCCTCCTCGCCGCAGAGGGAGCACGCGGCGAGAAGCCGGCGCCGATCGGCCGGCGTCTGGAGCTCGTCTGGTGGGGTCGACTCGAAGAGCACACCAAGAAGGTCACGCAGCTCGTGGAGGTCGCGTCGGCACTGCAGCGGCTCGGGGTCGATTTCCGCCTGCGGATCGTCGGACCCGATTGGGCGGACATGAGTGCGGATCGCCTGCGGGCTCTCGCGGCGGCCCGAGGAGTGGCCGAGCGTGTCGAGGCCACTGGGCCGCAGCACGGCGCGGACCTGCTCGAAGTGATCGACTCGTCCGATGTCTTCGTCAACACGAGCATCATCGAGGGCTACCCTCTGACGCTGCCCGAGGCGCAGTCGCGCGGCCTTCCGGTCGCGATGTACGACCTGCCGTGGCTCTCCCTCATTCAGGGCAACGCGGGAGTCATCACCACCCCCCAACAAGATCCCGAAGCTCTCGCCGGGGCGATCGCCGACCTCGCCGCCGATCCGGCGCGATACGAGTCGATGTCCCGCGCCTCGGTGGCAGCGGCTGCCGACGCGACCTCGCACGATTTCGCTCAGCTCTACCAGCAGCTGCTGCGCGGGGAGCTCCCGACCGACCACTCCCCCGAGCCGACGCTGGAGGACGGACGCAAGGTGCTCGAGCTCCTCGTCTTCTTCGCCGAACGAAGCACCCCACCCCCTCGTCCCGTACCGGATCGGTCACCGACGATCACCCCCGCGCTCCGCACTCAGTCGCGAACTCTGGCTCTCGGCAGTCGCATCGAACGCCGGCTGGCCCCGCTGGGCCGACGCGTCATCGATGCAGCCCCGTGGCTGCGACCGGCAGCGACGAAGGTCAAACGCATGCTTCTGCGCCGATAGCGAGAGACCACATGAACGCGACTCCCCTCGTATCCATCGTCGTCCCTGTCTTCAACGACGCGGACGTGATCAGCAGCGCACTCGACAGTTGCGTTCGGCAGACTCTCACAGCCATCGAGATCATCGTCGTCGACGACGCGTCGACGGACGACACCGCCGCGATCGTCGAACGCCACATCGCGAGCGACCCTCGTATTCGACTGATCCGTCAGGAGCAGAACGCGTCGGCGTATCAAGCACGTCGCACCGGGATCCTCGCGGCGAGGGCCGAACACCTGCTCTTCCTCGACGGCGACGATGAGCTCGCCGAGACCGCCGCCGAGGCGGCGCTCGCGAAGGCGACAGCGACCGGCGCCGATCTCGTGCAGTTCGGGGTGGATGTGGTGCATCTCGACGGGAGCACCGGCGGGCTCTTCGAGTCGCGTCTGCAGCCGAAGCACCCGACGCTCTCCGGAAGCGACGTGCTGCGTGAACTCTTCCCGCTCGACCGCCCCGCCCAGGGGCAGCTGTGGCGTTACCTGTTCCGCACGCGCATCCTCGCCGATGCTTACGCCCTCACGCCTGCAGATCTCGTGCTGCCGAGGGTCAACGACCTGCCGATCATGTTCCTCGCAGCATCGCTGGCCAGACGCCTCGAGTCGATCCCCGACCGTCTCTACCGCTATCACTTCGGGCGCGGCGGGAGCGGTCGGAAAGTGCGCGATCTCGCCACCGCTTCGTTCTACGCGGGCGCCATCCGATCAATCGATTCGATCGAGCCCGCGGTTCGACGGATCGCCCGCACGAGCGACGACTCCGATCTCGTGCTCTCGAGCTACGCATCCGTCCGGCGCGCCATAATCGGCTACACCACTCGCTATCTTGCGGAGCACACGCGAGTGGATCTGCAGGGTGCGGTGTTCGCCGACCTCTTTACGCGTGCGTCTGCCGGTGACATCGTGCAGTCCACCGCACTGCACTGGCCCAAGGCGATAGACACACTCGCCGCGCACGGTGACGCGATCCCCCTTGCACCTCGGACGGTGCACAGCATCGTTCTCGCCACCAATCACCTCCGCACCGGCGGGATCTCGGGCGTCGTGATCTCTCAGGCACGTGTGCTGCAGGAGGCCGGGTTGCGGGTGACGATCGTCGCGCGTGAGGCGGGGAGCGATCTCTCGAGCCTTCCGGCCGGGGTGGGGTTCGCTGAGGTGTCGGCGGACACCCTCGCCAGCGCGATCGCCCAGTGGGCCGAGGTGTGCGCGCACCATGAGGTGGATCTCGTGATCGATCATCAGTGGCAGTACTCGACGTCATGGCAGGCCTTCGCCCTCGCGGCGCGCGCAGAGGGGGTCGCCACCATCGGCTGGTCGCACAACTTCGCCGGCCGATCGCTGTTGCTCGGTCTCGCACGACTCGAATCCGCCCCCCGCTATTTTGCTCTGCTCTCGCATCTCGTCGTGCTCTCCCCCCTCGACGTCGTCTTCTGGAAACTGCGAGGGATGCCGCGCGTGTCGTATCTGCCCAATCCGCCGTCCCCGAACCTGCTCACCGCTGGGATCGTGGCCGCCCCGAGACGCGCGCCTGCCGGCCGGCGGATCGAACTCGTCTGGTGGGGGCGCCTGCAGGAGCGAACCAAACGTGTGAGCGAGCTGATCGACGTGGCTGAGCACCTCGACCGGATGGGCGTCGATTTCAGGCTGCGGATCATCGGCCCTGACTGGCGCGACATGACGGCCGGCCGGCTGAACGGACTGGTCAAGGAACGGGGACTGGGCAAGAGAGTCCAGGCCGTAGGACCCCTACATGGCGCAGCGCTCCTCTCGGCGATCGACTCCTCCGACCTCTTCGTGAACACCAGCATCATCGAGGGCTACCCGCTCACCATTCCCGAAGCGCAGTCGCGCGGTCTCCCCGTCGCGATGTACGATCTGCCGTGGTTGGCCGTGACCCACGGAAACGACGGCGTCTCGGCGACGAGGTGGGGGGATGCTGAGGCGCTCGCCCGGCGGGTCGCCGAGATCGCTGCCGATCCATCCCGCTACGCACGCATGTCACGCGCGTCGCTGGTCGCGGCTGGTCGCGAGCTGTCCCACGACTTCCCCTCGTGGTACCGCGAGCTGGTGTCCGGCACGCTACCGTCCGCGCTGTCGCCTGAACCGACTCTCGCCGACGTCCGGCAGATCGTCGACCTGTCCATCATGTTCGCCGAGCAGCATGCGGCAACGCGCGCGCCTTCTCGAAGCACGAGGCAGCGCGACGGAGGCGAAGACGCCGGAACGAGCAAGCGGGGTGCGTTCGCACGACACATCTGGCGAAAGATGACCCCCGCGGCGCGGGCTGTGCTCGCGCGCGCACCATGGCTGAGGCCTGCCGCTGAGCGCGTGAGGCGTGCGATCGCCTCGACATGAGTGCGGACGACATCGAATAGCATCAGACAGAACGTCATATATCAGGGGGAATCGCGAGTGTCGGTAGCAGGATTGAAGAAGACGGCGCGGGCTCAGTACATCGAGGCACGCCGCGTGTACGCCACGGGCGCGTTGCTCAGGAGCGGGATTTTCGACCACTCCTACTACTCGGAGATCTTCCAGCTCAAGGGGCTGACACCTCGACAGGCGCTGCAGCACTATCTCGCTCACGGCATCGGATCAGGGTATTCACCACACCCGCTGATAGAGATCGAGTTCTTCCCCTCGACCATCCGTAATGCGACTCGCGCGCGAGACGGCCTGGCGACGTTGCTCAGCTATCTGCGCAGCCCCAACGCGCGAACACACGCATGGGGGCCGTTGTTCGATCCACGACTCACAGATGAAGACCCCCTCGAGCTGATCTCCCGTCTCCGCCCGGACCAGCTGCTCCCCGTCCCCGAGGGCTTTGCGGGCGCCGTTCCGACTTTCGGTGAGGCACGCAGGGCGGCCCTCGATTTCGCGGAGACCCACCGGGACCAGATGGCCGCCGCGCTGCCTCCGCGACGCAAGAGCTGGGATCACAAAGAGACACAGCAGTGGATCACGAGCATCACATCGGCGGGTGCGCCCTCGCGGGCGCTCGTCTCCGTGATCATGCCGGTTCTGAATCGAGCCGATCTCGTGGGTGTGGCGATCGAATCCGTGCTCGCGCAGACGCATGATCAGTTCGAGTTGATCGTCGTCGATGATGGGTCGACCGACAACACGCGTGACGTCGTCGCGGAGTACGCCCGCACCGACCCTCGGGTGCGCCTTCTCGCGGGGCCACACGCGGGCGTCGGAGCCAGCCGCAACACCGGGCTGGAACAGGCACGCGGCGAGTTCATCGCGTTCCTCGACAGTGACAACAGCTGGACCCGCAGATTCCTCGAACTGTCGTTGGCTGCCCTCGACGCGGCTCCCGACGTCGTCGCGTCCCATGCAGGACTGCGACTGCACGGCGACGACGAGGTCGCCTATCGAGGAGGCGATGCGCAGCTCTCCGACCTTCAGCTCGGAAACTCCGTCGACCTGAATGTGCTGGTCGTCCGAGCGCAGGCCCTGCAGACCACTGGCGTCTTCGACGTCACGCTGCGCCGCTGGGTGGACTATGACCTCGTCCTTCGGCTGGCGAAGCTCGGACGTCTCGAATACCTCCCGTTCGTCGGATGCGAGTACGACAACAAGAGTGCCGACGGGCGTATCACTCAGAATGAGTCACAGCATTGGCAGTGGGTCGTCACTGAGCGCAACCTCATCGACTGGCAGGCCACGCGCCGGTCCGTCGTAGATCGCGTCGCCGATCGCACGAGTCTCGTGACTGTCGTCGCCGGATCGACAGGGCATGCAGCTCGCTCGATCGACCGTCTCCTGCATTCCTTCGATGACGACCTCGAGGTCGTCATCATCGACAACGGTTCACGTGCTGCGGTCGGTCGGCATCTGACCCTCCGTTACATGAGCGAACCGCGAGTCCGGTACGTTCGCCTCCCGGCGAACAACAACTTCGCCCTCGCGGCCAATTACGGATTCTCCCTCACCACGGGCGCCCAGGTCGCGTTCCTCGACCCTGATGCGGATGCCCGAGACGGTTGGCTCGAGGCACTGTCGACGAGGCGGCGGGAGCGCGGGGCAGCCGGTGTTCAAGCCCTCCTGGTGAACCGGGACTACACAGTGCAGCACGCCGGCTATGCCTTCTACGATGAGCTGCCCCTGCCGAGTGGGCTTCTCGCGAATCTCACAATCGACGACGCCGCAGTCGTACGGACTGATGACCTGACCGCCATCAGCGCCAGCGCCAGTCTTTTCGACGCCGCGATCTTCGCCGAGCTCTCGGGGTTCGACCCGATGTATGCGAATGGGCTCGAAGACGTGGACTTCTGCCGCCGGGCGAAGCGGGAGATGCCCACGGCTCGATTCGAATGCGAACCGCGAGCGATCGTCGTTCATCAGCCGGGCACCAGTGCCTATCGCGAACGCCGACAGGTGCAGAATCGCCGCACCTATCTCGAGCGTTGGCACGGACAGAGCACACCCGACGACCGAGACCGCTACGGCGCTCTGGGTATGACGGTCGCCGGCTTCGCGCCGACCTTCAGCCCTGGGCAGCCGACGGCCAATCCAGTGCTGCTGAGAGAGTCGCGTCGTCTGGAGACCGCATCCGCGACATCGCCCACGCAGTTGCGCTGGGCCATCAAGACCGGCGTTCCGTGCACGCGGGGCGGCGATCACTGGGGCGACATCCCGTTCGCGGCCGATCTCGCACGTGCACTCAGGTCTCAGGGGCAGCAGGTGGTCACGGATCGGCACGAGGCCTGGACCCGGTCGACCTCGTACCTCGACGACGTCGTGCTGACACTGCGAGGACGCCACGCGATCCCTCCGCAGCCCGGGGCTGTCAACATCCTCTGGGTGATCAGCCGACCGGAGCTGGTGACTGTCGACGAGGTTCGCGGATACGACCTCGTGTATGCCGCCTCGGAGAAGTGGGCCGCGTGGATGTCGGCACGCTCCGGTCGAACCATCGAGCCGCTTCTGCAGGCGACGTCGCCTGAACGCTTCCGGCCCGACCTGGACCCGGTCAGTGAGCCCGACGATCTGATCTTCGTCGGCGGAAGTCACGGGCACGAATTCGGACGCGCCATCGTGGGGATGGCTGTGCAGGCCGAAGCTCCTGTGGGCCTCTGGGGTCCCGGCTGGCACAAGTTCGCGCCCGAGCGGTATGTGCGCGATGGGTATCTCGACACCGATCGCCTGCCGCACGCCTACAGGTCGGCGAACATCGTTCTCAATGACCACTTCTCCGACATGGCGGAATGGGGTTTCATCAACAACCGCACGTTCGATGCCCTCGCCTGCGGAACACCGCTGATCAGCGACGCCATCGACGGCCTCGAGATCTTCGAAGGTGCCGTGGTCGTCGCGGACTCGGTTGAGCGTATGCGCGAGCTCGTCACCGATCGAAGCTGGATGCCGTCGACCGAGCAGATGACCGAGATCTCGTCGAGGATCCGAGCGGATCACTCGTTCGACTCACGCGCTCGCACGCTTCTCGCAGCGGCGCTGTCGCGGCGCAGCTGACGCTTGTATAGTTCGTGACAGCGTCGCCGGTCACAAGACCCCCCGAAGGTTCCGCGCCCGTCCCGCACGTGCCGGGTTCGACGAGCAGCTCCGGCGCCTCGGCCCGCTCTGACCTGAATGGCCGCATCCTGCAGGAAGACTTGGAGACCTAGTGCGAATTGCTCACTTCGGCACATTCGACGTCGCCAACTACGGCGATCTCCTGTTCCCCCGTCTTCTGGAATGGCGACTCGCGGACATCGCGGATGAGATTGTTCATATATCGCCGGTCGGCGGTATCCCGGTCTACCGCGACGTTGCCGTCAGCCATTCTCTGGCTGAGGTACAGCGAGCAGGAACCGAATTCGACGCCGTCGTTCTCGGCGGCGGGAACATCATTCATGACAACGGGACCAGCCTCGCCACCTACAAGAGCGTGAGCAGGGTGGCGTACCCGCGATTGTGGCTCGGTGCCACGCAACTCGCAACGAGACAACGGATTCCGCTGGTGGTGAATGCTCCTGGCGTTCCCAAAGTGCCGGGCAAGGTGGCGACTCCCTTGATGCGTCGCTTCGCCGCCAGAGCCGACTACCTCTCTGTTCGTGACACCTACAGCCAAGAGGTACTCCGATCCATCGGTGTCCCGGGAGTCACGGTGGTACCGGATTCCGCGTTGGAACTCCGCGACATGTTCACCGCGAGCGCCCCTGCGAACCTGGACGTGCCGCCGCGTCTGGCGGCGATGTTGGACTCCCGGTTCGCAGCTGTGCACATCAATGCCCGTTACAAGGGCGGCGATGTCACCACGCTCGCCAGACGTCTCGATGAGCTTTCAGCGACACTTCAGGCGACGATCGTACTCATCGCCATAGGGCCGTGCCACGGCGACGACGACTTCGCCGAGACGGTGGCAGCACAGATGCAATCCGATCCCGTCGCGTTCAGCGCGCCGAAGGCTGTCGAAGACATCGCCTACGTGATCTCTCGCTCCTGCGCGTACATAGGCTCGTCCATGCACGGGTTCATCACGGCCGCGTCGTTCGGAGTTCCCGGACTGATCGTCGCCAGCCACGCCGCCCAGCACAAGTTCCGGGGAGTCCTTGCTCACCTCGACGCCGAGGAACGCCTCGTCTCGAGCTGGGACGAGGCCCATAATGTCCTCGGCTCCCGCGGTGAGAACGCCGCACTGGCCCCCGTGGATAGCGAGCCGGCTCTCCGCAGAATCGACGAACACTGGGGTGAGCTTCGAAGCGCGTTGCAGGGCGCTGCCCAGACGGTCGCCGTCCGGTAGCGACCGTGCCGGGTCAGGGCCCGCAGCGCGGACACCCGCTGTCGGCCCGTGCGAAGGAGCCGACTCGGTCGCCCGCGATAATCCGCCCTACTGCGGGACTCTCGCGGTGATCACGGCTGATCTCAGGAATTGGTCGAAGCGCGGCTGCTGCTCCGAGAGCATGCCGTTCTCGACCAGCCAGACCCGGCCGTCGATACGCGATCCTTCGGCCTCCACTTCGGCGGACATGCGACGGAGGGCGTCAACCCATGCCTCGTGCGAGTTCGCGACCACTGTGATCCCGGGGATTGACGTCTCCCGGTACGGCCCGACGGCGCTGCCGATGGTACGCAGTCCCATGGCGAGATGTTCGAGAAGCCTCAGGTCAGCCAGGGACGTATTCAGCTCCGTGCCCGTCAAGGGCGCGATCGCGAAGTCGCTTCGCTCGGCGCATTCATGTAGCCATTCGACGGACTCGGGGAACTGCCGAGCGCTCTCCGGCACCTCGACGCTCTGCAGCCACGGACGACCGTCTCGCAGAGATTCCACCTCGTCTTCGTGGGCGATTCCGATCAGCATGAGTTCGAAGTCGGGGCGTGTGGCCGCGAACGCATCGAGGGCGGGGAGCACGAGATCGAGATTCGCCCGGTGTGTACGGTCTCCGAAATAGAGGGCGCGGACTTTGCCGTCTCGCACCCGCGGGCTGACCGGCACGCTCCAAAGACGATCACTCAGCGCGGCGGGGAACACCTCAACTGGTGCATCCATGTCCGCCAATCGGTCACGGCCCGCTTCTGTCGACACCGAGAAGGCCGTCGCACCTCGCAGCAGCCCCATGGGCGCAGGTGCATCCGCGTCATCTCTCAGGCGCGCACTGCTCTCGGAGTCTGCGGGCATCAGCTCGCCGACTTCCTCGATCACGAGCGCTGCGCCGGCGGCGTCGAGCGCGGTGATGAGGTCAGTGACCGCTGCGGCGGGTACCGCGTCGCGCTGCACGATCAATCCATCGACCAAGCCTTGACGCACAGATGCGATCGCGCCGTCGGGCGTGACCCGCAGGAAGTCCACATCGCGGGCCACCGAGTTTCGCGTGCGCTCCCACAGACGGGCATATGTCGACGCAGGGGCTCGCGTGAGGTCGCGTGAAGAACGGGAAAGAACACCGACTCGGAGCGTGTCAGACGAATCGGCTTCGGATCCGGCGAGAACTCGACGATAGATATCGAGATACCGGACCGCCATCTGCTTCGTCGTCCAGGCGATACCCCAACCGTGCTGCCAATCGCTGACACCGCGCAAAGCCTTCACGCGTGCTTCACGATCGTAGAGCGCCTCCGTCATCTGGCTGAGCAGCGAAGGCCCGTCCATGCCTTCGAGCACCCACCCCGCGTTGAAGCGTCTCACGCGCTGCGCGACGTTGGGGAAGTCGAGAACGAAGACGGGAATGCCGACGCTCCACATCTCGGTGAGGGTATGGCAGTAGGTTTCGTCCCAGATCGAGAGCACCGCTCCCGCGTGGGGCGCGATCTTCTCGACGAGTTTGCCGAAGTTCTCACGCTTGTAGGCGCCGTGGTAGACGACTCGTGATCCCTTGGATTCGAACTTCTCTTTTATCGGTCCGAGAATGTGCCACTCGATCTGCCCATGGGCATCGGCGTCCGCCATCGAGCGCAGAATCTCCGCTCCCTTTGCCGCGTTGATGCCCCCTGGCACCAGAATTCTGAGGGGCTCTCCGTATATCGGGCGCGCGGCGACGAACCTGAGGACGTCGAAGTCTCGGCCGTGTTCGATGACACTGAACCGTTCGGGATCCATCTCGGGAAAGTGGTAGAGGATCAGGTCGCGGGCGCTTTCCGACGTGGTGACGAATGCGTCGCACATCCGGATCGCACGCCAGAAACGATCCTGCCACCACTGCAGCCAGTCGCCTGTCGGTGTCGGGTAGTCCTGTACCGGCCAGCCGGAATCGCGGTACACCGAACCGGACCCGACGTACTCGTCGCCCAGGTACGTGCCCCGATCATCGATCAACTTCAGATTGGGAGACAATGCGTAGTAGTCGTGAAACGACACGACGACCTTCATCCCGAGCTGAGTCGCGATCCCCGGCAGCGACAACGAGTGCCACAGAAGATGTCTGATGTGTACGATGTCGAAGTCACACTGCCTGAGCCACGTCCCGATCACGCTGTCGTACTCGGGCGAGATGTGACCGATCGGCTCGAGCTCGTGGTCCAGTTCGTGTGTGTGCACTGGGTGCAGCTCGCCGTCGACAACCCGGCTCAATGTCATCTCCCGCGAATCGCAGCGCAGCACCCAAGGCTCCACGGCATCGTCGAGCGCGTTCATGAGGTCCGCATTCGTCTGAGGCGTCCCACCCGTCGTCGTCGAAATGGCATAGAGGACGCGCGGAAGCGCCACAGTGCTCGTGGATGCCACGGTCAGCGCCACGTGTGCGCGGTTTCGCGCGATCGCAATCTCCGGACTCTCTCGGAAAACGCGGATCGCATGCTTGTATTCAGGGTATCGAGCGTCTACAACCGCTCGGCCCGCGGCGAGCAGCTCGGTCTTGCTATCACCGAAGCTCTTCGATCGATCGTGGAAGACATAGGTGCTGTCATCGATGACATGGATCCAACCGGCTCGGCCTGCGCGCATGCAGAAGTCGTTCTCTTCGCCGTAACCACGTGGAAAAGCCTGCGCATCGAGCGGTCCGATCTCCTCGATGCAGAGTCGGCTGATCCACATGCAGAAACCGTTGCCGGTGGGAACTCTCGGATACACCCTCACCGACTCTCGGCGGAACGCGCGCGCATAGGCGATCTCGTCGACCCCCGCCGGCAGTGGATTCTCGTTTCCGATTCGCGGCGCCGAGAACGCTCCGGCTCGGTCAGACATGGCGGTCACTGTCGCGGTCCGAGGCGAGTTGGCGGCGGCCGCGAGCATGCCGTCGAGCCATCCGGGTGTCACTCGCGCGTCGGAGTTCAGGAGCACGACGTCGTCGTCCCCGGCTTCGACGATCCCCCGGTTCACAGTCCTCGTGAATCCCATGTTCGTCTCGTTGGCGAGGATTCTGATCCTCGTGTTGTCGCGGTGGCGAGCAAGTACTTCCTTCACCCGTGCATCAGGTGAGCAGTCGTCGATCAGCAGGATGCTGGCAGATCCAGGGGTGTGAGCCAAGAGACGCTCTATACAAACCGACAGATCGTCCGGCGCGTTGTAGATCGGGACGATGATGGTCACCCCACGGTGCGAAGGCTCCTCGAAGCGGACGCTTCCCCCCTGTGACTGGCGCGGGTGCGAGCTGAAGCGATAGTCGTCGCTCGTCGTCTGGTCCGGGAACCGCAGCGAAAGTGCGTGCTCAGCACCGTCAGAGACCCATCGGTGCAGCGGATTGGCGAATCTCACTCCGCCCTGACCGTTGGCGAGACCAGCCTTGCGCAAGTCATTTCGGGGTAGCGAGTTCTTGACCGTCAGATATGGATGACCGTCGAGAAGCACTTCCACATCGAAGACGTCGTCCGGCCAGTTCTCATTGATGGCCCATCCGCGCACGTCAGCGGCGTCGGTGACTTCGAGGCTGCCGCGGTACGAGTCTTTGAGGGCTGCGGTGCTCACCTCTCTCTCGAGCATGATCGACCCGTCTGCGGGATCGCGGAGCGACACCACGACAGATTCTGACGAGGTGCGGAATCGGCCGATGGGAACGTTGAATCCCCATGCTCCCGCTCCGTCTTCCGTGGCGAGCTCCGGAACTGCGCGGTCGCACATGAAACCTGAAGCCACGCGATGTTCGTCCAGGTACACGTCGGCAACGACCGGGTCGTTCCTGCCGTTCAGCTTCACCCAGCCGCTCAGCGCCCCCTTCTTGGGCTCGCGGATGGCACCGCGCCAGGGCGTGCCGCTGAAAGGCGCCCCGAACTCTCGCTCTGCGATCACTTCGCCCGATCCGCTCGCCAACACTGCGACCTTCACCCGATCCCCGAAGGTCGCGGATGCGGGGAGTTCCCACACGAAGCCGTGCCTGCCGTGCGTGTCACCGGCGGAAACCAGGTCCTTTCGCAACCGATCAGCGGGGACGTTCTCGGCAACGAGCAAGCCGTCGAGCTTGATGTCGAGGCGAAGGCTCGCTTCGTCATCGTGACGACGAGCCCAGCCGAATACACCCCGCCCGTTGAAACCGTCGATCACTCCGATCAGTGCTGTCATTTCGGCAGCTCCACCCCTCCTAGTACGGCGCGCAGAAGACCTGCCTTAACGGATCACGAGCCCAAGCCAGAGTATCGCACGGCCTTGCCCGACCAGGATCCGCACCCCCCTGTGGTGTCCCTCGGGCAGCTCGCGAAGGAAGGTCGGGCGCCAGCGCACGCATGTACGCTACTGAAGGCAGACACGCCTACACACGGAGATATGGGGAGTGGCTGAACAATGAGCGACTACGTGTTCATCAGTGATCGGACCGGCCAGGCTGCGCAGATCGTCGACAACCGGGCGTCTGCCCTGATCGCGGCGCTGGGGTATCGCGCTGAAGGCACGGAGCGGTTCGTCTCAGCGAACCGACGCATGGCAGCCATGCAGTTCTCACGCTCGACTCACCTCTATCGTGCCGGCGACCAGAGGCACACGGATCGAGACGGAGCCGTCACCCTCCTCAAAGGCCACGCGATCAGGCGCGGGCGGGACGACGCGCATCTCCTACCTGCCGAGGCGATCGCCCGCGAGATCAGAGGCGGAGGCTCGCCGACCCTGCGCGAACGCCTCGCCGGCGACTACGGTATCTGTCACTTCGATGGAGATGACGCGGCCTTCGTCAGCGACCCCCTGTCCATGGTTCCGCTCTTTTACCACGAGGCGTCAGACGGGACAAGCATCGTCGCGACGCGGCCCCGTCTGATTCAGGCTTTGGTGCCGCACTTGGGCTTCGATTTCAGAAGCCTCGCTTGGCAGGCCATCGCCTTCTGGCCGCTGGGCGAGGACACCCTCGTCAGCGGCATTCGTCGCGTTCCGCAAGGCGGCTGGCTCGGGGTCAAAGACAGCCGAGTCCTGGTCCATCAGCGCCCCCTCTCGTATCTGAATCGGCAAGACGGCGGCGAGATGCGGGCAGAACTTCAACGGGACCCGGAGGCGGTGCTGGACCGTGTGATCGGCGAGATGGCTGCCTCGCTCAGAGCAGTGTTCGACACGGGAGCGAGGGTGAATCTGGCGCTCACGGGTGGTCGCGACTCACGAGCCATCGCCGCTCTGGCCACCATGACCGGGCCGCTGCCAACCACCCTCTCGGCTTTCTCGAACGGTGTCCCTGACCACCCAGACGTGGCTGTCGGACGTAGCGTGGCGGACGCTATCGGCGCGGAGTTCACCAACAACATTCCCAAGCCGGCAAGCTTCTCCTCCGGAGACATATTCAGGCAGCGACTTGGAGCGGTCTTCCGCTACGACGGAATGCTGCCGGTCTGGGATGGTGGAGGAAGCCCGGGCATTTCGCCCGCGGTCCTGCTCCAGGGCCACGTGGGTGAGGTGTATCGGGACAAGTGGTTCAGCACTCCCTATGATTCCCCCGAGGACTTCGCTCGTAGGATGTTTGCAGGAAACAATGTCGACCCCAACGATCTCTTGCGGACCGACGCTGCCGCCGAGCTCAGAGAACAGCTGGCTGACCGTGCACGCTACTACGTCGACAGCGGTGCCAGCGTGGCTCAGCTCGGAGGGGTCTTCCGCATCGAGGGCATGCAGTCTTGGGAAAGCGCTCAGTTTTCCCAAGGGGCGTTGTGGGCGAGCCACCCGGTGCATCCTCTCTACGACCCGGATCTGATCGACCTCTCCTTCCTGGCGCCGCAGGAATGGCGCAACGACGAGCGCATTCATTACGAGATCATCAAGAGAAGCGCTTTCAACCTGGTCGACTTGCCGTTCGCTGAACACGGTTGGCATCAGGGTCTGGAGCTGAACGCGGGTTGCAGTGCCGTCCATGTCCCCCCCGTGCGGAACACTCGCCAACTTGTATCGGCATCGGGCTGGCAGTCCGCGCTGTTCTTCAAGTCCCCCTTGCAGAGGCGCTTTCTTCAGATCATCGACGAATGCGGATCGAGTCCGCTATGGGACTACTTCGACAAAGAGAAGACACGATCCGCGATCACCACCGCGCGCGCGGACATCCCCTCGATCAAGATGACCCGGCTCTATTCGCTGCTGACGTCCCTGTGCTACTCGCACGGCTACGAGCTCCCGCTCAAGTTCAACGCGGCGGCGGGAACGGAAACCCTCGAGGCCCGAACCGTATTGCGCGCGAAGTCAGGAACCACAGCGCTTTTCGACGGACGTCAGAAAGGAGCGCTTGTCGATATGTCTGCCTCCGACACGCTCGATGGCGTTCCCGTAGTGGACGTGCCCGACCTCGTCATCGATGCCGCGACTGGAAACGACGCGGCTTTTGCGAGAGACACCGACGTCTACGATCTTCATCTCGAACTACGGCAGGCAGCCAGCGAGAACCGCAGACTCGAAGCCGAGCTACGCACAGCACGGCGCGAACTGGATTCGTTGCGGAAGGGAGACACGCGGACGGCGTGATCAAGCGCCTGACTGTCTTCGCAAACGAACACGAGAGTCCACCGGCACGGGTGGCAGCTGCCCTCGATGGTGGGTTCCCCGATCGGGGACGTCGCCAACCCGCCAGAATGCCCTCTTACGACCGGGACGTACCGCGCGGCACCCGCCGGTCGGCAAGGAACGCTCGCGACTGCGCGGCGCGCGGTGAGCTGATGCTTCTCCAGGCCTCGAGGAACTCGGGCTCAAAGGGCTCTGCGATACCACGTGACGCACGGTAGAGCGCGAACGGCAAGGCGTTCTCGTCCGAGTAGACGCGAGAAAGGTAACGCTCGGCGTTCCCGGTGAAGATAAGGTCAGGCTCGATCAGTTCGACCATCTCGCGGTGATAGAACCTGGTCCTCAGACACACCACCCGGGTGAAGACTCCACTCAGATGTTTCAGCATCAGCCTGAAGAAGGAGTCTCCGAACAACAGGACCGTCTTGTTGATCGGCGCTTCCGGACTGAGGAGGATGTCGATCATCCCGTCGTTGAAGCCGCCTCCGCTGTTGAACTCCTGCACTTCCCAATCAGGATGGAGCTGGAGTGCCTCTTGAAAGCGCTCCGGATTCAACTTGCTCCCGAGATCTCCTGGCCACCGGCGTGGTCGCATGATCCTACTCGCTACTCGATCGAGTGCCTCGGGCGCCTCCACCCCGACAGCCGCCATCATCTCGCGCAGGACGACGAGCGAGCCTGTGTGCGACAGATGGGTGTCAAGAGGCAAACTGCTGTTGGGCTGCTGCCGAAGCTGGTTCACGGGATAGACGACGCGCGGAACCATCGTCGCCGGAAGCTGCTCCAGATACGTCTCTCCCAACCGGACGACCGGTTGGAACGGAAAGTCCTCAGTCAGGACGGACTGCTTGTCTGGGAAGATGACATGCGCGTAACCCACACCTCGCGTGGTGGTGTCGGCAGCGCGAGCCTCGAGGTTGCGAGAGAAGACGCGAACGGACTCCGGCGCCGGTGTCAGCTCGCCGGTCGCATACTTGAGCGGCTGCTGATTTCCGCCGGCGAGAAACGCGACTCCGCTGCTCGACACCAGAACGTCGTTCTCGATACGCCAGTCCGAAAGGGTCCCTCGATCTTGATCTCTGGCGTTCATGGCGTACCTCCGGTCAGGATGCTGGTTGTCCAGCCCACGAAATCCTATCGGCCTGCCTGTAGTCGAACTGGCCCCCGCGCTGCACCGGACCCGTAAGCACGGCTCGCGCCGCTACACAGGAATCCGCACCGTAGGCGCGTCACCCGTCTCCCAGAAGTCCGCGTCCAGCACACGAGTCACCGGATCGGGCTCCTCGGCCCACGCCGGCACCGGCTGCGACGTCTGCGTCGCGCGAGCCACAGCACGAGCGGCGTTCTGCCGCTGCAGTTCGGCGGCGGCTGCACGACGCTCCCACAGCTCGCGCTCGATCATGGTGCGATCTCTGGCGTGAATCATCGCCCTGAGGATCATCGCGAGCAGCAGGCCCGTGTATCCGCCGATCGTGTTCGCCAGCACGTCGAGCACGGTCGATACGCGCTCGTCGAGCGCGATGCCCTGCGTGAACTCGATCGCTCCCGAGAAGGCGGGCAGCAGGAAGATCGCGACCCACCACGCTTTGCGTGCGAGTGCGAGGCCGAGCAGGAAACCGAGCGGCACGAACATGCCGATGTTGGCGGCGAACTCGAGTTCGTTGTAGTCGAATCGCTCGGGGACGCCGAGGTTGTGCAGCGCACGGAGCACACGCCCCGCGATGCTGTCGAACTCGAGCTGCTCAGGCTGCGGCCACATCGTGACCAGCAGCACGAACGCGGAGTACACGATCAGCAGCAGCGTCGAGATCCACAGCCGCGCGTGGCTTCGCGGCGGCGGGGGTCCCACCTGGATCTGTGTCATGGTCGCGTTCCTCTCTCACGCCCGAGGTCGGGCGACGGCGATGCCCGCAGGCAGGCTCGGGCCATGTTATCCGTCACGAGTCGCGTCTCACCGCGAAGTCGCCGAGAACCTGCGCGCTCACGACATGTCCGCACCCGGGTACGACAAAGGGGCCGGACCCGAAGGCCCGACCCCTGTGCGAGAAAGCAGATGCTTACTTGATGATCTTCGTGACCGTACCGGCGCCGACGGTGCGTCCACCCTCACGGATGGCGAAGCCGAGGCCCTCTTCCATGGCGATCGGCTGGATCAGCTCGACCGTCACGTCAGTGGTGTCGCCGGGCATGACCATCTCGGTGCCCTCAGGCAGCGTGATGACGCCGGTGACGTCGGTGGTGCGGAAGTAGAACTGCGGGCGGTAGTTCGTGTAGAACGGGTTGTGACGCCCACCCTCATCCTTCGACAGGATGTACGCGGTACCGGCGAAGTCGGTGTGCGGCGTGACCGAACCCGGCTTGACGATGACCTGACCGCGCTCGACGTCCTCACGCTTCGTGCCACGGAGCAGGAGACCACAGTTCTCGCCGGCCCATGCCTCGTCGAGCTGCTTGTGGAACATCTCGATACCCGTGACCGTGGTCTTGACGGTCGGACGGAGTCCGACGATCTCGACCTCGGAGTTGATGGCCAGCGTGCCACGCTCGGCGCGGCCGGTGACGACGGTTCCACGACCGGTGATCGTGAAGACGTCCTCGACGGGCATCAGGAACGGCTTGTCCTTGTCGCGCACGGGGTCCGGAACGTTCTCGTCCACGGCCTCCATGAGGTCGAGGATCGACTGAACCCACTTCTCGTCGCCCTCGAGGGCCTTGAGAGCGGAGACGCGGACGACAGGAGCGTCCTCGGCGAAGCCCTGCGAAGCGAGCAGCTCGGAGACCTCGAGCTCGACGAGCTCCAGGATCTCCTCGTCGTCGACCATGTCGGACTTGTTCAGCGCGACGAGCAGGTACGGCACGCCGACCTGCTTGGCGAGCAGCACGTGCTCACGCGTCTGAGCCATCGGGCCGTCGGTGGCGGCGACCACGAGGATCGCGCCGTCCATCTGAGCAGCACCGGTGATCATGTTCTTGACGTAGTCGGCGTGGCCGGGGGCGTCAACGTGCGCGTAGTGGCGCTTCGGGGTCTCGTACTCGATGTGCGAGATGTTGATGGTGATTCCACGCTGGCGCTCTTCCGGCGCCGAGTCGATGGAAGCGAAGTCGCGCTGCACGTTGGTGTCAGACGGGAACTTGTCAGCAAGCACCTTCGAGATCGCTGCGGAGAGCGTGGTCTTGCCGTGGTCAACGTGACCGATGGTTCCGATGTTGACGTGCGGCTTGGTCCGCTCGAACTTGGCCTTAGCCACTGGGTCCTCCTCAGGACGTCATGTAGAGGGTGCCGGGCACTGGTTTGCGACCGGTTCTCTACGGGTGTGAATCTCAGTTTAGTAGAGAGGGAATGTGAAGTTGTAGGTGACCTGGGAGCCGAGCCGAAACCCGGCTCCCAGGAAAGTGTTACTCGCCGCCCTGGTGCTTCTGGACGATCTCGTCGGCCACAGCGCGGGGAACCTCAGCGTAGCTGTTGAACTCCATCGAGTAGACGGCGCGACCCGAGGTCTTCGAGCGCAGGTCGCCGATGTAGCCGAACATCTCGGACAGCGGCACGTGCGCACGGACGACCTTGACGCCTGCGGCGTCTTCCATCGACTGGATCTGGCCGCGACGCGAGTTCAGGTCACCGATGACGTCGCCCATGTACTCCTCGGGAGTACGCACCTCGACCGCCATGAGCGGCTCGAGGAGCGTCGGGTTGGCCCGACGAAGAGCTTCCTTCATACCCATGGATCCTGCGATCTTGAACGCCATCTCCGAAGAGTCGACGTCGTGAGCAGCACCATCGACGATCGTCGCCTTGACGCCGACGATCGGGTATCCGGCGAGCACGCCGACGTTCATCGCATCCTGGAAGCCGGCATCGATCGAGCCGATGTACTCACGCGGGATGCGACCACCGGTGACCGAGTTGACGAATTCGTACGTCTTCTCGTCGTCGAGGTCGAGCGGCTCGATGTTGAACTGGATCTTCGCGAACTGACCCGAACCACCGGTCTGCTTCTTGTGCGTGTAGTCGTACTTCTCGACGCCCTTGCGGATCGTCTCGCGGTACGCGACCTGCGGCTTGCCGACGTTGGCCTCGACGTTGAACTCGCGCTTCATGCGGTCGACGAGGATGTCGAGGTGCAGCTCGCCCATGCCCTTAATGGTCGTCTGACCGGTCTCGGGGTTGAGCTCCGTGCGGAAGGTCGGGTCCTCTTCAGCGAGCTTCTGGATGGCGACACCCAGCTTCTCCTGGTCGGCCTTGGTCTTCGGCTCGATGGCGACCTCGATGACGGGCTCGGGGAACGTCATCGACTCGAGGACGACCGGCGAGGCCGGGTCGGTGAGGGTGTCACCGGTGGTGGTGTCCTTCAGACCGATGACGGCGTAGATGTTGCCCGCAGTGACCGAGGGGACCGGGATCTCCTTGTTGGCGTGCATCTGGAAGATCTTTCCGATGCGCTCCTTCTTGCCCTTGGTCGAGTTGACGACCTGGGCTCCGGAGTCGAGCTGGCCCGAGTAGACGCGCACGTAGGTGAGGCGACCGAAGAACGGGTGCACCGCGACCTTGAACGCGAGAGCCGCGAACGGATCCTTCGCGTCGGGGTGACGCTCGATGATCGTGTCGTAGTCCTTGGGGTCGTGAGCCTGGATCGAGCCCACGTCGAGCGGGTTCGGCAGGTAGTCGACGACCGCGTCGAGCATCGGCTGGACGCCACGGTTCTTGAACGCCGAGCCGCAGAGGACCGGGTAGATCTCGGAAGCCACGGTGAGCTTGCGGATCGCGCCCTTGATCTCGGCGACGGTCAGGTCTTCGCCACCGAAGAACTTCTCGAGCAAAGCGTCGTCGGTCTCGGCGACGGTCTCGAGGAGCTGCTGACGGTACTCGTCTGCCTTGTCCTTGAGGTCGGCGGGGATCTCCTGGACCTCGTAGGAGGCGCCCATGGTGACGTCACCCTTGGAGTCACCAGCCCAGACGAGCGCACGCATCTCGACGAGGTCGATGACGCCGACGAAGTCGTTCTCTGCACCGATGGGCAGCTGGATGACCAGCGGCTTGGCGCCGAGGCGGTTGATGATGGTGTCGACGGTGAAGTAGAAGTCCGCGCCGAGCTTGTCCATCTTGTTGACGAAGCAGATGCGGGGGACGTTGTACTTGTCAGCCTGACGCCACACGGTCTCGGACTGGGGCTCGACGCCCTCCTTGCCGTCGAACACTGCGACAGCACCGTCGAGGACGCGGAGCGAGCGCTCCACCTCGACCGTGAAGTCCACGTGACCGGGGGTGTCGATGATGTTGATCTGGTTCTTGTTCCAGTAGCAGGTCACGGCGGCAGACGTGATCGTGATGCCGCGCTCCTTCTCCTGCTCCATCCAGTCGGTGGTCGAGGCACCGTCGTGGGTCTCGCCGAGCTTGTGGTTGACGCCCGTGTAGAACAGGATGCGCTCGGTGGTGGTGGTCTTGCCGGCATCGATGTGAGCCATGATGCCGATGTTCCGAACCTTGCTCAGGTCGGTGAGCACGTCTTGTGCCACAGGAGTGTCCTTATCTTTTTGGCAGTCGTACTGCGAAGAGGGGGTGCCTGCCCCCGGCGTGTGGCCGGGGGCAGGCGAAGCTGTTTACCAGCGGTAGTGAGCGAACGCGCGGTTCGACTCGGCCATCTTGTGCGTGTCCTCGCGGCGCTTGACCGCTGCACCGAGACCGTTCGACGCGTCGAGGATCTCGTTCTGGAGACGCTCGGTCATCGTCTTCTCACGACGACCCTTGGCGTAGCTGACGAGCCAGCGCAGCGCGAGGGTGTTCGCGCGGTGCGGCTTGACCTCGACCGGAACCTGGTAGGTCGAGCCACCGACGCGGCGGCTCTTGACCTCGAGAGTCGGGCGCACGTTGTCGAGCGCCTTCTTCAGAGTGGCGACGGCATCCTGACCGTTCTTCGCCTCGACGCCCTTGAGGGCGTTGTAGACGATCGACTCGGCGAGCGACTTCTTACCGTCGACCAGGATCTTGTTGACCAGCTGGCTGACGATCGGAGCGCCGTATACCGGGTCGTTGACGACGGGACGCTTGGGGGCGGGACCCTTACGAGGCATTGGACTCAGCCCTTCTTTGCGCCGTAGAGGCTGCGAGCCTGCTTACGGTTCTTGACGGCCTGGGTGTCCAGGGCGCCACGGACGATCTTGTAGCGAACACCGGGGAGGTCCTTGACACGACCACCGCGGACGAGCACCAGCGAGTGCTCCTGGAGGTTGTGACCCTCGCCCGGGATGTAGGCGGTCACCTCGGTGCCGTTGCGGAGCTTCACACGAGCGACCTTGCGCATCGCCGAGTTCGGCTTCTTCGGGGTGGTGGTGTAGACGCGGGTGCAGACCCCGGCCTGCTGCGGGTTCGACTTGAGTGCGGGCGCCTTGGTCTTGGTGACCTTGGGCGAGCGACCCTTGCGAACCAACTGCTGAATGGTTGGCACGTTCTCTCCTCATAATGCTGCACGGTGACAGCGTGATGGGTTTCACATCAGTGACCCACCGGCACGCCGGAATCGACGTGCCTTTGTGGTGGTGGGTATGCCGTGGGGGCGGACCGGCATGGTGCCGACGCCCAGCGCGCACGTCGAGACGTGCACACACCTGATCAAGTGTAATGCCACGTAACGTGGTGGTCAAATGAGGGCTGCAGCGATCTACGACTGATCCGCGTCGAACGGGGAGTCGAGCGAGTCGGTGAGTTCAGCCAGCAGCGCCTCGATCTGCGGCTCGACATGCTGCGAGATCGCAGCCTGGATGTAGATGCGGTGGCGCAGCAGGATGCCGCAGATCTCGCGACCGACCATGTTCGCGTACTCGTCGGCGAGGGCGACCTCTTGACGCAGGGCGACCTTCGCCTCGTCGCTCAACGGGGGCAGAGGCGGCAGATCGGCGACTGCCTCGTCGGCCATGCCGGCGATCGTGAAGAGGAACGGGGCGCCCGGAACCGGCTCGGGGTCGAGCGGCAGCCCGTCGAACTCGGGATCCAGACCGTCGGCCGGGCGGTAGCTGCGTGCCCGGTTGCGCGCGGCCTGCTGGTCGAGTTCGCGCTGCAGCATCGGCAGGTTCCTGGCGGTGTACTCGGCCACGGCGTGGTCGACGATCGTCTTGATCCGCGTGGAGAGACCGTGCTGCACACCGTGCGGCGTGTTCGAGCCGATGCCCGCCGCAGACAGGATCGGCGACCCCAGACAACGTCGACAGGGCGCGACCCGACCGCGATGGGTCGCCGGCTCCCAGCGCGGCACCCAGCGCAACCAGGCCTCGACGGCCTGGTCGACCTGCGTCTCCAACGAGCGCTCCACACCTAGAGCGTACGGCGCGGCCGCCGCCGACGTGGAGATTTCCACGCCACGGCGGGGCGTCACTCGTCTTCTTTGCGCTCCCAGGGCCACTGCGGATGCTGAGCACGCGTGCGCCGGAGCGCGATGCCGCCCCAGGCCGCGATCGCGGACGCGACGAGGAGCACCGCGCTCGCTCCCCCGCGCACGAGATCACCCGCGACGACCGTCGCGACGATGATGTCGCCACTGGCGGCGGCGACGCCGATCCACACGACGACCAGGTGCGCGAGCGCCGTGGCCAATGCGACCGCCGGCGCCGACACGAACGACGGCTGCGTCCGCCGCAGCGACGACCACAGCGACAACGCGAACGCCACCACGGCCGCCAGCATCCCGATCGCGCCGGGCAGCTGACCGAGACCGGGGACGGCGATGATGTCGCTGTCGGTGGCGATGCTCACCGCGCCGAGGCCGAACACCGCCAGCGCGAAGAAGCTGATGGAGGCGAGCACCAACGCCAGAATGACCGAAACCCCCGGGGACTCGGGTCCACGGGGGTTCGGTGACGACATGTTCGTGACTACCTCGCCAGCGTCGGGCCGGCCTCGAGCGTGCGCTCGTACTCGCGCTGCGCTTCGGCGTTGAGCTCGGTCTTGCGTGCCCCGCTGCGGGCGACCCATGCGCCGAACCAGATGGTCAGCTCACGGGCGAAGACGAAAGCCGCGATGGCGAGCGGGTGGAAGAGCTGCGCTCCGATGAGCTCGCTGCCCTCCCGAGCGGTGAGCAGCCAGAACGGCGCCTCGAAGAGCGCCCCGAGGATGTGCCCGCCGTAGGCGATGAGACCGACGATGATGCCGAAGACCACCCAGAGTCCCCAGCGTCCGCGGTTGATGAAGGCGCCGAGCAGCCAGAAGCCGAGGAAGAACCCGACGACCGGAACCCAGTAGCCCCATGTCATCAGCGGAGCGAGAGCGGCTTCGCCGATGTTCTCGCCGGTGATGTCACCCGCGACGGCACGGAGGCCGAGCGTCGCGCCCAGGTAGAGGATCGCGAAGGCGATGGTCGCGAGCAGGCCGATCGCGCCCGCGGTGCCGCGGTTGCCTCGTTCACGGGGCGGCTCGGGAGCCTGGACGAAGATCGGCTGCTGCTGGATCGGAACGACGACCGGCTCGGCGGCTGCCGGCTCCGACGGGACGATCCGGGTCTCCGTCTGGTCGGCCGACGAGTACGCGGCTCCGGCCAGGGCGGACTGCTCGTGCGCGGCCGGCGGCGTGTACGCGGCCGTCGCGTCGGCATCCGTGTTCCAGGACTTCGTCGCGTCGGCATCCGTGTTCCACGACTTCGTCGTGTCGTCTGCGTCGTCGAGGTACTTCGGGTCGTTGAGCTCCGGCGTCGCGAAGGTGCCGGGGTGTTCGTTCTCGGCAGCCTCGAATGCGGCGACATCGGGGTCGACGGCGGGCTGGGTCGGAGCGGGAGCCGACGTCTCGTGCGTGGGATCCGCGGGCGTGCCATGCACGCCTGCACTCGCTGCGGCGGCGTCGTCGAGTCCAGCGTTCGCGCTGTCGACGACGTCGTTGACGTCTTTCGGCCGCTCGGGCTGTGGAACCTCGGGGTCACTCATGGGTGCGCCTCTCATCGGATGTGTGCTCTGCGAGATTACCGCCGCGCGCCCGCGCCCCGACGGAGGCGTGCCGACGTGTCGCTGAGCCCGTGATCACGCATCTCGTCCTCAGGACGAGATGCGGCGGCATCGTCAGCGAAGGGTGGCGCGAAGGGCGTCGCCGATGAACGACGCGACGACCGGCACGATCGGCATCGAGAACCAGATCAGGGCGCCCACCACGCCGATGCACAGCACTGCGGCGATCCAGCTGATCACCGCGTTTCGCCCCGCGACACGCGTCATGCCATCACGCTACGACCGCCGGCGCCGCGCCGGCGGTCGCAACGCCGCGAACGATGCGACCACGACCGCAGGTCAGCCCTTCGTCGCGCCGGCCGTCAGCCCGCCGACGATGTATCGCTGAAGGAAAAGGAAGAGGATCATCACCGGGATCGCCGCCATCACCGCGCCGGCCGAGAACGCCGACCAGTCGGCGTAGCGCGGGTTCGCGACGAGCTTCGTCAGGCCGACGACCAGGGTCTGCTGGTCGACGTCGACGAGCATGACACTCGCGATCACGTACTCGTTGACCGTGCCGATGAACGACAGCAGCGCGACCACCGCGAGGATCGGGGCGACCAGCGGCAGGATCATCGTGAAGAAGATGCGGGCGTGACCGGCGCCGTCGATGCGGGCGGCCTCGTCGAGCTCCATCGGGAGGGTGTTGAAGAAGCCGTACATCAGGTAGGTGTTCACGCCGAGCGCGCCACCGAGGTAGACGAGGATCAGACCGGTGTGCGTGTTCAGGCCGATGGCGGGGAACCAGTCCCCGAGCGTCGACATCAGCAGGAAGATCGCCACCACGGCCAGGAGCTGCGGGAACATCTGCACGACGACGATCGTCACGAGGCCGATGCGACGGCCGGCGAAGCGCATGCGCGAGAAGGCATATGCAGCCAGGGCGCCGATGAAGACGGTCACGGCGCCGGTCACCACGGCGATGACCAGCGTGTTCAGGAACCACAGGCCGTAGGGGTTCTGCGGATCGCTGAGGATGCGCACGTAGCTGTCGAAGCCGAACGCGGAGAAGAGCTGGTTCGAGCCGGTAAGCGTGCCCTTCGGATTGAGAGACGCCGAGACGACGTACAGCAGCGGGAAGAGCGCGAAGGCGCTCACGACGATGGCGACCACATGGCGCCATCCGGTGTCTGCGAACCACGCGCCGAAGCTGCGGCGACGGGCCGCGAGGTTCTGCGCGACGGCGACGGGGCGGGCGGTGCCGGTGTCCGTGGTGCTCATGTCAGTTCAGCTCCTCGAGGGCCTTGGTCTTGCGGAAGCTGATGATCGAGATCGTCGCGACCACGATGAAGATCAGGATCGTGAACGCGGAGGCGAGGCCGTAGTCACGGGACTGACCCGTGAACGCCACCTTGTAGACCATCGAGATCAGGATGTCGGTGTGCCCGACCGGGATGCTGACGTCCTCGAACCGCGGCCCGCCCTTTGTCAGCATGTAGATCAGGTTGAAGTTGTTGAAGTTGAACGCGAAGGACGAGATCAGCAGCGGCGCGACCGTCACGAGCAGCAGCGGCAGCTTGATGCGGCGGAAGACCTGCCAGGGGTTTGCGCCATCCATCACGGCGGCCTCATTCACGTCCTCGGGAATGCCCTGCAGGGCGCCCATGCAGACGAGGAACATGTAGGGGAAGCCCAGCCAGAGGTTGACCAGGAGCACCGACACCTTCGCGAGGTTCGGGTCGGTGAGCCACGGGATGTCCGCTCCCCCGAAGATCACCTGGTTGATGAATCCGAAGCTCTCGTTCATCATGCCTGCCCAGACGAGGGCCGACAGGAACGCCGGGAACGCATACGGGAGGATCAGGATGATCCGATAGCCGTTGCGGAACCGCATCCGCGTGTTGTTGAAGACCAGTGCGAGCAGCAGTCCGAGGAAGAACGTGGTCGCGACCGAGAGCAGTGCGAACACGAAGGTCCAGATCGTCACCGAGATGAGCGGACCGCGGATGTTCTCGTCGCTCACCGCACGAACGAAGTTGTCGAAGCCGACGGTGGTCTGCCAGCCGGGCAGCAACTCGGCGCCGTCCTCGGCGATGAACGACCCCTGACCGGTGTCGGAGTACACCGCGCCGGTCGTCGTGTCGGTGATGGTGTCGGCGTCTGCGTCGTACTCGAGCGTCGAGACGTACAGGTACCCCTTCTGTCCGTCGGGGGCGCGCAGGCTGCCGTCATTGGGGTCGTCGCTGAAGGGAACCGAGAGCTGCTCGAGCTCTTCCGACAGGGTGAACACCTTCGCGAGCGGGAGCGTGGTCCAGCCGTCGACGGCCACGGCCTGATCGCCCTCGAACTCGGCGTCGACCTCCTGCAGGGGCTGCTCAGCGGTGCCGAGCAGCGCGTCACCCGACTCGGGGTCGGTCACGAGCAGACCATAGGTGCCGAACTGCTCGACGACCGTGACCGGATAGGTGGCGGAATCCTCGACACGCTCCTGGGCGGAGGCGAGGAGCGACGAGATCGCCTGGTCCTTCGTGCCGTTGTGCCCGGTGCCGTAGTTCGTGAAGCCGATGTACCCCGTGTACAGCAGCGTGAACACCTGGAAGATGATCAGGAAGATGATGCCGGGGGTCAGATACTTCGCGGGAATTCGCTTGCGCGAGAAGTAGATGTAGTTGACGAGCACCGTGACGGCCACGACCAGGCCGAGCACCAGCCACTCCTGCTGGCCGAAGAGGACGAACGCCGCGTACAGCGCGATGGCGTCGACGACGGCGAGCAGCAGGATCTTCAGCAGCATCCAGCCGATGGGCCCGGACGCGGCCTCGGCGATCTTCGCCGCCTGGCGCTGGCGCTTGTTCAGTGGAGCCGTGGGCTCAGCGAGTTCTGTCATCTCGTCCCCGTCGTCGAGCTGCCGGGGCGGACGAGGTCCGCCCCGGCAGGGATGGTGCTGGGTGTCGTTACTTGATTGCTGCGGTCACGTCGTCGACGAGCTTCTGCCACGTCGTCGTCGGGTCGGAGCCGTTGATGATGGCAGCCTCTGCGACGCCCCAGAACTCCCACACGGAGCCCATGGCGGGGATGGCCGGCATCGGCACCGCGTCCTCACCGACGGCCTGGAAGCCGGCGATGATCGGGTCGGATGCTGCGGAGTCGGCTGCGGCCGTCAGCGCGGGCAGGACGTTTCCTGCCTTGAACAGCTCGAGCTGCACCTCTTCGGTGCCGATGTAGTTCACGAGGAAGTCGTTCGCGGCGACCTTGTTCTTCGACTCGGAGCTCACGAAGAAGCCCTTGACGCCGGCGAACGGCGAGGCGGTCTCGCCCGTGGGGCTCGGGATCGGGTCGATCGCGACGTTGATGCCGGCGTCGGTCGCGGCGCCGACGTTCCACGGGCCGGTCAGCCAGAAGGCCGCGGTGCCGTCGAGGAACTGCTGCTTGGCGATCTCGCCGTCGATGTCGGTGTTCAAGGTGCCCGCTGCGCCCTGAGCGGCGAGCCAGTCGGCGAAGGCGAAGCCGCCCTCGCTGCCGAGCTGGAGGTCGCTCGAGTCGTAGCTCCCCGAGTCGTCGGTGCCGAAGACCGGGGCGCCGAATGCCGTCTGGAACGGGTACAGGTGGTACGGGTTGCCCTCGGTGCCCTGCTCGACCACGAAGGTGCCCTTCGAGACCATGTCGTCGAAGCTCGTCGCGGCGGCGGGGACCATGTCGGCGTTGCGCAGCACGGCGATGTTCTCGACCGCGTAGGGAAGCATGTAGACGGTGCCGTCGTAGGTCGCAGCCTGAAGTGCGACGGGCAGGTAGTCGGCCGACGAGTCGCCGAGCTCGAGCGGTGCGACGACACCGTTCGTGGACAGCTCGCCGAGCCAGTCGTGCGCTCCCATGACGACGTCGGGGCCCTTGCCGGTCGGCACCTGCTGGATGAAGTCGTCCTTCATGTCGTCGACGGACTTGCCCACGAGTTCGACCTTGACCCCGGTCTTCTCCTCGTAGGAGTCGGCGGCGCTCTGCAGCGCGTCGACACGCTCGGCGTCGACCCAGACGGTCAGCGATCCGCTGCTCTCGCCCTCGGCCGAGTCGCCGCCATCGGTCGCGGTCGAGCAACCGGCAAGCGTAAGAGTCGAAACGATCGCGATGACGCCGGCGGCGACGATGCCCCTCTTGTTCACCTTCATTGGTGTGTCCCTCTCTGAAGTGCTGTGGCCTGCAGGACTGCAAGCGCTTACAGTATGCATCGAGATCGTCAGGAATCGCAATGCAAGAAGCCTTCGATATCAAGCTGTAACCGCGGAATGTCGGCTGAGGCGTGATGGAAGCGCTTCCAAGCGAGCATGAAAACGACGGTGTCGATACACTTTGCTTATGGCTGACAGTTCCTTTGACATCGTCTCGAAAGTGGATCACCAGGAGGCCGAGAACGCCCTGAACCAGGCGCGCAAGGAGATCGAGCAGCGCTACGACTTCAAAGGCACCGGCTCGTCCATCGCCTGGAGCGGCGAGCAGATCCTGATCATCGCCGGCACCGAAGAGCGTGCGAAGGCCGTTCTCGACGTCTTCCAGTCCAAGCTCATCAAGCGAGGCATCTCGCTCAAGAGCCTCGAGTCGGGCGACCCGTTCGCGAGCGGCAAGGAGTTCCGAATCGTCTCGACCCTCAAGGACGGCATCTCGTCGGAGAACGCGAAGAAGATCAACAAGATCATCCGCGACGAGGGCCCCAAGGGTGTGAAGAGCCAGATCCAGGGCGACGAGCTGCGCGTGCAGTCCAAGAGCCGTGACGACCTGCAGTCCGTGATCTCCCTGCTCAAGGGCTCGGACCTCGATCTCGACCTGCAGTTCATCAACTACCGCTGACCTCGCAGATCTCAGGGGGACGGATGCCGAGGCATCCGTCCCCCTTCTCTATGCCCGCCGATCGCATTCCGATATATGGGGCGAAGTGCCCGAGACTGGATGCAGTCGCGTCCCGAATGCGACAGACGATGCGGCGATGCATGACGCGCTGCCGAACCACGGCTCCGCGCTTCGCGGATCGCGGTTCCCGCCTTGTGGGGACTGGGCGCAGTACAGCTCCGTGCACGCCATCGTCTGTGGCCGGCGGGTGTCCCAAACACCCGTCGGCCACAGAAATCACCCGTACTTGATCCCGCGACGACGCACCGAGCGCGAGCCCCGACATGCTCGTCCGAAAACTCGTCTGTGGATTATTGGCATCGCGATCCACTTCGTGATGTAGTGGCCGTCCGGGCACATCATGGGGAGCCCGGATCTGGAAAGCAACTGGGGGCAGTCCATGAACACCAACAGCTCGATGACGAGTGTCAGAGAAAGCAAGCAGCTCTTAGCAGAGGAGGTTTTTCAGCACATCGGCGCGCAGATCGTGGACGGTGTGCTGGAGCCGGGGTATCGCATCCGCGATGTCGATGTCGCCGAAGAACTGCATGTGTCGCGGACTCCGGTGCGAGAGGCGTTACAGCGCCTCGAGCGTCTCGGGCTCGTGACGATGTACCCGAGCAGATACACCGAGGTCACGGCGGTCACACCCGAGACCGTCGAGCAGACGCTCGAGTTCGCGGGGTATCAGGCGGGGATTGCGGCTCGAATGGGCGTCGCGCGGATGAGCCAGGAAGAACGCGAGAGCCTCGCCGAACTCGTCGAGCAGATGTACACGGCGCTCGATGACGACGTGCACATCTCCAACACGAGGTGGGCGGTGTTCTCGTTTCTGAGCACGCGCAGCCGGAACGCACAGCATCAGGTGCTGATCAACGATGCGAGCATGGCGCTGTTCCGCAACCTCCGCGGCTGGAGCGTTCCCGAGAACGACCGGGAGCGCATGCTCCAGGTCTATCGGGACTTCCACGACGCGGTGCTGCGCGGCGATGCCGATGACGCAGAGCGTCAGGCCCGACTGATGCACTACGTCTGACCGCTGCGTCTGATCGCTGTCAGCGCGCGGCCGTCCAGCCTCTGACCCACCGGTCGAGGCGACGATACGCTTCCTCTCTCGCCTCATGGCGAGAGAGGAAGACGTCGTGCAGGGCACCGTCGATGCGCTCGACAGTGACAGACGGACCGAGCTTCAGCGCCGCCCGCGCGATGTCGTCGACCACCAAGACCGAGTCTGCTCGGGTGAGGTCTTCAGACCATCGTGTGGGCGTCGCCGAGCGTGCGGAGAGCAGCACGCACACGGCTGCGTCGATCGTCAGTCCTGCCGCGACCTTGGCGTGTCCGGAGAGGATCGCGTGGAACCACCCCGCGTGCACGGCCATCGTCTGCGCGGGTCGCCACGTGAGGTTCACCTCGACAGGATCCTCGGGGTCGGCGACCTCCTGCTGCGCCCGGGTGTAGAACCCGAGATCGACCTGCGGGGCGACCTCGCGGGGAGCCCACCGCGCCTGGAGCTCGGCGACGGGGGCGATCAGCGGGCGGGCCGATGCGACCTGGAACTCGAGCCACGGACTGTTCAGGATCACTGCATCCGCTGTCTCGGGGTGCCGCGATGCCCACAGGCTCAGTGTGAGCCCGCCCGTGGAATGTCCGAGAAGCACCAGGCGCCGCGTGGATGCGGTCGTCTCGGGGCTGCGGCCCATCGCGTGCAGCGCCGCAGCGATGTCCTCGTCGTACGCGCCGAGGTCGGTGATGTACCCGGGCGTCTGACCGTCGCGCAGACTGCGTCCGTACTTGCGCAGGTCGAGGGCGAAGAAGCGCGCACCTCGCGCGGTCCAGAAGCGAGCGAGTCTCTTCTGGAAGAAGTAGTCCGACCAGCCGTGCACGTAGAGCACGTCGACGTCATCGAGCGGAAGACGATGCCCCCGCATGCGATTCCACCACGGCTGCTCCCGCGGCAGGGCTCGCACGAGAGTGGCGACCAACGGCCCCTCGTCGTCCTCACCGAGTTCGAGCGTGAGCTGGTCGAACTCGTCGCCGAGAACGTCCGGTATCCACTCAGGCATGCCGCCAGGCTAGCCGACGGCGTGCGGGCTACTCGGGAGCGGTGTGTCCGACCGTGAAGTTGCGCACGACCTTCTCTGCCAGAGGAGCCGGGTCGGCGGCACCGGATCCGTTGTCGTAGGTCATCAGTCGGATCCAGTCGGGGCCGACGCGCACGTCGAGGATGTTCTCGCCGTTCTGGCCCTCACTGGCCTTGGCGGCATCGGCGCCCTCGACCTCGACGGGGTCGCCATCGAGCTTCTCGAACGCCCATGCTCCTGCGGGAAGCGTCGTGAGGATCAGATAGCTCGATCCCTCGTACTCGCTTCCGGCCGACTTGAAATAGCAGATGCGGGAGCCGTTGACGACCTCGTACACCTCAGCAGGGATCCCCCAGCCGCCGAAATCCGTGAAGAGAGCCGCGTCCGACACTCCGAATGCGGCGTCCACCTGCTCCGGCGTCACGAAGCGCTCGCACGGAGCACCCACGATGTCGCTGTCGACGTACTCGACCTCGCGCGTGCTCGACGCCGCCGACGCCGCGATCCCCCGCAGCGCCTCTTCGATCGGAGAGGTGTCGTCCGCGCCGAGATCGGGGTCGACGACGGTGGCCGACAGCAGCACGTCTCCGTCTGGCAGCTCGAACCCGCAGCGTCCGTTCTCACAGCTCGCCGCTTCGCCCCAGAAACCCTGACGCTCGGTCGCGCCGGCGATCACCGCCTGCGCATCGGGGACGATCGTGACCTCCCAGTTGCGCTCCGCGTCGCCTGCCGAGCAGGCGATTCCGCCGGCCCGCTGGAACATGTGCTGCGCCGGACCGGGAAGCCAGCTCATCGCCGACACTGTTGAGAGCACCGGCTCGACAGGTGTCGACGGCTCGCCCACGAGCTCCGCCATCGTCGCGGCGACGTCGTCGCACGTCACGTCGAACGCCGTCTCCGGCTCGACGATCGGCGCCGGTGTCGGTGTCGGTGTCGCCGTCTGAGACGGCGACACCGACGGCGAAGCCGAGGGCTTCGGCTCGGCTGTCGGCTCGGCGGTGCACCCTGAGACGAGCAACAGGGCAGCAGTGCCGAAGACGATCAGAGAGCGCAGTCGCATGCACTCAGCCTAAGGATGCCGGCTCTCCGACACGCGAGGTGCCGACAACGATCCGGTGTCGGTCACTCTCCGCGAGAGACGCGCACCATCTCGACACGCGGCACGACCTTGACGCGGGCACGCTCCTGCGGCGCGCCGAGGGCGACCTCGTGCTCGTCGAGTCGATGCCAGCCCTCGAGGTCGGTCCACTTGACGCCGCGTTCCTGCAGCAGCGCGGGGATCGCCTCTTCTGAAGGGTCCTCCGGGTGCCACCACGACCCCTGGTCGTTGATGATGTGCCGCACGGTCTCCATGGCATCCGACTTCGTGTGGCCGATGAGCCCGACAGGTCCGCGCTTGATCCAGCCGGTGGCGTAGATGCCGGTCATCTGCTGGTTCGAGTCCTTGGCGAGCACCTGGCCCTCGCGGTTGGGGATCACGCCGTGCTTCTTGTCGAAGGGCACGCCGGGGAGCGGTGAGCCGAAGTATCCGATCGCGCGGTAGAGCGCCTGCAGCGGCACTTCGCGCATCTCACCCGTGCCCACTGCGCCGCCCTGTCCGTCGGGCTTCGTGCGCTCGTAGACGAGAGCCGCCACGCGGCCGGCTTCGTCCTTGCGGACCTCGACCGGGCGGGCCCAGAAGTGCAGGTGCAGGCGACGGGATGCCGTTCCCCCTGCGTTGTTCGCATCGCCTCTGGCGTCATTGACCGACGGGCGCTTGCGCCACGACTGCAGGATGCGGTCGATGACCATGACCTGCTTGTTGCTGGCCACGGCGTCCTTCGACGCCTCGTCATAGTCGAAGTCCTCGTCGTACACGACCATGTCGACGTCGCGCAGCTCGCCGAGCTCGCGCAGCTCGAGCGGGGTGAACTTGACCTGCGCGGGGCCACGGCGACCGAACACGTGCACGTCGGTGACCGCGCTCGCCTTCAGCCCCTCGTAGACGTTCTCGGGGACCTCGGTGACCAGCAGGTCTTCCGCGTGCTTCGCCAGCATGCGGGCGACGTCGAGAGCGACGTTGCCGTTGCCCAGCACGCCGACCGAAGCGGCATCCAGCGGCCATTCGCGCGGCACGTCGGGGTGTCCGTCGAACCAGCTCACGTAGTCGGCTGCCCCATAGGCGCCGACCGCATCGATGCCGGGGATGTCGAGGGCGGTGTCTCGGATCGCGCCCGTGGCGAAGATCACCGCGTTGTAGTGGTTCTTCAGATCATCGAGCGTGATGTCCTCACCGAAGCGCACGTTGCCGAACAGACGGATGTCGCCGCGGTCGAGCACATCGCGGAGCGCGTTGATGATGCCCTTGATGCGGGGGTGGTCGGGGGCCACTCCGTAGCGGACCAGGCCGTAGGGTGCCGGAAGCTGCTCGAAGAGATCGATGGAGACGTCGAACTTGCGCTCGGCCTTCAGCAGGATGTCGGCGGCATAGATGCCGGCGGGGCCCGCTCCGACGATGGCCAGTCTGAGCTTGGTCATAAGGGGTCCTTTCGTATGCCGTCACGCCCGACGCACGCGGCCGATGGCCGCGACGCGGTCAGCTGGAGCGTTCGACGAGGGTCTCTGCGAAACGGGTGAGCGCATCGCGCACGGTGCCGCGCGGAAGCGCGGTGAGCGCATCGATCGCATCCCGGGTCCAGGAATGCGCGAGCGCGAGGGTCTTCTGAGTGCCGACGTGGTCTCGGAGCTCGGTGAGCGGGCCGTCGAGGATCCCGGGGTCCTCACCCTCGGCGATGCGGGTGACCCCGTCGTCGATGCGGGCGGCGAGGTCGATCGACGCGTCGTCGGTCTCGGCCTTCAGCAGCAGGTACGGCATCGTCGGAACGCCGGCGCGCAGGTCGGTTCCCGGCACCTTGCCCGTGTCCTCGGGCTTGGCCGACAGGTCGATCACGTCGTCGAGCAGCTGGAAGGCGACGCCGATCTTCTCGCCGTACACACGCAGCGGCTCTTCGTATTCCGAGGGTGCGTTCGAGAAGATCACGCCGCCCTGCGTCGCCGCGGCGATCAGGGAACCGGTCTTGTCGGCGAGCACCTGGAGGTAGAACTCGATGGGGTCGTCTCCGGGCTGCGCACCGAGAGTCTCGTGCATCTGGCCGAGGACCAGACGCTCGAAGGTGTCGGCCTGCAGGCGGATGGCGCGCTCGCCCAGACGCGACATCAGCTGGCTCGCGCGGGAGAAGAGGATGTCGCCGGTGAGGATCGCGATGTTGTTTCCCCACACCGCGTGCGCGGCGGGGACGCCACGACGGCGGTCGGCGCCGTCCATGACATCGTCGTGGTACAGCGATCCGAGGTGCGTGATCTCCAGCGCCTTCGCGACGTCGATCACCTGCTCGGTGTTGCCGTCGCCCAGCTGGGCCGCCAGCAGGGTGAGCACAGGGCGGATGCGCTTGCCCCCCGCCTCGTAGAGGTAGCGGCTCGCGGCGTCGGCCAGCGGGTCGGCGACGCGCACATCGTCGGCGAGACCGGTCTCGACACGCTCGAGACCGTCTTCGATCGCCTGAGCGATGCGTCGACCTGCAGTGCCGATGAAGACACGGTCGCTGAAACCGAGACGGCTCGCCAGTCGCGAACCCGGGGCTACGCGGCTCGAAGTCACGGTCTCAGCCTACCGTCGTCAGCCGTGCGGGTTCGCGCGTCGTACTCACGCGGCCTTGAACGCCCGGTGCAGTGCGACGATCCCGAACGAGAGGTTGCGGTACTCGACCTCGGTCCACCCGGCCTCGCGAATCCACGCAGCGAGCTTCTTCTGATCCGGCCAGTCGCGGATCGACTCGTTCAGGTAGTCGTACGCGTCGCCGTTCGTGCCGGCGATACGGGCCACCCGAGGCAGCACCTGCGAGTTGTAGAAGCGGTACCCGGCACGGAACAGGGTGCCGGGCGGGGTCGAGAACTCGTTGATCACGAGGCGACCGCCCGGCTTCGTCACCCGCAGCAGTTCGCGGAGCGCCTTCTTCGGATCGTTGACGTTGCGGAGGGCGTACGACATGGTGACGGCGTCGAACTCGCCGTCCTCGAAGGGCAGATCGGTGGCATCCGCCTGCACGAAAGAGAGATTGCGGATGCTGCCGTGGCGCCGCTTGCCCTCGGCGAGCATGCCGGGCGAGAAGTCGGCGGCGACGACCTGCGCTCCGCTGCGGGCGAGGGATGCCGACGACGACGCGGTGCCCGCACCGAGGTCGAGGATCTTCTCCCCCGGCTTCGGGGCGACGGCCCTGGTCGTGGCTGCGCGCCAGAGGGCGTCGTTGCCGACCGTCATCGCCGTGTTCGTGCGGTCGTAGCCCGCGGCGACCTGGTCGAACATGCCGCTGACGCGGGCCGGGTCCTTGCCGAGATCGGCGCGGTTTGCTTCGTTCGAGGTCACGTGCCCAGTCTAGGCGCGAGGTGCAGGGCATCGAGGCGATCGAGCCAGAGATCCGGAGTCGCATCGTCGAACGGAGCGGTCTGATCGCGCACGCGCTGCTCGAGGTCGAGCGCGAGTGCCTCGAGCCGGGTGATGATCTCGGCGGGATATCCGTACTGCACGATGTGCTCGGCCCACTCGTCGCGGTCGTCGACCCAGATGCCCCGCGGCCCATCGACCCGCACGACGTCGAGGTCCATGTCGATGCCGACCGCGAGCAGCGGGTCGTCCGACCAGCGCACATCCCATCCGATGTCGATGTAGACGCGCATGCCCTTCGGATGATCGCGATTCACGGTCAGGGCGAAGTCGGGCTGTCGCGGCACCAGCGTCACGTTGGGGGTCTCTGCGATGTAGGCCGCACCCGGTCGAGCGCTGGGCCAGCCGGCCGGCTGGCCGATCCAGTCGCCCCACTCGTCCGCACCGAGATACACGCACTCGTGCCGCCAGTGCGGCGAGCCGTCCCATTTGCGCCACTGGAAGATCATCTCGGTGCCGGGTTCGGGGCGGGCGTCGCTCATGCACTCAGCGTAAGCGGGGTCACTCACATCCCGGTCGACGAGCGACGAACTAGGCTGGAGGGGTGAGCAGCAGGCTGGTCGTGGAGACCCGAGAGATCGATCCGGTCGAGGATCTCCTGGCCTACGCCGACCCGTCGCGGCCCCTCGCCTGGCTGCGCCGCGGTCACGGCATCGTCGCCGTGGGAGACGGCGTGGTCGAGACGATCCGCATTCCCGCAGGCGCTGCGTCCATGCGCTCGGCCGCCATCGCCGCCGCCTGGCGAGACCTGGCGGAGGATGCCGAGATCGACGACGACCTCCGGCTTCCCGGCTCGGGGCTCGTCGCGTTCGGTGCGCTGACCTTCGACGAGGACTCCGCCGCCGACAGCGTTCTCGTCGTGCCTGCGCTCGTGATCGGCCGGCACCATGGGCGCACGTGGCTCACCCGCATCCGCTCGACGTCGCACTCCGCGGCCGAACCGCAGCCCGATGCGTCGACGATCGGCTACGGCCCCCATTGGGCCGGCACGGTCGGGCCGGGGGCGCAGAGCCCGCAGGGCTATCAGGACTCCGTCCGCCAGGCGCTCGACCGCATCGCCGGTGGCGCCCTCAGCAAGGTCGTGCTCGCTCGCGACCTCACCGGCAGCATCCCCGCCGGATCCGACCTGCGCCGCCTCGTGCGCGCGCTGTCGACCGGATACCCCGACACCTGGGCCTTCGCGGTCGACGGGCTGATCGGCGCGAGCCCCGAGACGCTCGTCACCGTGCAGCAGCGCACCGTCACCGCCCGTGTGCTGGCCGGAACCATCGGCCGAGGGGCCGATGCGGATGCCGACACCACGGCATCCGCTCACCTGGCCTCGAGCACCAAGGATCTCGACGAGCACGAGTATGCGGTGCAGAGCGTGCTCGCCTCGCTGCGCCCGCACACGCGCGCGCTGGCCGCGAGCGAGCAGCCTTTCCTGCTCAAGCTGCCGAACCTCTTCCACCTGGCGACCGATGTCGAAGGCGAGCTGGCCGACGGCGGCTCGTCGCTCGATCTGGTCGGCGCCCTGCATCCGACGGCCGCTGTGGCAGGAACCCCCACATCCGCTGCGATCGCGGCGATCCGCGAACTCGAACCGTTCGACCGCGGTCGCTATGCCGGCCCGGTCGGGTGGGTCGACGGAGCCGGCAACGGTGAATGGGCCATCGCGCTGCGCTGCGCGCAGTTCACTCCCGCCGAGACCGACATCGCCGTCACCGCCTATGCGGGCGCGGGAATCGTCGCCGGCTCGGACCCCGAGTCGGAGCTGCTCGAGACCCGAGTCAAGTTCCGTCCGCTGGTCGACGCCCTCGCCTGAGCGACGCCGGTCGCCACCCGGTCAGCTCGCGGCGAGACGCTTCTTCTCGGCCTCGACGTCGAAGTCGGCCGCCGGCCACTGCGGATCGATCTGCTGCAGTGCGTCGAGCAGCAGCTCCTGCACGGCGAGGCGGGCGAACCACTTGTGGTCGGCCGGGATCACATGCCAGGGTGCCGCAGCGGTCGAGGTGCGCTCGAACGCCTTCTGGTAGGCCGCCATGTAGTCGTCCCAGAGCAGTCGCTCGTCGACATCGCCCGGGTTGTACTTCCAGTGCTTGTCGGCCCGCTCGAGCCGCTCCATCAGCCTCTCCTTCTGCTCGTCGCGAGAGATGTGCAGCATGACCTTGATGATGCGGGTGCCGGAGGCCGCGACCTCGGCCTCGAACTCGTTGATCGCGTCGTACCGCCGTTCGATCTCGTCGGACGGGGCCAGCGACCGCACCCGGCCGATGAGCACGTCCTCATAGTGCGAGCGGTCGAACACCCCGATGAACCCCGGCTCCGGCAGCCGCTTGGCGACACGCCACAGGAAGTCGTGCGCGAGCTCCTCCTCCGTCGGCGCCTTGAACGCCGTGAGCGCGACACCCTGCGGGTCGACGCCGCCGACGACGTGCCGCACGATGCCTCCCTTGCCCGCCGAGTCCATCGCCTGCAGGATCAGCAGCACCGAGTCCTTCGCGACTCCGACGCGACTCTCGGCGAACAGCCGCTCCTGCAGCTGATTGAGCTCGTCGAGACCGGACGCGAGATCGCGCTTGCCGTCGGCCTTCGCGCCGCTGTATCCCGGAGTGCTCTGCGGATCGACGTCGCAGAGACGGAATCCGTCGCCGACCTGGCGGGTCTTGGCCCACTCGTGCGCTGTCATGCGTTCATCCTGCCACTGCGGATGCACGCCACGCCGAACCGGATCAGCGCGTGAGCGGCACCTCGATCAGCTGACGACCACCGGCCGGAGCGGTGAGAGCCTGATCGAGCGCCGTGCGGGTCGTGACGCGCTGATACTCCCACCCGTAAGCGAGGGCCAGCTGCTCGAGACGCACCGTGTGCGGGGTGTAGAACGCTCTGTCGAGGTCGGCGCGAGCCGCTGTGCCCGCGACCTCCAGGCCGTCGAAGATCGTGCCGCCGCCGTCGTTGCCCACGATGACCTGAATGCGCGGTTCGTGCTCATCGGGTGGCAGCAGCAGCGCTCCGACGTCGTGCAGGAAGGCGAGGTCGCCGAGCAGCACGCGGGTGACCCCCGGGGCTCCCCCGGCCTGACTCGCGAGAGCGATGCCTGTGGCAGTCGCGATCGTGCCGTCGATCCCGGCGAGTCCGCGGTTGGCGTGCACCGGGACCTTCTTGCCGCCGAGCACCGAGTCGGCCACCCTGACGAGGCGCGACGAGCCGAAGACGAGCCGGTCGTGCGGCCAGGTCGCCCGCCAGACGGCGTCGGCGAGGAGTTCGCGATCGAGCGGGCGGCGCACGGCAGCCAGCTCGGCCCTCACGGCATCACGTCGAGCGGACGGATCGGTGGAGGTGAGACCGTCCTGGTCGGGGGCGCGTTCGCTGAGGTCGACGGCGCGAGCGGCGGATGCCGTGAGCCAGGCTCCGAGCCACTCGCGATCGGCGGGGCCGGCGGCGACCGCGACGGACGCCGCAGGCGTCGTGCGCCCGTTGAGGTCGAGAGCCTCACCGCCGCGGCGGACGGCGATCACCTCGACGTCTCCACGCGACAGCAGACGGGCCACCTCGCGGCTGAGAGTCGGATGCCCGAGCACGACGGCGCGCTCGATGCGGCCGCCCAACTCGTCGTCGCTCAGCAGCGCTCGATAACCGTGCACGACCTGGCGTCCGAAGCGGGCACCGCTGACGATCTCGGCGATCAACGGCCAGGATCCGGCGTGTGCGACCTCTTCGGCATCCGGCCCGGCATCGGCGCCCGCGATCACGACCGTACGCGGCCCGCGCTCGAGCACGAGCGGCTCTGCGGCGACCGGCCTCGGAGCCTCGCCCGGTGCGATGTCGACAGCGGGAACGTCGCCAGACAGCGGCTCACGCGACGGCAGATTCAGGTGCACGGGGCCTGAGACTCCGGGGAGGCCGTGCTCGGCATCGGCCCCCATCGCGGCCGCGACGGCTCGCACCGCCAGACCTGACCAGTCGCCGTCACCGGGAACAGGTGCGTCGATCTGCTCGCGCACCCAGGAGGCGAACATGCCCGGTTGGATCGTCGCCTGGTTGGCTCCGACTCCGCGGAGCTCGGGCGGGCGGTCGGCCGTCAGCAGCAGCAGCGGCACTCCTGAGTGGAAGGCCTCCATCGCCGCCGGGAGGAGATTCGCGGCGGCGGTTCCCGAGGTGCAGAGCACTGCGGCGGGGACTCCGGTCTCACGCGAGAGACCCAGTGCCGTGAACCCTGCGACGCGCTCATCGATGCGCACATGCAGGCGCAGGTGCCCCTGGTTCGCGGCGTGCACTGCGGCGAGCGCGAGCGACTGAGATCGAGAACCCGGCGAGAGCACGAGATCGCGGACGCCGTGGGCGATGAGGTCGGCGATCAGGGATGCCGCGGCATCCGTCGCCGGCGATGCTGTCACGGACGCGTGTCCGGCGCCGTGCCGTCCGGTGCGGTGCCGTCGTCGGTCTCGTCCTCGAGCTTCGCGAGCTCCTCTTCGAGGCGGCGGATGCGGGCATCCTGTTCGCTCTTGCTGATGCTGCGGAGGAACTGGGGGTCGTCGTCGGGGGCGATGATGCGGATAGCCCCGCCGTTGTCGTTGGCGCGGCGGCGGCCGAGCGTGAACCAGAGGATCCCGCCGATGACCGGGATGAAGACGACGATCGCGATCCACGCGGCCTTGGGCACGCCCCGGTGCCGCGTCGGCGGCTGCACTGCGCAGTCGACGATGCTGAACACCCAGAAGATGGCGGCCAGGAAGCCGCCCACGATCAACAGTCTCGCCACCCCTCCAGTGTAGGCGGGTCTGCGAGACGTGGACCTGTGGGGGTGCCGTCGAGCGGTCGCCGATGCCCGATTGTTAGACTGCGCGCACCATGCATGCCCCGTCGACGCGACTGCGACACCAGGGCGTCGAGCGGATGCTGATCCTCCGGGTCGCTCTCGCGCTCGGCCTCGCCCTGCTGCTCGTGATCGGCGCGTGGTCTACGTCGCATGGCAAAGCAGATGCGCACGCGACGCTGTGCCTCGCGCCGGGTGCGAGCGCCGCGTCGCTCTCGGGCCACCATGACGGTGGCGGCACCGCGATGGATGCGGCCCCGTCCGATGCCGGGATCGTCGTCGCCGCGCTGTGCTGCTTCGTGCTCGTGCTGCTCCTCCTCCGGTTCGGCAGACGCGGCGGTCTCATCCGCACCGGCATCCCCGTGCGTGCGTCTGCTCCGCCTCGCGCGGGCCCGCAGCGGTGCATCCCCGCGCTCACCCTCACGCAGCTGTCGCTCTCCCGCACCTGAATCAGGCACGCCGTTCGTCGGCGACCCCCGGCCGCACTCTCGTCGCGGCCTCATCACCCTGCCTGATCCGAACCGTTGGAGAACCCCATGAAGACCCCTGTCAAGGCGACCCTGATCGCCATCGCCGTCGCGATCGTCCTCGCGATCGTCGGCATCGTCTATGCCATGTCGCAGCAGGCCGCTGATCCGGCTCCGCCCGAGGGTGAGAAGCTGCAGACCGTCCGCACCGACTCGCACGTGCTCGACGACGGAGGGGCCGGAGCCGTCACGGTCGTCGAGTTCCTCGACTTCGAGTGCGAGGCGTGTGCCGCGTTCTACCCGATCGTCGAAGACCTGCGTGAGCAGTATGACGGCGAGATCACCTACGTCGTGCGGTACTTCCCGCTGCCGGGGCACATCAACTCGACGCAGGCCGCTCTCGCCGCCGAGGCCGCGGCAGAGCAGGACCGCTTCGAGGACATGTACCACCGGCTGTTCGAGACGCAGGCCCAGTGGGGCGAGCAGTCGGAGGAGACTCCGGAGGTGTTCCGGGCGCTCGCCGTCGACCTCGGACTCGACATGGCCGCCTACGACGCGGCGGTCGCCGACCCGGCGACGCTCGAACGCGTGCAGGCCGACAAGAGCGACGGCGAGCGGCTCGGAGTGCGCAGCACCCCCAGCTTCTTCATCGACGGCGAACCCGTCGTGCTGGAGGCGTGGGATGACCTCGAGGCGGCGATCGAGGAGGCTGTGAACGGGTGAGTCAGAGAAGGCCGCGGGCGACGAGCGCCTCCTGATAGCCCGCGGCCTTGTCGTGGATCACCTGTCGACAGGCGATCAGCGACTCGATCTGCGCATCGAGTGAGCGTTCGTGTGCACGCAGCAGGGCGAGTCGCTCGGCCTCATTGCCGCTGCCCGCTCGCACGAGGGCGGCGTATTCGCGCAGCAGCGCGATCGGCGCCCCGGACTCGCGGAGCCGCCCCAGCAGGGCGAGCCATGCGAGCGAATCGTGGGCGTACACGCGCCGCCCGCCGGAGGTGCGGGGCACATCACGAGGGAACAGCCCCTCGGCCTCGTACCAGCGCAGGGTGTGCACGCTCACGCCGGCCAGGCGCGCGAGCTCGCCGATGCTGAACGTGCGCGTCGTGTCGACCACATCAACCATGAGGACTCCTCCTTGACTTCGAGTGCACTCTAGATCGTACGGTCGGATCATGACAGCTCCTCTCGACATGATCGCCCGCCAGCAGCCGCTCTCGTCGGAGTTCGGCTACCGCTCCACCGCGGCCGAGGTGATCGCGGGCACAGACCTCGCCGGCAAGACCGCGATCGTCACCGGCGGCTATTCCGGACTGGGACTCGAGACGGTGCGCGCGCTGGCGGATGCCGGAGTGCGCGTGGTCGTTCCGGCACGGCGTGTGGATGCGGCGCAGCAGGCACTCGACGGGATCGCGGAGGCGGCGGTACGGGGCGCCGATCTCAGCGACCTCGACTCCGTCGCGGCGTTCACGGAATCGGTGCGCCGCGACGGTCAGCCGATCGACCTCGTGCTGAACGTCGCCGGCATCATGGCCACCCCGTTCGGTCACACGGCGCAGGGCTTCGAGTCGCAGTTCGGCACCAACCACCTGGGTCACTTCGCCCTGGTGGGCGGGGTGGCGGACCTGCTGTCAGACCACGCCCGCGTCATCTCGTACTCATCCGGAGGGCACTTCCGATCCCCCGTGCGGTTCGACGACATCGACTTCGCGACGACGCCCTACGACCCCTGGGTCGCATATGGGCAGTCGAAGACGGCGAACGCTCTGTTCGCCGTGGGCCTTGCGCGACGCGGCGCCGAGCGCGGCATCCTCGCCTTCTCGGTGCATCCCGGCGGGATCATGACCGAGCTGCAGCGGCACGTTCCCCGTGAGGAGCTGCTCTCTCGCGGCTGGATCGATGAGGACGGCACCCCGAACCCGCGTTTCAAGACACCGACTGAAGGTGCGTCGACAGGGCTCTGGGCAGCGACCGCCACGGAGCTGATCGAGCGCAGCGGTGCGTATTGCGAGGACTGCTCGATCAAGGGGATCGTCGCGCCCGACCACAGCGACATGACCACCGGCGGGGTGAAGGAGTGGGCGATCGACCCTGAGGCCGCCGAGCGACTCTGGGCGCTGTCGGTCTCCGCGACAGGCGTCGACGCCTTCGCCTGAGTCTGACCGCCGCGGCCCGATCAGTCGAGAGAGAGCCGGAGGATGCGGTCGTCTCCGTCTGACGGATCACCGCGTCCGTCGGTGTTGTTCGTGAGGATCCAGGCGTCTCCTCCCGGCCCGACCACGACATCGCGGAGGCGGCCGAACTCGCCGACGAACTGTTCGGTGCCGGCCGTCAGATCATCGAGCGGCACCGTGCGCAGGCGCTCGCCCCGGAGGTTCGCGATCACGATGCTCGAGCCCGTCACGGCGATGCCGCTCGGGCTCGCAGTCTCCGGCCGCCACTGCTGCACGGGGTCGATGTAGTCGCCGTCGTCGGCGATTCCCTCGACCTCGGGCCAGCCGTAGTTGCCGCCGGGCTCGATGACGTTGAGTTCATCCCAGGTGTCCTGCCCGAACTCGCTCGCGTACATGCCGCCTTCCGCATCCCAGGCGATGCCCTGCGGATTGCGGTGCCCGTAGCTGTAGACGGGTGAGTCGTCGAAGGGGTTGTCTGCGGGAACCTCTCCCTCGGGTGTGAGCCGCAGGATCTTGCCCGACAGCGCGTCGAGGTCCTGAGCGCTGTCACGATCGCCCGCGTCGCCCGTCGTGACGTACAGCATCCCGTCGGGCCCGAACGCGATGCGTCCGCCGTTGTGGTTGCCGGCTGCGGGGATGCCGTCGATCACCACGGTCGCGGGCCCCAGCGACAGTCCTCCTGCGTCCCCGACGATCGTCCGCCGCTCGACACGGTTCTCGCCCTGCGCCGTGAAGTACGTGAAGAGCTCGCCGTCGCTCACGGCGAGCCCGAGCAGTCCGCCCTCGCCACCGGGTTCCACGCCGTCGATGACAGCGACCTCGTGCACCTCGCCGGTCTCGCCGATCTCGAGCACGCGGGCACTGTGGCGCTCACTGACCAGAGCGGCATCGCCATGGAAGGCGATCGACCAGGGTGCTTCCAGCTCGTCGACGAACGACTCGGATGCCGGCGCCGACACCGGGTTCGGTGCGGGGGCGCAGCACGCCAGCAGGAGAACTGCGCTGACGGATGCGGCGGCGAGCGCGGCAGCGGTGCGCGGCCAGGCAGGTGAGGGGCACGGCATCCGATTCGCAGGCATGAGTCCATCCAACGCGTTCTTCGCGCGGAGCGACAGGGACGATCCAGGCGTCGTCGCGTGGGCCGCGTCGGTCGGGGTCATCGCGGGCCTGCTTCTCGCCGGGGGGGTTCATGACGGTCGGCGGCGTCGGATTCCGAGGGGCATGGAGCCACTATGTCCCGCGGCGTCTCACTCCGGAAGATGCGTCGCCCTCGCTACGCTGAGCGCATGACCGAGGCGCGAACCCCCACATCGCATCCTGTTCTCGCCGTGCTGCGACGCATGCCGGCCACCCTCACGATGGTCTCGGTGATCCTCGTCGTCGGCGTGGTGTGGCAGGGACTGTGGAGCCCGTTCGAGAACACGGACCTGTTCGGCACCGTCGCATACGGTCTGCCCAACCTCGCGCAGGGCATGTGGTGGACGCCGTTCACCGGCACGTTCTTCGTCAACGCACCCTGGGTGTACGTCTTCACGATCTCGGGATTCTGGGGCATGGCGTACCTCGAGTACCGCCGCGGCACCAGGGTCGCGCTCGCCTATTACTGGGTCGGGCAGCTCTTCGCGATCCTGGCCACCGCACTCGTGCTGTTCTTCGCCTCGCAGCTGCCGTGGGCCTGGGCTCAGGAGCAGGCTCAGGCGCTCGATGTCGGCGCCTCGGGCGGCACCATGGCCTGCATCGCCGCGGCGATCGGACTGTTCCGGCCGCCGTGGCGGGTGCGCGGGTGGCTCGTGCTGCTCGGATTCGTGTTCATCGCGATGCTGTTCTGGGGCGCGGTCGCGGATCTCGAGCATCTGCTCGCCGTGCTGCTGATCCTGGTCGTCGATCGCACCCTGCGCGTGCAGCGGACCACCGTGCGCGAACAGCGCCTGATCGCCGTGATCTCCCTGCTGGTGCTGGGGGCGGTCGAGATCATCACGACCCTGGTGGCGACCGACGGCCCGTTCGGTCCGACGGAGCCCGTGTCGGGAGGATTCATCGACCTGGCGATCGACCTCGTGGTCATCGCCGTGCTCGTGAACGGACTGCTGCGAGGCCGCCGCTGGTCGTGGGTGCTCGTGATCCTGCTCGGACTCTTCAACATCCTGATCGCGGCGCTCGTGCTCATCCTGATCACCGTGTTCTCGCAGGCTCAGGTCGACGTGCGCTGGGATGGCGAGACCGAGCTCGCTCTCGCCAACGGCTTCCTCTGGGTGATCCTGCTCGTCTACCTGGTCGCGGTGCGTCGGGCGTTCCGGGCGAAGCGCAAGTCACCGCTCGGAATCCAACCCGCCCCGACCGTCGATGACGTCAAGACCGAATTGCGCGCGCACGGCGGCGGGACGCTGTCCTGGATGACGACGTGGGAGGGCAACAGCTACGCCCGCAGCGCCGCAGGGATCGTCGCGTACCAGCGCCGGGCCGGGGTCGCGCTCGCGCTGGCCGACCCGATCGGACCCTCGGCGTCGCGTGCAGACGCTGTCGCGGAATTCATCCGCACCGCCGAGCTCGCGGGCCTCGTGCCGTGTTTCTTCAGCGCCGACGATGCGACGCGGGATGCCGTGCCGGCGGGCTGGCGCAGCCTCGTGGTCGCGGATGACACGATCGTCGACCTGCCGGGCCTGGAGTTCACCGGCAAGCGCTGGAACTCGGTGCGCAGTTCGCTCAATCGAGCAGGACGCGAGGACATGACCTTCCGGCTGACCCGACTCGGCGACGAGTCGTGGGGGGTGCGGCAGCAGCTGCGGGCGATCTCGGAGGCCTGGGTCGGCGACAAGGACCTCCCCGAGATGCGGTTCACTCTCGGCACGCTCGACGAGGCCGAGGATCCCGAGGTGCGACTGGCTCTGGCGCTGGCCCCGAACGGCGACGTCGACGGATTCCTGTCATGGCTGCCGGTCTACGGCGAGGGCGGCACCGTGCGCGGATGGACGCTCGATCTGATGCGGCGCCGGGATGGCGGCTTCGGGCCCGTCATGGAGTACCTGATCGGATCGTCGGCGAAGCAGTTCTCGGAGGAAGGCGCCCAGATCATGTCGCTCTCGGGGGCTCCGCTCGCCCACGACTATCCGCCGGATGCCGGCATGATCGCCGTGCTCAGCGACCGCCTCGCCGAAGCACTCGAACCCGTCTACGGTTTCGCGTCGCTGCACCGCTTCAAGCAGAAGTTCCATCCGCGCTACGAGACGATGTACCTGCTGTTCCGCGATGAGGCCGATCTCGCGGCCATCGGCACGGCCCTCACACGAGCCTTCCTGCCGGATGCCACGCTGCGGCAGTTCGCGGGCGCCGGTCTCGAACTGGTGCGCGGCAGCAAGGACTGATTCGGCCCGTCAGCCGTCGCGCGGCGGTCTGCGCAGTCTCTTGACGTCAGTGCGCTGCTTCTTCGCGGTCAACCGACGCTCTTTCGATCCGCGGCTCGGCTTGGTGGCGCGGCGGGGAGGTGCGGGCGGACGCAGCGCCTCGCCGACGAGTGCCACCAGCCGCTCCCGCGCCGCGTCACGGTTGCGCAGCTGCGCGCGGTGCTCGGAGGCGGCGATCGTCAGCACCCCGTTCACCAGACGGCCGCTCAGTCGGTCGAGCAGACGCTCGCGCTGGTGTGGCGAGAGCACGGCACTGCCGGCAGCATCCCAGACCAGCTCCACCCGGGAATCCGCGGTGTTCACACCCTGCCCACCAGGGCCGGACGACCGGGAGAAGCGCCACGACAGCTCGGCCTCGGGGATCGTGAGACCCGCCGAGACCCGCAGGCCGGGGCGATGAGGGGTGGCCATGCATCCATCATCCCCCCGGCGTGGGGTGCGCGCGTCAGCCGACGGTGTCGACGGCCTCGAGCGGGACGCGGTTCGCGGTGCCCGCTGACGGCTGCTCTCCGGCATCCCTCTTCGCGATGTTCGCGATGTGCGCCCGGCCGACCACGATCGCAGCGACGACCATGAGCGCGGCTCCCAACCAGTACGGCGCCGCGTGGCTGACGGTGACGTAGAGCGCGCCCGCGATCAGCGGCGCCGCGGTGTTCATCGCGGCGTTGAGCGATTGGGTCGCCCCTCCGAGCCAGCCCTGCTCGTCGTCGCCGACCGCGTTCGACATGGCACCGTCCAGCGCTGCTGTGGCGGCTCCCTGCCCTGCGGCGAGCATCAACGCACCGACGATGAACACCCACGGCTGCGCGAAGACCGAGGCGACGACCGCAAGGCCGACGAGTCCGATCGTCTGCGCGACGATGCCGCTGATGATCACACCGCGCTCGCCTATGCGAGGCAGCAGGATGCCGAGCAGCACGCCCTGGATGAGGATGTCGATGATGCCGACGCCCGCGGTGAGGAGACCGATCTGGGTCGGCCCCCAGCTGATCGAGTCGAGCGCCAGCACACTGAAGTTGTTGACGAAGAAGCCGAACGGCAGCGCGAGCAGGCCGAATCCGATCATCAGTCCCCGCAGCTCCTTGCGGCCGAACGCCTCGGTGAAGACACCGAACGGCTGGATCTCACGGATCGAGATGCGCTCGATGCGGTTCTCGGGCTTCAGGCTCTCGGGCAGCAGGAAGATGCTGAGGATCGCGATCGTGAGGGCGACGGCCGCGGTGAGGAAGACCGGCAGCTGCAGGCTCACTGCCGCGAGGAGTCCGCCGATGGCGGGGCCGATCATCATGCCGATCCCCGAGAGAGCGCCGAGCAGGCCGAACCGCTGAGCGCGCTTCTCGGGCGGGGTGATGTCTGCGAGGTAGGCGAAGAGCGCCGGCAGGTCCCCGGCGGTCACCCCCTGGATCACGCGAGCGAGCACCAGGACCCAGATCGCACCGCCGATGCCGAAGAGGGTCATCGCGAACGCCGCTCCGAACGCGGCGGCGATGATCACCGGGCGTCGACCGAAGCGGTCGGAGAGGCGGCCGAGGAAGGGGGCTACCAGGAAGGCGCACAGGCCGTTGACGGCTTCGAGCACACCGACCCAGATCGCGAGATCGCCTTCGTGCGAGACGTACTGCAGCACGACGAAGGGCAGGACGGGGAGCACGACGGTCATCCCGATGACGGTGAGCATCGTCAGCACGATGAGCATGATCCAGGCGCGCTTGTCGCTGCGCGCGAGCGGGTTCTTTAGTGAAGTCACTCCGAAACTGTATCAATACCAGTTTTGGTGTCAAGCCAGTTTTGGATCGAATGCGCGATACGGTGGAGGCATGACGAATACCGAGCCACTCGGACGCCGGGAACGCAAGAAGGCGGCGACCCGCAAGAACATCTCCGATGTCGCGACGATGATGTTCCTCGAGCGGGGCTTCGACAACGTCAGCATCCGCGAGGTCGCCGACGCCGCCGACGTCTCGCCCACGACGGTGTTCGCGCACTTTCCTCAGAAGGAGGCGCTGGTCTTCGACGAGGACGACGAGCAGCGCGACCGGCTCGTCGGCGCCGTCCGAGACCGACCGGACGGCACCACGATCAATCGGGCGATCCGCGACTTCTACACCGCAGAGGTCGGCGCCAACATCGATGAGCACGGCAACGACGTGACGCGGATCTTCCTCGCCTTTCTCAACGAGACGCCCGCACTGCGCGACTATGCCGCCAAGATGTGGCTCCGCCACGAGGATGCCCTGTCGGATGCGATCGCCGACGAGCTCGGAGTCCCCGAGCCGACCCCGGAGATCCGCGTCTACTCGCGTTTCGTGCTGCAGATGCAGCTGCTCGTGAACGAGAACGACGACCAGCTCGGCATCCTCGACGCCGGGTTCACGGTTCTCGAGAACGGGTGGGCTCCGGTCGAGGCGGCGCTCACGGAGTCGCCGGACTGACCCGCGCTGGAGCTGCGCGGTCTCACGGCGAAGCGCCTGCCGCGCGCGGGTCCACTCCCCCCGACGAAAAGCGATGCCAAGCTGGTGACATGGCATTCGGGATGGCCCGCGACGTGTTGCGCCCCACAGACTCTCCGCGCGCGGATCGAGTGACCTATGTCGAGCTGTTCTTCGACCTCGTGTTCGTCCTCGCGCTGACCCAGCTGTCTGCCTACCTCTACGAGAATCAGACGCCTTTGGGCGCTCTGGAGGGCGTCATCATGGTGTGCGCCCTGTGGTGGGCGTGGGTGTCGACCACCTGGGTCACCAATTGGCTCGACCCCGTCACGCTCCCCGTGCGCGGGGCGGTGATCGCACTGGCCCTCGTGGCGCTCGTGATGAGCGTCTCGATCGCTGAGGCGTTCGGCGATCGCGCATGGGCGTTCGCCATCGCCTACGTCGTCCTCCAGGTGGGACGCACGGTCTTCATCGTGTGGGCGACAGCCCGTCACGACCGGCGGGTGGCCGGCGATTTCTCCCTCCTCCTCTGCTGGGCGGTCGCCGGCGGCGTGTTGTGGATCGTCGGCGCGCTGCTGCCCCTCGGGTGGCAGCTGCCGTTGTGGGCCGCCGCGCTGGCTCTCGAACTGCTGGGCACCGTGCTCGGTTTTCCGGTGCCCGGACGGGGGAAGGTGCAGCTGAAGACCTGGGATCTCTCCGGTCCGCACATCGCCGAGCGCACGTCCCTCTTCGTGCTCATCGCACTCGGTGAAGGCCTGCTGGTCACCGGCTTCGCGTTCGTCGACAAGGAATCGTCCGTCGCATCCATCGCTGCCTTGGTGACGGCGTTCGTCGCCGCCGCGGCGACCTGGTGGATCTACTTCGATCACGGCGAACGCATCGGCGCCGAGGCGATCGAGGCGTCAGGCGAACCGGCCCGGCTCGCTCGCACCGTCTACACATGGGTGCATCTTCTGATCATCGCCGGCATCGTGCTGATGAGCGTGGGCGACAAGGAGATGCTCGCGCTTCCCGACCAGCGCGGCCTCGCCGCGGCCGTCGTGGTCGTCGGCGCGCCGTTCCTCTTCCTCACCGGCACCGTGCTGTTCCGCCGCGTGCTCGAAGGGCGCTGGGCGCGAGCGCAACTCGTCGGTCTGGTGGCTCTCGCTCTGCTCGCCGTTGTGCGGCTCGCGGGCTTCACCGTCGACGCGCTCACGCTGTCGATCACGACGGCGACGGTTCTCGTCGGTGTCGCAGCGGGCGAGACCCTCGAGCGTCTGCGTCGCGGTCGCCGCGCAGGGGGCTGACCGCGGGTGGGTCGCGGGCAGAGCCCGAACAAGTGGACGCGACGGCGGGAGTCGAACCCGCCACGCCTTCAGGTATGAACTGAGGCCCGGGACCGCCCGGATCGCCGCGATGGGAATGACGCTACCCGGCTGCGACCGGGAAGGCCAGGATCGTTGCGGGGATTGACAGAGTGCGTCCCCGCATGACAAGGGGCGTCACGCCGCGTCACACGGCGGCGTCCGCCGAGCGGTGTAGCGTCTCGAACATGGCAGCCGCAGACAGTCCCGCGACGACCCCGCAGAAGACCCACCGCTATCTCCGTCTGTCGCTGGTGCTGATCGTGTTCGCCCTGCTCGTGAGCGTCGCGCTGCAGAGCTTCGTGGTGATGTGGGAGCCGATGATGTTCGGCTGGAATCCGCTCCACTCGATCAGCCACGCGATCTACACGCCGGCCCGCGACGTCTTCGCCGGAGCGCTGATCGCGACATCCGTCGTCCTGCTGGCTCTCTCAGGACGCAGCCGGGCGACGACGCTGCTCGACGTATGCGCCGTCTTGGCGCCGCTCATCGCGATCGTTCCGACCGGGCTCGCCGACACTCGCGCGGTCGGCCACATTCCGTGCCCGATCGCCACGGAGTGCATCCCCGCGGGATACGTCGGCAGCGCCAAGGCGGGGATCGCGGTCTATGCCGTGGTGGTGGTGGCCGTGGTGATCACGATGGCGGTGATCCGCCGCCGCACGCGCACCCCGAACCGGGCGGCCGTGCTGGTGTCGTTGTTCGCGCTCGTCACGGCCGCTGTCGTCACGGCACTCGCCTTCGCCCCGGCGCTCAACGAGTACTTCCCGTTCAACTTCTGGCCTGTGAACAGCATCCACTTCGCAGTGACCCTGCTGTTCTTCGGAGTGTTCGCGGCGGTCCCGATCCTCTACGCGGGCGGCCCACTCGAGCCAGGCGAGACTCCGCCCACACCCCGGCAACGATCGGTCTATCGCTGGATCGCGGGGCTGCTCATCGCCGACCTCGTGCTGCTCGTGGTCGCGGTGCTCTTCCGTCAGACCTTCGGGGAGACGCCCGTCGTGCTCATCGGCGAGGCGGTCGCCCTGATCCTGTTCGCGGCATTCTGGTGGGTGCAGACGTTTCAACGGTGGAACGACCCGAACCCTCCTTCGATCGCCGCACCCCGCCCTTAGTCGCGCGGATCGGGAGCCGGCGCATCGAGTGCCCGCAGCAACCGCTGCACCGACTCCCGCAGCTCGGCGCGATGCGGCTCGGGGAAGCTGGTCGTGTATTCGACGCCCTCGGGGATCCAGAGCAGCGCGTACATCGCCTCGCGCCAGTCCGAGCCGCCGAAGGGCCAGCGCGTGCGATTCTCACCCTCGGGAGTCGCGCCCTCGGACCAGGGCCCGAACATGTCCTGCATCTCGGGGAACGGCAGCTGCATCACGGCATCCGCCTCGATCTTCTGCGGCGACCACGACGCGGCGATGAGCACCCGCTCGTCGATCTCCTCGGTCGAGATCTCGCGTCGTGTGAACAGCACCCTGGTGTGCTCGACCGAGACGATCCGGTCGACGCGGAAGGTCCTCCAGTCATCGCGGTCGAGATCCCAGCACAGCAGGAACCATTTGCGGCCCGAGGGAGCGAGCGCGTGCGGCTCGACCCGACGCACGCTCTCGGCACCCGCTCCGTCGACGTAGCGCATCCGCACACGCTCGTGGTCTCGGGTCGCGAGAGCGATCTCCCCCAGCACGACGGGCGAGACCACCGGGGCGTCGCCGATGCGCGGTGGCTGCACGGCGGCGGCGAGCGCATTGACCCGCTGACGCAGCGCCGACGGCAGCACCTGCTCGAGCTTCGCAAGTGCCGTCAGCGTCACCTCGGCACCGCCCACCAGCTGCTGCGTCGCGGCGACGCGAAGACCGATCGCCATCGTCACCGCCTCGTCATCGGTGAGCAACAGCGGGGGCACGGCACTGCCGGCCTCGAGGCGGTATCCGCCGGCCGCTCCGGGCGTCGACTCCACGCGGTATCCGAGCTCTCGCAGCCGATCGACGTCGCGGCGCACCGTGCGCTCGGTGACGCCGAGCCTGCTCGCCAGTTCCGTGCCGGGCCAGTGCCTGTGCGTCTGCAGCAGATTGAGCAGGGCGAGGGCTCTGGAGGTGGTGTCGGACATGTCTCAAGATTGACAGAAATTGCGGACAGGATCTGTCCTGATTGCGTTCTAGCCTGCTGGCATGTCGAACGAATCCATCATCGAAACCGAAGGCCTCACCAAGGTCTTCACCGTCAAGAAGACGTCGGTCGAAGCGGTCACCGACCTCTCCTTCACTGCGGTGCGCGGCGAGCTCGTCGCGTTCCTCGGCCCGAACGGCGCGGGCAAGTCGACGAGCCTGCGGATGCTGACGACGCTCATCCCGCCGACGTCGGGGACCGCCCGCGTCGTCGGCCACGACATCCGCACGGATGCGGCCGGAGTTCGCGCACGCATCGGCTACGTCGGTCAGCTCACGAGCGGCAGCTTCTCGCAGCGGGTGCGCGATGAGCTGCTCAGCCAGGGCGCGTTCTACGGCATGAGCCGGCGCGACAGCATCCGTCGCGCCGATGAGCTGATCGAGTCCCTCGATCTCTCCTCGTTCGCGGCCCGCACGGTGCAGCAGCTCAGCGGAGGTCAGAAGCGCCGGCTCGACATCGCGCTCGGTCTCATGCACGCGCCGCCGCTGATCTTCTTGGACGAGCCGTCGACCGGTCTCGACCCGCAGAGCAGGGCCAATCTGTGGGAGCACATCCTCGACCTGCGCACCCAGCACGGCACGACCGTCTTCCTGACCACGCACTATCTCGAAGAGGCCGACCGCTACGCCGAGCGGGTGATGGTCATGGACAAGGGCCGCATCATCGCCGACGACGACGCGGCAGCGCTGAAGGCGACGCTCGCCGGCGACGTGCTCACCTTCGGCTTCGCGAACGATGCGGATGCCGCGAACGCACGCCCGGCCGTCGCTCGCCTCAGCGGGGCCGAGGTGTCGCTCGACGACGACTCGCTGACGCTGGCCGTGCCCGACGGCGACCGACTGCTGCCGGTGATCGTGCGCGAGCTGGATGCCGCCGGCATCCTGGTGCGTCGGGCGACCGGCGTCCCACCCACCCTCGACGACGTCTTCCTCGCTCTGACCGGGCGCACGCTGCGCGAAGCGGGCGAAGGCACCGCCGATGCATCCGAGTCCGATGCCGCAACCGGGGTCGAGAACGACAAGACAGGAGTCCTCTCATGACCACCAGGACCGACACCCTCGTGCGCGCGAATCTCATGCGCGACACCAGGAACGTGTTGACCCGCGAGCTCAAGCCGGTGCTGCGCGACCCGTTCACCCTGATCTTCAGCCTGCTGCAGCCGCTCGTGTTCCTCGGCCTGTTCGCGCCGCTCCTCATCGGCGGGTCCGGCCGACCGGCCGGAGAGACCCTCGCCTGGTTCGTGCCCGGCGTGCTCGTGATGATCGTGCTGTTCGGCACCGGCGCCACGGGCTCGAACCTGCAGTACGAGATGATGACCGGCTCGCACGAGCGCACGCTGGTCGCACCGCTCGCGCGCTCATCGCTGCTCGTGGGTCGTGCGCTCAAGGAGATCGCGCCGATCGTGGTACAGGCTCTGATCATCGTGCTGATCGCGTGGCCGTTCGGGTTCGCGATCAACCTGCCGGGCCTGTTCATCGGGCTCGCGCTGCTCGCGGTCTTCGGCGTCGGACTCGGTTCGCTGTCGTACTCGCTGGCGTTGGCCACCAAAGACCGCGAGTGGCTGTTCTGGGGAGTGCAGCAGTCGCTGATCTTCCCGTTGCTGATCCTGTCGGGCATGCTGCTGCCGCTCGACGACGGCCCCGCCTGGATGCGGGCGGTCGCATCGGTCAACCCGGTCAACTGGGTGGTGCAGGCCGAGCGCGCGCTGTTCGCGGGCGACCTGGGCGATCCGACCGTGCTGTGGGGGTGGGTCTCGGCGCTGGCGGTGGCGGTCGTCGGACTCGTGGTGGGAGTACGGGCTATCCGTCGCAGCAGCTGACGCGACACGTCCGCACCGCCGACCCGATGTCCGGGCGGGCGGTGCGGACGTCGCGCGATCAGCGCTCGAGGGTGGCGACGATCTTTCCCCGGCTGCCCCCGGACGCGAGATCCGCGAGCGCGGCGGGTATCTGCCCGAACGGATAGGTCTTCGCGACGACGGGCCTGAGCGCACCTCCGTCGACGAGGGCCGCGATGCGACTCAGCTGCTCGCCATCCGCGCGCATGAAGAGGAACTCGTAAGTGACTCCGAGCCGCTTCGCCTGACGTCGGATCCGTCGGCTCAACACGGCGATCGCGAGGCGCACCATCACGCCCAGCCCCATCCGCTTCGCGAACGCCGGGTCGGGCGGCCCCGAGATCCCGACGGCGAGGCCGCCAGGCTTCAGGACCCGCAGCGACTTCTCGAGATTCTCGCCGCCGAGGCTGTCGAGCACGAAGTCGTACTCCGAGAGGATCTTCTCGAAATCCTCCGCGCGGTAGTCGATCACGACGTCGGCGCCCAGCTCGCGGACGAAGTCGGCGTTCGCCGCGCTCGCGGTGGTGGCGACGATCGCGCCGAGATGCTTCGCGAGCTGGATCGCGATCGAGCCCACGCCGCCGGACCCCGCGTGGATCAGCACCCTCTGCCCCGGTCCGACGTGGCCTCTCTCCACCAGCGCCTGCCACGCCGTGAGAGCCACCAGGGGCAGCGACGCCGCCTCAGCCATCGAGATGCCGTCCGGAATCAGTGCCAGATCCGCTTCCGCCACCGCGATCCGTTCCGCGAACGCCCCCATCCGATTCTGATCCGGCCGGGCGAACACCCGGTCACCGGGACGGAAGGACTCGACCAGGCGGCCGACCCGGATGACCGTGCCCGCCACGTCGTTGCCCATCACGACGGGCAGAGAGTACGGCAGGATCTGCGCGAACTCGCCTGCCCGGATCTTCTCGTCCAGCTGGTTGAGGCCGACGGCCTCGACCGCGACCAGGACGTCTCGCTCCCCCACCTGCGGCTCTTCGACCTCGATGAGTTCCAGCGGCTGCTTGTACTTGGTGAGCACGACTGCGCGCATCGTCTTTCCCCTGTTCGTTCTCGTTCGACCGGGATCAGCCGGCCGCGGGCTGGAGCTGCGGGTAGACCGCCTCGAGCGGCGCGCTGAGCCCGGCCTTGAGCTGCACGGAGATCTCGTCGGCGAGCACCTCGTACTCCCCGCGCTCGGTCGCGTCGAGGATCGCACGCACCAGCTCGGCGGGGTCGGTCTTGGGGTCCGACACGTGCTCTGCCATCGCCGTGTCGACATAGCCGACGTGCACGCCGACGACGTGCACGCCCGACGGAGCCAGCTCGAGACGGAGCGAGTTGGTGGCCGACCACAGCGCCGCCTTCGTGGCGCTGTAGATGCCGCCGACGGCGAACCAGGCGAGAGCGGAGTGGATGTCGATGACCGTCGCTCCGTCGCGACCCGACTGCAGCGGGGCGTAGGCCCTGGTCAGGAAGAGCGGTCCGAGGAAGTTCGTCTCGACGTTGTGGCGGATCTCATCGTCCGTATGCGTGAGGATCCCCGCGGTCGGCACAGAGGCGCCGGCGTTGTTGATGAGCACCGTCACATCAGGTGCCGCCTCGACGACGGCGCGGATCGACTCCGCATCCGTGACGTCGAGTCGCAGGGGCACCACCCGCTCGTCGGCCCACTCGCGCGGCGTCCGCGCCGTGGCGTACACCTTGGCCGCTCCGCGCGCGAGCGCCTCCTCGACGAAACGGGTGCCGATGCCCCCGTTCGCTCCGGTGATGAGGACGACTGCGCCGTCGAGTGAAGGCATGGAATGCTCCTTGATGTTTGGGACAATGTGGTGTCTGCTGAGTTCGCACGTAAGCGACTGCAGTCATAACTGAGCCCAATCAGTTTATATTCCCGAGAGGACGAGATGTCGACCCCAGCACCGACCCTCGGGCGCCGCGAGCGCAACAAGCAGCAGAAGCTCGAGCGCATCACCGCGGCCGCGACTGAGCTGTTCGCGCAGCACGGCATCGACGACGTCACCACCCAGCAGATCGCCGAGAAGGCAGATGTCGGCACGGGCACGCTATTCCTGTACGCCAAGACGAAGGGCGAGCTGCTGCTGCTCGTGCAGAACGCGCACTACGCTGTCGCGCTCGAGGCCGGACGTGCGGCCGCCGAGGCGACACCGGACACGCTCGACGCCGCGATGGCTCTCCTCCGCCCGATCATCGAGTGCAATCGCGCCCAGATCGAGAACGGCCGCACCTATCTCCGCGAGATGGTGTTCGGCAATCCGACCGACTCGCACCATGCCGAGGCTCTGCGCATCGTGGGCGACACCGAGAACGCGCTGGCGGACATCCTGCGGCGCGATCCGACCATCGACGACAATCGGGCTGCCGCACTCGCCCGGATCGTGTCAGCGGTGATGTTCGTCACGATGGCGGCGAGCGTCAATGCCGAGGCGAGCATCGATGAGATCGCCCAGGACGTGAGGGCGCAGGTCGACGCACTGCTCCGCCCCTGAGCCCGATCGCCCGCCGGTGTCTCAGCGCCGGATCGAGTCGTGGAACGGGTTCGGCTCGAGGGTGATGTCGGTCGTCGCGTCGGCCCAGGTGCCGCCGTCGCCGGACGCGCGGCCGCGGCGCAGAGCAGCGAGGAGCGCCGTCGCAGGCACCCCCACGGCGAGAGCAGCAGCGCCGCCGAGGGTGCGGTCCTTCGAGCCGAGCACGCTCGCGCGGTGCCACGCCTCGTGAAGCGCGCCGCCTCGGGCTGCCGGCACGCGCTTCGCCGGCAGAGCACCGGCCCGGCGCAGAGCGACCAGCTGCTCGACGTGGTTCCACCAGGTCGACTCGGCCGCCGGGTGGAAGTAGTTGTCTCGCAGCCAGGCGGGGTGCGGATGCCGGAATCGACCGGCCACGACCTCGTTGCGCCCGCCGAGCAGCCCACTGCCGACGAAGACGGTGTTGAGCAGGCTCTTGCTGACGCCGAACGAATCGAGCGCGATCACAGGCACACCGAGTGCCACGGCTTCGACGGCCGCGGTCGAGCTGACGGTCACGAGTCCGGCCGCCGTCGAGAGCGCGGCAGCCATCGAGGAGTAGGAGACCACGAGGTTGTCGGGACGCCGGGCAGGCAGCAGCTCGAGATACGGATCGCGCTCGAGGTGGGTCTCGGACTCCCCCGGGCGCGAGCGCAGCTTGACGACGACTCGACGATTCGGGTCGGCCTCGGCTGCCCTGACGAGGGTGGCGGCGATCTCGGCGCGTTCGTCCCGTCCGACCGGCACCAGGGCCTGCGCCGCGAACACGATGTCGGTCGCCGGCATCCGCACGGCGCTCGGAGTCGGAGGACGATCGGCGATGAGGGTTCCTGCGGGGTGGCCTGCGTCTGCGCCGAGCACCCGGGCCCGGTCAGCGGCGAGCATCCGCGATCGCGATCGGGCGAACGGCAGTGTGGCCAGCGCCGTCGGCACCTGCACGCCGATCCGGTGGCCCAGCTCGGCGAACGCGCGTTCCTCACGGTGGGAGTGCACCACGAGCAGGTCGGCATGGCGGCGGTACTCGAGGGCGCCCCGCTGGGCGGGGATCGCCATTCCCGGCAGACCCGCTACGACCACCGGGCGGTGCGAGAGCGTGTCGACCAGGCGCCCCATCAGGCGCACGAACGGCCCGCGCCCGGCGAGCAGGACGACGTCGGGACGCTGTCCCTCGAGCCACGCGGCAGCCTGCGTGAAGCCGATGCGGGTGACGTCGTCCGACAGCATCCCGGTGCCGGCCAGCGCCGTGCGCTGCTGATCGACGCTCGCGGCCAGCGGTGTCTGCACCAGCAGCAGATGCGGACGGATGCCGGGCACACTGCCGAGCAGCGACGCCGACCACTTCACGAACGAGTCGGCGTCGGCGATCGCGACGACCCGCAGTGCGCCCGACCTGCTCGTGCCCGGTTCGCTCATGCGGAGATGCGCCGCAGCTTCGCCATGGGCGCGCGCTCGCTCTCGAACACGCGCTTGACTCCGTCGCCCAGAGCCATCTCGATCACACGGATGTCGCGCACGAGGTGCTCGAGGCCGGTGGGCTCGAGGGATGCCGCATGGTCGGAGCCCCACATCGTGCGGTCGAGCGTGATGTGGCGTTCGACGGCGACCGCGCCGATCGCGACGGCGGCGAGAGAGATCTGCAGACCGCGCTCGTGGCCGGAGTAGCCGACCGGCACTCCGGGGTAGCGGTCGCGCAGCGTGGCGATCGCGCGGAGGTTGGCCTCCTCGGGCTCGAGCGGGTAGGTCGACGTGGCGTGCATGAGCACGACGCGGTCGGTGCCGAGCGTGGACAGGGCGCGGTCGATCTGCTCGATCGTCGACATGCCGGTCGAGAGGATGATCGGCTTGCCGGTCTCGCGCAGCGCGAGGAGCAGCTCGGTGTCGGTGAGGCTCGCCGAGGCGACCTTGTGAGCCACGACGTTGAGGTCTTCGAGGAACTCGACGCTGGGCACGTCCCAGGGGGACGCGAACCAGTCGAGTCCGAGCATCGTGGCGTGGTCGCCGATGGCGATGTACTCGTCGCGGCCGAACTCGACGCGGCGACGGTAGTCGAGGTAGCTCATGGTGCCCCACGGCGTCTCGCGCGGGACATCGCGCATGTGCTCGGGGGTGGAGATCTCGGGAGTGCGCTTCTGGAACTTCACCGCGTCGGCTCCCGCCTTCGCCGCGACGTCGATCAGACGCTTGGCGATGTCGACGTCGCCGTTGTGGTTGAGGCCGATCTCCGCGATGACATAGGCGGGGTGGCCGCCGCCGATCACGCGTGAGCCGATGCTGACAGTCATGGTTCCTCCGGTCGTCGAAATGGCCTTCTCCCCTGAGTACGCGCCGAGAATGAACGCCACACGACAGGAGGGTTACCGGCACCGGTCAGGCGGGCAACACCCGTTCGATCAGCTCGCGGACGGCACCATGTCCGCCGGCGCGGCTCAGCACGACACGGGCCGCCTCCAGCACGAGGGGATGCGCGTCGGCCACCGCGACCGGCCAGCCGACGATGCGCAGGGCCGGGAGATCGTTGACGTCGTTGCCGAGGTACGCGATGTCGGCGAGCGGGATGCCGACCTCCTCCGCCCACCCCCGCAGCGCCGACTCCTTGTCGTCGATGCCGTGCAGCACCGGCACGCGGAGTTTCTCTGCCCGAGCGCGCACGACGGCGTTGACCTCGGTCGAGAGGATGAGCATCGGGATGCCGGCGCGCCGCAGCAGCGACACCCCCATGCCGTCCTCGCGGCTCACCCGCACGCGTTCGACGCCGTCGGCGTCGACGGTCGCGGTGTCGTCGGTGTGCACCCCGTCGAAATCGGTGACGATCGCTCGCACCGGCACCCGCTCAGGGCTCTCGTGGAGGGCGGCGAGCGCGCGGGCGATGCGCAGCTGCTGTTCGTCGTCGATCTCGATCGCCGTCCACTCGGGCACCTCGGCGATGCGGATGCGGCCGAAGAAGCGATGCCTCGCCTCGCGGAATCCGTCGGCGCGGAACACGTAGAACGCCCCCGTCTCGAGGAAGTGCGGCTCGCGATCCTGACGCCGAGGGCGATGCGCGGCATCGTGGTTGAGTGCGACGGCCGCGCCGGCATCCGCTCGCCCTTCGCCGCTCGATTCTCCTCGGCCGCGGCGCGACCACAGGAATCCATAGGTCTCGTGGGCGGCGAACACGCTGTCTGCCCTGCGCTCGCGCACCTCGCGCACCGCACTCGACAGGGCGTCCTGGGCGATGAACGGCGAGGTCGCCTGCAGGAACGCGACCACCTCGGCCGGCTCCCCCTCGCCTTCGAGCACGTCGAGCGCATGCAGGATCGCGGACTCCGACGAGGCCGTGTCGCCGGAGATGTCCGCCGGTCGCCGCACGACTCTCGCCCCGGCTGCCTCGCTCACCGCGGCGATCTCATCGTCATCGGTCGAGACGACCACGAGGTCGATGCCGTCGGTCTCCGACGCAGTGCGCACGGCCCGTTCGATGAGCGGCACCCCGCCGACGCGTCGCAGGTTCTTGCGCGGCACGCCCTTCGACCCGCCTCGCGCCGGGATGATCGCGACGACCCTGCCCGCTGCTGCCTTCTGCTGTTCCGCGCTCATGTCGCTCGTCCCCTCGCCGTCGTCGCCGTCGTCGCCCGTCATCGCTGTCATCCTGCTCATCGCCCTCTGAGCACCCGCCATGCGCGGGCGAGTCTGCGCCGCGCTGCGAGCACTGTGAGCCTCGCCTGCTCGACCCGGCCGATGCCGCCGACCGGGCGCAGCGCTCGACGCACGGCCGTCTCGCGCGGGGCTCCCGGGAGGCGCAGCTCGGCCAGCCTCTCGGGGGCGAAGTACCGATCTCGATCGGAGGGACGGATGCCGCTCAGCAGCTGCTCGGCCCGACCGCGGAGGTGCCCGGCGACGACGGGCTGCATGGCATAGCCGACCGCGTCGATCAGCAGCTGCATGCGCTCGGGGTCGCGATACGGGGAGTCTGCTCGGGTGAGCGCATCGACGATCGTCGCCGGCACCCGGTTGCTGTTCTCATACGGAGTCAGCCGCGCGAGCACGGTGTCTGCCCCGACCGCATCGATCTCGCGGCCGAACAGCGCCTGCACGGTCGGCAGCGCGGTCGAGAACCCGGCGATGACGGCTGTCGCGTCGATGCGTTCGGCCAGCATCTCTGCGGCGAGCGCGCCGCGGTACTCGCGGAAGTCGATGCCGTGCACCCGTGCCCGGTCGCGCAGAGCGTCGCTCAGTCGAGGCGGGGCGGCGGGGTGCGGTTTGAAGACGATGTGCTGCGGTCGCCGGCTCGCCGCGCGGTCGATCATCTCCTTCTGCAGCGCGATCTCCTCGCCCTCGCTGACCAGTCCGAGAGCCGAGAGGTACTGCCCGAGCACGAGCACGGTCGACTCCCCATCGAGAGCGCTGTCGAGCTCTGCCGTGTCGTCGACCGCCGCGGCGGTCTCGCAGAGCACCGCGCGGAACAGGTCGGGTGAGACCGGCACCGGCGTCGCGGTGGGCGCACCCACCAGCGGTGTCAGTCCCGGCACCACGTCGGCGTGCACGACGCGACCGATCCGAGCAGTCACCGTGTGCGGCATCCGCACCCGCATCGGCGAGTACGTCATCAGCCCGTCGCCGATGATCGTGAGTCGCGCGTGCGGGAAGAGCAGCATCAGGGTGCGCGCCGGGGCGATCTGCGGGCTCTGCACGAGCAGTTCGAGGTCGCCGGGGTCGATGTTCCACGCCCGGAGCAGCAGGCGGCGCAGCAGCGGCAGGTCCGAAGCATGGGGCTTCCACGAGCTCGGATGCAGGGGGCCGAGCATCGCGTCGAGATCTTCGATGCGGTCGAACCTGTCGCGGAGGCTCGCCAGTGCGGGGTCGGCGGCGATGCTCACCGATGTCTCGGGCACTCGCGACGACACGAACGGAACGAGGATGCGCTCACCGTGGTCGCCGAGCAATCCGCCGTCGAGCGCTGCGGCTGCGGTGGCCAGCCCGTAGGCGCTGTGCACCGCGAAGAGCTGCGTCATGCGGCGATCCCGACCGTGCGCAGCAGCGGCGCCAGCACGCGGCGCCGGGGTCCGTCGAGACGCGACAGCACCGCCGATGCCTCTCGTTCAGGCAGACGACCGAGCAATGCGCGCAGGCCGGCACGCATCTCGCCGCGCAGCGACGGGGTCATCCTCCTCGACCGCACGAGGTGGCGCGACGAGAGCGCCATCACGCTCCACACCGCCTTCGGCAGGAACCGGTCGGACTCGGCATCCGCCTCGACGATGTCGAGCACCTCACCCATCGCGCGCACGAAGTCGAGCTGTCGCCGGTCGCGCACCTGGGTGAGCGATGTCGACACCCCGCGGCGGTAGAGCAGGGCCGGGGCGTCGACCACCGCGAACGAGCGGGCCTGCAGGTGCAGCCGCCAGATCCACGGTCGATCCTCGGCGGTGAAGAGGCCCGGTGTGAAACCCGCGAGCCCCTGGTCGATCAGGCGTCGGTGCATGATCCCGGCCCAGGCGAACGGGTAGTCGACCATGGTCGGCTCGTCGTCGGGCAGGATCGCCTCACGCGGCGAACCGACGGTCTCCCGCCACGGGTACGGCGCCGGCACGAGGGCGCGCACGCCGGCCTTCACCGTGACGTGGTCGGTGCGGAGGAAGTCGCAGCCCAGCTCGTTCAGCCGCCGGGCCAGCACCGAGAGTCGCTGGGGCTGCATCCAGTCGTCTCCGTCGAGGAAGCAGAAGGCGTCGCCCTCGACATGCTCGAGCCCCTGGTTGCGGGCACTCGCGAGCCCTTTCGGCCGAGGGTTGACGATGACCTCGGCGTGCGGGAACCGCTCGGCGTATCGCCTCATGAGCGTGCCGGTGTCATCGCGCGAGCCGTCGTCGATCGCCACGAGCTTGAGCGAGGCAGGGTCGTCGAACTGCCGTGTCAGCGTCTCGAGCGTCGTACCGATGTAGGCGCCTGCGTCTTTCGCGGGCAGGATGACGGTGACGAGCGGTGTGCGCACAGAACTCCCCCGGGTCGACGGTCTCGGAATGCTCGCAGGCGCTCCTTGCCGGTCGGGGGCCGGCGGGTGAACGCACGGTGACGCGATATCGGCCGACCCACCGGTGCCCTCTGCCGGATTCGCACCTGGCCCGACGATCGGCGACGATGGGTGCATGCTCTGGCCGTTCGGAACCACCTGGCGCCCGGTGCGCCAGAAGCGCCGCGCCACGGTCGACCTGCGGTGGCTGAGCGCTCGCACCTGGACGCGCCGCTGGTATCCGCAGGGCGTCGATCTCGGTCTGTGGCACGGGCGCCGCACACTCGCTGTCAGCTGGTTCCGTCAGCGGCTCGACGGTCACCACCTGGCGTCCCGCGTCGCGTTCGTCGACCTCGAGCGCTCTCGCCATCTCGACGTGCTGCTCGCCATCGACGAGGGCGGAGAGCTGCAGCCCGCCCCGATCCATGCCGGCGGCCTCGCGTGGTTCGACGATCGGCTGTTCGTCGCGGCGACCGGTCGCGGCATCTGGGAGTTCGACCTCGCCGACATCCGCCGGGTGCGGGGCGCCGAGGCGCGACGCATCGCCGGTGCGAGCGGTCGAGGCCTGCGCGCCTCCGCACTCGTCGCGGTGCGCACCCGCGTGCACCCGATCGAACTGCGGTGCTCATACCTGGGTCGCGTGTTCGACGACGACGGCACGCCCCTGCGGCGAGTGCTCATCGGCGAGTACACGAAAGACGACGCGGGGCGGATCGCGGAGTTCACGGTGCCCGACGCCGATGACGACGACTTCCGCGAAGAGAGCCGCTTCACCCCCGGCATCACGCAGATGCAGGGAGCGGCACGCTGGGGCGACCGGCACTTCGTCTCGCAGTCCGACGGCATGCGCCCCGGCGCGCTGTGGACCGGCAGCCGGGACGCCCTGGTGCGCGATCGGGTGCCCCTGCCCGTCGGCTGCGAGGATCTCGCTCTCGACCTCGACGCGAAGCTGCTGTGGTCGCTCGGCGAGCACCCGTGGAAGCGCGTCGTACGCGGCATCCCCTTCCAGTCGCTCGGCCTGGACGGCTGACAGCAGACCCCTCAGCTCGCGAACGTAGACTGTGCGGGTGAAGAACCGTGCACCTTTCCTCGTCTACACCGTGCTGCGTCTGCTGGCCTTCCTCGTGCCCCTGGCGATCATGTGGTTCTTCTTCCCGATCTTCCGCGAGTACTGGTGGCTCGCCGCGATCTTCGCCGCCCTCATCGGCATGAGCATCTCGATGCTGTTCCTGCGCCGACCTCTCACCGATGCCTCAGCGCGGATCGTCGAGCGTCGCGGAGGCCGCAGCTCCGCCGAGCAGGACGATGCGGATGCCGAGGACGAGGCGATCGCCGGCGAGGCCGGCGCCACCACACGTCGCGAGGACTGACTCAGCCGGCGAGCGCCCAGAAGAACGCGCCGGCGTAGAGGAGTGCGGTCAGCGATGTCAGGGCCAGTGCCGTGACCAGCTCTTTCGCCTGGCGGTAGGTCCAGACGATGAGGATCGCCGGGAGTCCGGCGAGCAGCGCGAGCAGACCGATCCACGCGATCGGGTACAGCAGTGCGATCAGCACGAGGATGCCGAACGGCACGATCACGAACAGAGTGAACAGCACCTGGGTCGCCCGCTTGCCGATCAGCACCGTCAGGGTGCGCTTTCCGACCACGCGATCCTGGTCGATGTCGCGCAGGTTGTTGGCGAGCAGCACAGCACAGGCGAAGAGACCGGCGGCGATCGCTCCGAGCCACGCCTGCTGCGGCAGCTCGAAGACCTGCACCCACGTGGTGCCGAGGGTCGCGACGAGTCCGAAGAAGATGAAGACGAACACCTCGCCGAGCGCGTTGTATCCATAGGGTCGCTTGCCGCCGGTGTAGAACCAGGCGGCGATGATGCAGGCCGCACCGATCGCCAGCATCCACCACTGCTCGGTGCGGATGACGATCGCGACGCCGACCGCCGCGGCGAGCGCGAAGAACACGAGAGCCGCGACGAGCACGGTGCGCGGCTTCACCCGACCGGATGCCGTCAGTCGAGCCGGCCCCACACGCACGGCGTCCGTGCCGCGGATGCCGTCGCTGTAGTCGTTCGCGAAGTTGACGCCGATCTGCAGCAGCACGGCGACCGCGAGGCACGCCAGGGCGATCACCCAGTGGAACTCCGGACCGGTGCTGCGTGCGGCGCCGGTGCCGATGACGACCGGGGCGACGGCGAGCGGCAGCGTGCGCAGACGGGCGGCGCCGATCCAGTCGCCCAACGTCACGGGCCCGGCGTCGATGACGGCCTGGCTCGCGGGGTTGCCGCTCGCCCGCTTCGCGGGATTGCCGCTCACACGGGTCTGGTTCTTCTTGCGCTTCGAGGATGCTGCCACGCAGGGAATCCTACTGGGGCCGCCGATGGACGATGCGCGGACGATGCCGCGGGCTCAGCCCCGGCGGAAGGTCAGATGCGTGACTCCCGACTCGGCGACCTCGGACTCGACGTCGTAGCCGTTCTCGATCCCGCGCAGACCGTCCCAGATGCGCTCGCCTCTGCCGAGCACGAGCGGGTTCACCGCGAGGTGCACCCGATCGACCAGTCCCGCCCCGAGGAACTGCCGCACCACGTCGATACCGCCGCCGATGCGCACATCGCCCCCGTTCGCGGCGTCCAGAGCACGCGGCAGCACCTCTTCCGGGCTCCCGTCGACGAAGTGGAAGACGGTGCCGTTCGCGAACTCGATCGAGTCGCGCGCAGTATGGGTGAGAACGAAGACCGGCACCTCGAACGGCGGTTCATCGCCCCACCAGCCGCGCCACTGCGGATCGTCCGGGAACTGGTGCAGACCGAACATCCCCGCGCCCATGATCTCGGCGCCGATCCCCTCGAAGTAGGCGTGGGCGTACTTCTCGTCGACTCCGGTCGTGCCTGCTCCTGAGTCGTCACCGAGAACGCGGCTGCGGAACGTCCGCGTCGCGGCGTAGGCAGCGACCAGACGCGGCCAGTCGTCGCCGAAGGGGTTCTCCGGTGTCTGGTCGGTGGTGGTCGCGAATCCGTCGAGGGAGACGTTGAGATCGACGCGGACGGCCATGATTCTCTCTCTTCTGTCGTGTGCCGGGAGACGCAGGTCAGGGGTTCGGGTTGCTGTCTTTGCCGTCGAGCCAGAGGGTGTCGGACGCGTCACCGTGCGCTCCGCCCTTGCCGACGTGCTTGTCGCTGATCTTCGGGCCTTTGAGGATCACGTGCACCATCGCCTGCGCATGGCCGTGGCCGAGGCCGTAGTCCTGCTTGAGCCAGTTGAGGACCACGGTCGACTTGGTCGACTCGTCGAACCCCTGCTCCTTGGCGAGTGCGATGAACTGGCGAGGCGTGAGGCCGGTCTGGGTCTCGACCTTGTCGAGGTATGCCTGGAAGGACATGGATGCTCCTGTGCGTGGTCGTTCAGTCGTCGGAGAGGAAGGTCTGGATGATCGTCGCCGACGCATGGATGCCGATGATGCGCAGCATCCCCTCGCCGACGTTCGTGAAGCAGTGTGGCACGAAGGCCGGGCCTGTCGCGGTGTCGCCTGCGGAGGCGACGATCGTCTCATCGCCGACCGTGATCCGCGCCGTGCCCTCGAGCACCACCCAGGTCTCGGGGTAGGGGTGCCAGTGCAGGCCCGGCCCCTCGCCGGGCTGATTCTCGACGTAGAAGTACGAGATCCCCGCACCGTGATCCGCGCCGACGAACCTGCGGCTGCGTCCGGAGCCGATGCGGATGTCCGCGGCGGCGACGGCTTCGAGAGCAGATGACGTGGTGTTCATGAGCCCAGTCTCGACAGGCGCGCACGCTCGTCCTAGAGTTTCGATGTGGATCGAAACTCACACGCGGGTCGACCCGATACACCGGTCGAAGGCGTCGAGCACCCCGACCATCGCGTCAAGTTCCACCTCAGCCCCGGCGACATCCAGTCGGTGCGATTCGGCATCTCCCCCGGCCACGAACTCGCCCACGCAGTGCGCGTGCTGCTGCGCCCGGAGCAGCACCCGCTGCAGTGGGGGTGGCTGCGGGCCGTGCGCGATCGATTGCCGCGCGAGAGCTTCCAGCTGCTCGCCGTGGTGATCGGCGACGACGGCTACATGCCCGACTTCCTCACGGCGGCGCCGGGGTGGGACATGACGCCCGAGGCCGAGCTCGCGGCGCTGCGCATCACACCGCTGGATCCGATGCGGGTCGACTTCGGCAAGATGGTGATCCGCTCGTCGGGATCCCGCCGGCGGGCGCTGCGCGAGATGCAGGAGCAGCCGACCCGTGCCCGCGAGATGATCGCCGACGCCTGGTCGGCGGTGTGGGATGCCGCGCTCGCTCCCGTCTGGCCGCAGCTCGAACGTCTGCTGCGATCCGACATCGCCGTGCGGTCGCGGGTGATCGCCACCTCGGGGATCCGAGAGATGGCGGGTGGACTGCATCCGACCGTGAGCTGGGGCGACGGGGCCGTGCGTGTCTCCCTTCGCCGCCACAGCGAGCTCGTCGACTGCCACGGCAGCGGACTGGTGCTGGTGCCGTCGGTGATGTCGTCCTGGGGATGCATGGTGCTCACCGAACCGCCGGCCCAGCCGACCCTGTTCTATCCCGCGCGGGGCGTGACCGCCGGCTGGTCCCGCAACGCGAGCGAGATCGCCACGTCGCTCGGCGCCCTCCTCGGCCCGGCGCGCGCGACGATCCTGCTCGAGGCCGGCGTTGCCCGCACCACCTCACAGGTGGCTCAGGATGCGGGGATCGCCGTGTCCACGGCATCCCACCACCTCACGGTGTTGCGCGACGCCGGCCTGATCTCAAGCGAACGCGACGGCGCAAGGATGCTGCATCTGCGCACGCCCCTCGGGGAGGCGATGGTCGGCGCGGTGCTGTGATCAGCGCGGTGTTGTGAGGGACGCGCGCGTTCTCTACTCGTCTTCGGGGGCGACCGAGATGATCGGCCGGTGCTCGTAGTAGGTCTGCAGCACGACCGTCGTGCGGGTGCTGACGTTCGCCGCGAGGCGGATGTCGCGCACGAGCTCTTCCAGCGCACGCGGCGATGCGACCCGCACGAACAGCATGTAGCTGGCGTCGCCGGCGATCGAATGGCACGCCTCGATCGCGTCGAGGTGCTCGAGAAGCTCGGGGGCGTTGTCGGGCTGGGCCGGGTCGAGAGGGGTGATCTCGATGAACGCCGAGAGAGGGGTGCCGACCAGCTCGGGGTCGAGGATCGCACGGTAGCCGGTGATGACGCCTCTGGTCTCCAGGCGGCGGAGTCGCGACTGGACGGCCGAGACGGAGAGCCCGACGGCGTCGGAGAGCTGAGACAGCGTCGCACGCCCGTCTCGTGAGATCTCGGCCAGGATCGCGCGGTCGACGGAGTCATCCATGGATGTAATATTATCGTCAGGATTCCGTATATGCCGGAATCTTTCCGTGAAAGTCTCCGATCGGAGGTCCCGATGTCCATCATTTCCGCCAACAGCTCCGCTGCACAGGCCATCGTCGGCGAACCCGAGGTCGTCGAAGACGCATCGACCGCGGAATTTTCCGCAGCGTGGGCGCAGCTCAAGGACGCGGCGATCGCGATCCGCGAGATGCAGATCAAGGACGGCTCGATCCCGGATGCTGCGCACCACGCCGCAGCCCGTGATCTCGTCGGGGCGGTCACCGCCGGCATCCGCGCCCTCGCCCCGGCCTTCCCGCACGACGCCGAGTACCTCGCCGCGTCGATCGTCGATTTCGACCGCTGGGTCTCCGAAGGATTCGGCGTGCCGGACTTCTTGGATTCGCTCATGGCCTTCCAGCCTCAGCAGCACCGGGTCGACGGCATCCGTCATCTGGTCGTCTTCCCGATGTACACGCAGAACGGCTCGAGCGATCGCCTCGTCGAGGCGCTCATCGTCGAGACCATCTGGCCCGAGTTCATCGCGGCCCTCGAGGCCGGCGACTACGGCAACAAGCTGTTCGTCTCGCTGCGGCTCGTCGACTTCACGCCCGGGTACGACACGAACTCGGCCGTGCTGTTCCCCGAGACCGTCGCGATGCGCGAGATCCCTTCGTTCACGTGGGGCGCGATCTTCCAGGACCGTGAAGCAGCCCGCTACCGTCGGGTCACCCGCGCGGCCGCCGAGATCACCAAGCTCGAGCTTCCCGAGCGCGCCGCCGCGATGCTCGACGACCAGGCGCTGACCGAGCGCGCGTTCGTGATGTGGGACATCATCCACGACCGCACCCACATGCGCGGCGACCTGCCGTTCGACCCGTTCATGATCAAGCAGCGGATGCCGTTCTTCCTCTACTCGCTCGAAGAGCTGCGGTGCGACCTGACCGCGTTCCGCGAGTCGGTGAACATCGAGCGGTCCCTGCGTGCGCGTGCCGAGGCCGGCGAGAGCCTCTCCGACTCCGAGCACGAGATGCTCGACCACGCGGACCTCGTGCAGTACGCCGTGATCTTCGACCGGATCTTCCGCTTCGCGATCACGGGATCGCGTGTGCGCAACTACGACGGTCTCGGTGGACAGCTGCTGTTCGCCTGGCTGCACCAGCGCGGCGTGCTGCACTGGACCGACACCGCCCTCGCGTTCGACTGGGCTGCCGTGCCCGATGCGGTCGTCGCCCTCGGCGATGCGATCGACGAGCTCTACTGGCGCTCGATCGATCGCCCGAAGACGGCTCACTGGCTGGCCGCCTACGATCTCGTCCGTTCCGTGCTCACCCCGAACCCCGCCTCGCGTTGGGCCCGCGGTCTTCCGGACGAGATCCTCGCCGGCGCCCCGAAGGGTTTCACCGACGCGGTGCTGGACGACGAGTTCCCCCTCTCCATGTTCTTCGAAGCCCTCGACAAGAAGATGAAGCCGGTCATCGAGTCGACCGTCGGCATCCGGGGCACCGACGACTGACTCGCGCATTTCTGGGGTCCGGTCGCGGGGGCGATCGGACGCAGCATCTGCGGCCATTCCTGCCCGGGGTGGCCGCAGAACTGTTTCTTCACGAGAGTTGAGCACATGAGCGTCACCGACAGAACCGTCCTCCTCGCCGGAGCCACCAGCCCTTCGGGACTCGCGCTCGCTCGGGCACTCGTCGACGCCGGGGCGCGGGTGATCGCCACCGGTCGCTCCGCCGAGCGGCTGCAATCGCTGCGGTCGATCGGAGCCCAGGTCGAGGTGGCTGACGCGACCTCACTGGAGGCGATGACGGAGCTGGCCTCACGGCTCGACACGGTTGACGCGGTGATCCCGCTGGTCGGCGGCTGGCGCGGCGGCGGCGGGCTCGCCGGACAGTCCGATGACGACTTCCGCGCCCTCCTGCCGGCGCTCGATGCGGTGCGTGCGACCAGCCGGGCGTTCGACGCTGCACTGCGTGCGTCGGATGCCGGACGTTTCGCGATCGTCTCGTCCACCGCCGTGGGGCGCCCTCTGGCGGGCGGTGCGAACTACGCGGCCATCAAGGCGGCGAGCGAGGCGTGGACGCGCGCCGTGGCTCAGGGCTTCGCCAAGGCGGCCAGGGATGCCGGGGAGCCGCTGCGCGCGGCATCCGTCGTGTTCCGGGCGAAGGCGCTCGACCCCGAGTCACTCGCACCGCGTGTGCTGGCCCTGTGGGACGGCGACGCCGCCGATCTCAACGACCAGATCCTCACGCTCGACTGACCCGGTCGACCGCGGCTAGCGACGCGCCTCGGGCACTTCGGGCGGCAGCCCCCGCAGCGGCGGCGGGGAATCTGCGATGCGGTCGTCGACGCTGCGATTCGCGACCGCGTCTGCCCCTGCAGCGTCGCTGGCATCGCCGTCCTCCACAGCATCCTCGCCGTTCGGATCCTGCTCCGGGGCGTTCGCATAGAGCTCGGTGAGCTTGCGATACGACTTCGTGAAGAACGCGAGTGTGGCAGCCACCACCATGATGATGCCCGCGAACAGGCAGATCAGCGCGATGCCCCGAGCGTCACCCGTGCCGAGCAGCCACTCCCACTGCTGCTGCCCCTCGGAGGTCTTCATGTACGGGATGATCAGGAACTCGGCGATCGGCGCGATCAGGAACGCCGTGATCGGGGCGGCTGCGGCCTCCATCGCGGCGGCGACGCCGAACACGCGCCCCTGCCGGTCGTAGCGGACCACCTTCTGGATGATCGTCTGCTCCGCCGCCTCGACAGGAGGCACGAGAGCCATGTAGATCCACATGCCGATCACGTAGAGCGGCCACCACTCGCGCAGCATGAACACCGAGCCGAGGATGCCCATCGCGATCACGACCAGCAGCAGCGTGCGCATCGGCTTCGCGCCGAGGCCGAACTTCGCCACGAGCCCGCCGCCGATCAGGAACCCGGTCGACGCGAACGCGAGAGCGAACCCCCACATCTGGGCGTCGAAGAGAGTGAGACCGTAGGGGTCCATCAGCGCCATGTACACGCCGCCGATGAGGTTGTTGAAGGTCGAGAAGATGATCAGCGCGAACAGCCCGGGCGCCAGACGGATGGCCGCCACGCTGCCGCGGAAGTCGAGTGCGCTCTTGGCGTCGGGGCCGGGGTGCGGTGCCCCCTCGGGGATGCGGATGAAGAGCAGGTGCACGAACGTCAGCGCCATCGCGCCGATCGCGATCGCCAGAGTCCACCCCATGCCGAGGAAGCCGATCGAGAGCCCCGAGAACACGCTCGTCACGAGGAAGGCCAGCCCCTGCACCGTGCCGACGAGGCCGTTGGCGTTGGCCCGCCGGTCTTCGGGCACCAGCAGCGTGACCGTGGTCGAGAGCGCGATGTTGCGCAGCTGCTCGATGACCCCGCCGAACAGGATGATCGCCGAGAACAGCCAGAACCACGGGCCGCCGAGGTCGAGCAGCGCCGACTCGGGCTGCCAGACGTAGAGCACCCCCGCAATCAGGAACGCGACCGCCGAGATGACGCTCGAGAGCAGCATCACCGTGTGCTTGCGGTTGCGATCGACGATCGTGCCGAAGATCATCGCGAAGAAGGCGACGAACAGCATGTAGGCGCCGCCGATGATGCCGGTCGCGAGCACCGACTGCGTCTCGATGTACACCCAGAACGTCAGCGCGAACCACAGGAAGCTCGTCGTCACGTTCGCGATGAGCGTGTTGACGAGGACGTTCGCGAAGGCCGTCTTCGCTGCGGTGCGCTCCATGATTAGAGGGTAGGCGGGGCCTCGGACATTCGGTAGGGCGGTTCCGCAGCGCGGCGTCAGCGGCCGGCATCCGGCAATAGGCTTGTGCGGTGAGTATTCAGCATGACCCCGCCGTCCGGGGCTTCGCCAGCGACAACTATTCCGGCGTCCACCCCGAGGTCCTCGCGGCCATCGCAGCGGCGAACGGCGGCCACCAGGTCGCATACGGCGAGGACGCCTACACGGCGCGTCTGCAGGAGGTCTTCCGCGCGCACTTCGGAGAGGGCGTCGAGGCCTTCCCGGTGTTCAACGGCACCGGCGCGAACGTCACCGGCCTGCAGTCGATGCTGCCCCGCTGGGGCGCCGTCATCGCGGCGTCCACCGCTCACATCAACGTCGACGAAGGCGGTGCCCCCGAGCGGATCGGCGGGTTCAAGATCCTCGCCGTGCCGACGGACGACGGCAAGCTCACGCCCGAGCTCGTCGACCGCGAGGCCTGGGGCTGGGGCGACGAGCACCGCGCACAGCCGCTCGTGGTCTCGATCACGCAGTCGACCGAGCTCGGCACCCTGTACTCCGTCGACGAGATCCGCGCGCTCGCCGACCACGCGCACGAACGCGGCATGATGCTGCACCTCGACGGCGCACGCATCTCGAACGCGGCCGCGGCCCTCGACGTGCCGTTGCGCGCCTTCACCCGCGACGCCGGTGTCGACGTGCTCAGCTTCGGCGGCACGAAGAACGGAGCCATGCTCGGCGAGGCCATCGTGGTGCTGAACCCCGAGGCGTCGACGGGTCTGCAGTACTCCCGCAAGTTCAACATGCAGCTCTCGTCGAAGATGCGGTTCGTCTCGGCGCAGCTCATCGCGCTGCTCGAGGGCGACCTGTGGCTGCGCAACGCCCAGCACGCGAACGCCATGGCCCAGCGCCTGCGCGGCGCGATCGAGGCCGGCATCGCCGCCGGCGAGATCACCGGAGTGTCGTTCACGCAGCCGACCCAGTCGAACGGCGTCTTCGCGACCCTTCCCGACGGCATCGCCGACCGGCTGCGCGAGAAGTTCCGCTTCTACGACTGGGATGCCGCGCGCAACGAGGTCCGCTGGATGTGCGGGTTCGACACCGAGGAGTCCGACGTCGACGAGTTCGTCGCAGAGCTCGCGCGCCTCACCACGCGCTGAGAATTCGGTCGCGGCGCCCGCGACCGACGAGAGAGACCCACCATCAGAAGTCGTGACGGTGGGTCTCTCGCGTATGCGGTGACTGCGCCGCTAGCGGAGCAGACCGAGATTCGCGAGCGCCAGACGGATGAGCGTGCCGCGCCCACCCTCCATCTCGGCGGCGACCGTGTCCGACGCCGCCGCCTCCGGCGAGAACCACGTGACCTCGAGCGCGTCCTGTCGCGGCTCGCACGTGCCGGTGACCGGCACCACGAACGCGAGCGAGACGGCGTGCTGACGGTCATCGTGGTAGGCGCTGACCCCCGGGATCGGGAAGTACTCGGCGACCGTGAACGGCAGTGGCTGGGGCGGGAGCAGCGGGAACGCCATCGGGCCCAGGTCGTTCTCGACGTGGCGGAACAGCGCATCGCGGATCGTCTCGCCGAACCGGACTCGACCCGAGACGATCGTGCGCGTCATCTCGCCCATGGGGGTCGACCGCAGCAGGATGCCGATCTCGGTCACCTGGCCTGAACCGTCGGTGCGCACCGGGATCGCCTCGACGTAGAGCATCGGCAGGTGGCGTCTCGCCTCTGCGAGCTCGTATTCGCTCAACCACCCCGGATTGGAGTCGCGCGAGGGCTGTGCGGAGCCGAAACCCTCGAGGCCGTCGTCGGGCTCGGGATCGGGATCAGGTGTGCGGACGGACATGTCTCCTTTCTACCAGCCGCATCCTCGCCCGAACACCGACTTGCGGCCACGACCGGCATACGATCCGACGATCAGCGCCTGCGCGTGTCAGAGGGCGCTGGCAGGATGGACGGGTGAGCGAAGAACTGATGATCGACGGGCTCCTCACGCGCTGGTCGACCGAAGACCGCGCGGGGATGCCGCTGCTGGTGCTGCTGCACGGATACGGCGCCGACGAGCACGACCTGTTCGGCTTGGTGCCGTATCTGCCCGAGGGCATCGCCGTGGCATCCGTCGCCGCCCCGCTCGCACCCCCGTGGCCGATGCCGGGGCGCTCCTGGTATGCCATCGAGGGCCTCGACGGCCGCAGCGCCGCGTCGGTGACGCTGGCGGCAGAGGCATTCCTGCGCTGGCTCGACGATGCTCGGGAGGATACTCCTGCGGTGGCTCTCCTCGGCTTCTCGCAGGGCGCCGCCGTCGCGCTCCAGGCCATGCGCCTCGCCCCGCAGAGCATCGACACCGTGGTGGCGCTCAGCGGCTACGCCGCGGCCGGCGAGCTTCCGGGTGACGAAGCGCTGACCGAGTCGCGACCGCACGTCTTCTGGGGCCGAGGCACGAACGATCAGGTGATCCCCGAGGCGCTGGTCGCCCACACCGCAGAGTGGCTGCCCTCGCACTCCGAGCTGTCAGGGCGGGTCTACACCGGACTCACGCACAGCATCTCGGAGGAAGAGCTCCGCGACGTGCACGTCTTCCTCACGAAATGGCTGGAGCGGGCCGCCAAGGCCTGATCGAGCCTGTCCGCAAGTGCGACACGCCCGGGGTTGCGAAAGTCCGACACGCCCGGGTATCGTCGTGGAGTCCTGTCCGCCGTGTCTGGAAGTCCTTTGATCTGATCCGTCGCCTCCGCGCTCGCCTTTCCGCGCGCTGACCCGACGATCGCCGACTCCACGGCAGACCACGCCCGCTGTCCTCCGACAGCGCCCCGCTCAGACGGGGCCCTCGGGCGACCGGTGTCAGTGCACCCTCGCACTCGTCAGGAGACACCATGTCAGTACCCACCCTCCACGCGTCGGTCACCCTCGACCGACTCACCTTCACCTGGCCGGACGGCACCACCGCGCTCGACTCGGTCTCGGGATCGTTCGGCTCCGGTCGCACCGGGCTGGTCGGCCGCAACGGCGCCGGCAAGTCGACACTGCTCCGCCTCATGGCGGGCGAGCTGAATCCCACGACCGGATCCCTCACCACGACTGGCGAGGTCGCGTACCTGCCGCAGCAGCTCACGCTCGACGTCGACCGCCGGGTGTCCGAGCTGCTCGGAGTCGCCGAAGCCCTCGATGCCGTCCGAGCGATCAGCGCGGGCGATGTCGACCAGGCGCACTTCGACGCGGTCGGCGACGAGTGGGACATCGAGGCACGAGCCGAGCAGTCCCTGGCCGAGGCGGGCCTCGCCCCCGAGTTCCTCGACCGACGTGTCGGCGAGTTGTCGGGCGGTGAGGCGGTGCTGGTCGCGATCGCCGGCATCCGTCTGCGGCGTGCACCGATCACCCTGTTCGATGAGCCGACCAACAATCTCGATCGGGAAGCCCGCGCGAAGCTGGCGGCCATGGTCAGATCGTGGAAGGGCACGCTCATCGTGGTCAGCCACGATCTCTCGCTGCTCGAGCTGATGGACGACACCGCCGAGCTCTACGCCCAGACGCTGAGCGTGTTCGGGGGCCCGTACTCCGAATGGCGAGCCTGGCTGGATGCCGAGCAGGAGGCCGCCAGGCAGGCAGAGGTCACGGCGAAGCAGGAGTTCCGCAAGGAGAAGCGTCAGCGCATCGAGGCCGAGGTCAAGCTCGCGCACCGGTCGCGCACGGCGAAGAAGGCGGAGATCGAGAAGCGCGTGCCGAAGATCATCGCGCACGGTCGCAAGATGGCCGCGGAGGTGTCAGCGGGAAAGCTGCGCACCGAGGTCGGCGCGAAGGAGGATGCCGCTCGCACCGCGCTCGATGAGGCGGGGCGCCGTCTGCGCTCGGATGCGTCGATGAAGATCGAGCTTCCCGACCCCCAGGTGTCGCGCTCGCGGCGCATCGCCATGATCGGCGACGGCGAGCGGTCGTGGATCGTCCAGGGCCCCGACCGCGTCGCCCTGATCGGGCGCAACGGCGCCGGAAAGACGACGCTGCTCGAGCGGTTGGTGGCCGGAGCCGGCGTCGGCGGCGGCGTCGGCGTCGGCGTCGGCGTCGGCGTCGGCGTCGGCGAGTCAGCACCGATGCCGACGATCGGTCCGGATGACGGCTCTACCGCCCTCTCGGAGGAATCCCTGCTGAATACGGAACGGCCGGCGCTGACGGCGACGGCGCTCACCGACCGCATCGGCTACCTGCCGCAGCGGATCGACGGGCTCGACGAGAACCGGTCGGTGTTCGAGAACATCGCGGATGCCGCGTCGCAGGTGCCCGAGAAGGAGCTGCGCAACCGGCTCGCCAGGTTCCTCATCCGAGGAGCCACGGCCGAGCGCCCTGTCGCCGCCCTGTCTGGCGGCGAACGCTTCAGGGTGTCGCTGGCCAGGCTGCTGCTCTCGGATCCCGCACCGCACCTCGTGGTGCTCGACGAGCCGACGAACAACCTCGACATCGACACCGTCGACCAGCTCGTCGAGGCGCTGCGGGCCTACCGCGGGGCGGTGCTGGTCGTGAGTCACGACGACGCGTTCCTCGCCCGTCTCGACCTGGGGCTCACGCTCGAGATCGACGCCGAGGGCGCGCTGCACGAGGCGCTCTGACGAGGTGGCGCCCGCCGGCGGGCGGGCGCCACCTCGGATCACGCCTACCGCATGGTGGTCTCTGGGGACAACGGCCGCCCCGATGTCGGTGGCACGGGTGATGATGGACTGATGGGTGACGTGCTCGACCGCTTCACTCCTGCCACGCAAGACTGGTTCAGGGGTGCGTTTCCCGAACCCACTCCTGCGCAGGCCGGTGCGTGGAATGCCATCTCAGCCGGCAAGCACGCGCTCGTGGTGGCTCCGACCGGGTCGGGCAAGACCCTCTCGGCCTTCCTCTGGGCGATCGACAGCGTGTTCCGCGAGCGTACCGAGCAGCCCGCCAGGGCCAGAGACGGCTCGCGCACGCGCATCCTCTACATCTCACCGCTGAAGGCTCTCGGCGTCGATGTCGAGCGCAACCTGCGCTCTCCGCTCATCGGCATCGGGCAGTCGGCCAGGCGCCTCGGGGTCGAGGCCCCCTCCGTGACCGTCGGCGTGCGCTCGGGCGACACGACGTCGAGCGACCGCCGCAAGCTGGTCTCCGATCCTCCGGACATCCTCATCACCACCCCCGAGTCGCTCTACCTCATGCTCACCAGCCGCGCCGGCGAGACTCTGCGCGACGTGCACACGGTGATCATCGACGAGGTGCACGCGGTCGCCGCGACCAAACGCGGAGCACACCTCGCGGTGAGCCTCGAGCGTCTCGACGCGCTGCGCCGCACTCATGGCCATGACGAGCCGGCCCAGCGCATCGGACTGTCGGCGACCGTGCGCCCTATCGACGAGGTCGCACGATTCCTCGGCGGCGCCGCCCCGGTCGAGATCGTCGCCCCGCCCGCATCGAAGACGTTCGAGCTGGGCGTCATCGTCCCGATGGACGACATGACCAATCCGCCGCCGCCTCCCGGGGCGCCGAAGGATGCCGGCGATGCCGCCGATGCGGAATACACCGAGGTCACCGGCTCCGTCTGGCCGCACGTGGAGGAGGCGATCGTCGACCGCATCCTGCAGAACAAGTCGACCATCGTGTTCTCGAACTCGCGAAGGCTGGCCGAACGGCTCACCGGGCGACTGAACGAGATCTACTCCGAGCGCATCGGCGTCGCCCTGCCCGAGGCATCGGTGCCGGCGGCCATGATGGCGCAGGCGGGTGCGACAGCCGGCGCCGACCCCGTGCTCGCCAAGGCACACCACGGCTCGGTCTCGAAAGAGCAGCGGGCACAGGTCGAGGAGGAGCTGAAGTCCGGCGTCCTTCGCTGCGTCGTCGCGACGAGCAGCCTCGAGCTCGGCATCGACATGGGTGCGGTCGACCTGGTGATCCAGGTCGAGGCGCCGCCCTCGGCAGCCTCCGGGCTGCAGCGAGTCGGTCGCGCCGGCCACCAGGTCGGCGAGATCAGCCGTGCGGCGCTGTTCCCCAAGCACCGGGGAGACGTACTGCACACCGCGATCGTCACCGAGCGGATGCTGGCCGGCAAGATCGAGGCGATCCAGGTGCCGCGCAACCCGCTCGACATCCTCGCCCAGCAGACCGTCGCGGCGAGCGCCCTCGGCGAGATCAGCGTCGAGGAATGGTTCGAGACCGTGCGTCGCTCGGCGCCGTTCCAGTCCCTGCCGCGGTCGGCCTACGAGGCGACGCTCGACCTGCTCGCCGGACGCTACCCCTCCGACGAGTTCGCCGAGCTGCGCCCTCGCCTGGTGTGGGACAGAGACGCCGGCACGCTGACCGGGCGTCCCGGCGCCCAGCGCATCGCCGTCACGAGCGGCGGCACGATCCCCGACCGCGGACTCTTCGGCGTCTTCGTCGCCGGCGAGTCGACCGGTGCCCGCGTCGGCGAGCTCGATGAGGAGATGGTCTACGAGTCGCGCGTCGGCGACGTGTTCACGCTCGGAACGACGAGCTGGCGCATCGCCGAGATCACGCACGACCGCGTCAACGTGATTCCCGCATACGGCCAGCCGGGCAAGGTGCCGTTCTGGCACGGCGACGGAATCGGCCGCCCGTTCGAACTCGGCGAGGCGCTCGGCAGGTTCTCCCGCGAGGTGTCGGCGGCCACTCCCGAGAAGGCCGCTCAGCGCCTGATCGACGCCGGTCTCGACGAGCAGGCCAGGATGAACCTGATGGCGCACCTCACCGAGCAGCGCGAGGCGACAGGCACCCTGCCGACCGACCGCACCCTCACGGTCGAGCGCGGGCGCGACGAGGTCGGCGACTGGCGGGTCATCCTTCACTCCCCCTACGGCATGAAGGTCCATGCACCATGGGCTCTGGCGATCAACGCCCGGATCCGCGAGCGCCTCGGAGTCGAGGGCTCGGCGGTCGCGAGCGACGACGGCATCATCGTGCGCATTCCGGATGCCGAGGCCGAGCCTCCCGGCGCCGAGCTCTTCGTGTTCGACCCCGACGAGCTCGAGCAGCTGGTCACGCAGGAGGTCGGCGGATCCGCGCTGTTCGCCTCCCGCTTCCGCGAGTGCGCCGCCCGTGCCCTGCTGATGCCGCGGATGAACCCGAACAAGCGCACCCCGCTGTGGCAGCAGCGACAGCGCTCGGCGCAGCTGCTCGAAGTCGCCCGCCGGCATCCGACATTCCCGGTGATCCTGGAGACCCTGCGCGAGGTGCTGCAGGACGTCTACGACCTGCCGTCGCTGCGCACGCTCGCGGTGTCGATCGCCGACCGACGCATCAGACTCGTCGAGACCCAGCCGTCTCAGCCGTCGCCGTTCGCGCGCGACCTGCTCTTCGGCTACGTCGGCGCATTCATGTACGAGGGCGATTCGCCGCTGGCCGAGCGTCGGGCGGCCGCCCTCTCGGTCGACCCGGCGCTGCTCGGCGAGCTGCTCGGCACGGTCGAGCTCCGCGAGCTGCTCGACCCCGACGTCATCGCGCAGTTCGAGCGCGAGGCGCAGCGCCTCGATCCCGAGCGCCGTGCGCGAGGTCTCGAGGGCGTCGCCGACCTGCTGCGGATGCTGGGTCCGATGGATGCGGTCGAGATCGACGCGCGACTCGACCCCGAGACCGGTTCGGCCTCCGACCACCTCGCCGCGCTGATCGACGCGCGCCGCGCGATCCCGGTCACCGTCGCCGGAACCACGCGCGTCGCCGCGATCGAAGACGCCGGCCGCCTGCGCGATGCGCTCGGCGCGGCGCTGCCCACCGGCATCCCCGTCGCGTTCCTCGAACCCCTCGCCGATCCGCTCGGCGATCTCGTCGCACGGTACGCCCGCACGCACGGCCCCTTCACGACGGATGCCATCGCTACGCGCTTCGGCCTGGGCGCCGCGGTCGCGCGACACACGCTGCAGAGGCTGGAGCACTCGGGTCGACTGACCAGCGGCTACTTCCTGCCCGAGGCCTCCGGAACGGGCAACGAGACCGAGTGGTGCGACACCGAGGTGCTGCGCCGACTGCGGATGCGGTCGCTCGCCGCGATCCGAGGCAGCGTCGAACCGGTGTCGCCCGAGGCGTATGCGCGCTTCCTGCCCGACTGGCAGCACCTCGGCCGTCCGCTCGAAGGACTCGACGGCGTGCTCGCCGTGATCGAGCAGTTCGCCGGGGTGCCCATTCCCGCGAGCGCCTGGGAGTCGCTCGTGCTGCCCTCTCGCGTGCGGGACTACTCCCCCGCCCTGCTCGACGAGCTCACGGCCGCGGGAGAGGTCATCTGGTCGGGTCACGGCACGCTGCCCGGGCGTGACGGCTGGGTCTCGCTGCACCCTGTCGATCTCGCGCCCTTCACACTCCCCGAACCCGACGACGAGATCGCCACCGATTCGCTCGAGGCCCGGGTGCTCGCCGCACTCGAGGCAGGCGGGGCGTACTTCGCCGCCCAGCTGAAAGAGATGGCCGGCGCCGAGAACGAGCAGTCCGTGCTCGAGGCGCTGTGGTCGCTGACCTGGGCGGGGCGTGTGACGAACGACACCTTCGCCCCGATCCGGTCGCTGCTGGCCGGGGGGTCGCAGGCTCACCGCGTGACGCGACGCGCCCCGCGCACCCGCACCTACCGGGGCATGTCGCTCGCGCGCACCGCGGCGCGCCCCTCATCGATCGGCGGACGCTGGTCCCTGCTCCCCTCGGTCGACACGGATGCCGCTCGGCGGGCGACCGTCACAGCCGGCCTGCTGCTCGACCGCTACGGCGTGGTCACCCGTGGCGCCGTGCAGGCCGAGGGCGTGCCGGGCGGCTTCGCCCAGACATACCGGGTGCTCGCGGGATTCGAAGAGGCCGGGCACTGCCGACGCGGTTACGTGATCGAGAGGCTGGGTGCCGCGCAGTTCGCGGCATCCGCCACCGTCGACCGCCTGCGCACGTTCGCGGGGCTCGCCGACCCGCCCCCACGCAAGGCCGTGACGCTCGCCGCGACCGACCCCGCCAATCCCTACGGCGCAGCGCTCGGGTGGCCCAAGCGCGACGAGGTGTCGCATCGTCCTGGGCGCAAGGCCGGCGGCCTGGTGGTGCTCGTCGACGGTTCACTCGTGCTCTACCTCGAACGCGGCGGGCGCACGGTGCTGTGTTTCACCGACGACTCCGAGGTGCTGCGCGCCGCGGGATCCGACCTCGCCGCGACGGCGCGCGCCCGGCGCCTCGACACCCTCACGGTCGAGAAGGTCAACGGCGAAGGCGTCTACGGCACCGAGCTCGCCCTCGCGTTGCAGGAGGCGGGGTTCGTCGCCACGCCCCGCGGCTACACGCTGCGCAAGGTGATCTGAGCGCCGCCATGACCGCTGCTTCTAGGCTGGACGCATGATCGGGGAGTTCGTCTACGGCATCCGCACGCTGCTGCGCGGCTTCGGCACCTGGCGACGCCGCCCCGGCCTGATGGCCCTCGGACTCGTGCCAGGACTCATCGCGGCGCTGGTGCTGCTCGCAGGTCTCGTGCCGCTCGCGCTGTCGCTCGGTCCGATCTCCGACGCCGTGACACCCTTCGCCGACGGCTGGATCCCCGAGTGGCGATCGGTCTTCCGGGCCGCTGTCGGCATCGTGATCTTCGCCGCGGCGCTCGCTCTGGCCAGCGCCGTGTTCAGCGCCCTGGCCCTGGCCATCGGCGACCCGTTCTACCAGCGCATCTGGCGGGCCGTCGAGGCTGACCTCGGCGACGCGCCGCCTTCCGACGGCGGCGGATTCTGGATGGCGGTCGGTGAGGGACTGCGGTTGGTGCTCCTCGGCATCCTCATCGCGATCTTCGTGCTGGTGCTCGGCTTCGTCCCTCTCGTGGGCGGCGTCCTCGCAGCGGTCGGAGGCGTCGTGCTGTCGGGCCGCATGCTCGCACGCGAGCTCACGCAGCGAGCCTTCGACGCCCGCGACCTCACTCCCGCCGACCGTGCAGTGCTGTTCCGCGGCAATCGCGCGCGGGTGCTCGGCTTCGGCGTCGCGACGCAACTCTGCTTCCTGATCCCCGGAGGTGCGGTGGCCGTCATGCCCGCCGCCGTGGCAGGCGCCACGACTCTCGCGCGCACCATGCTCGAGCGCACGCCCCTGGCGCAGCAGACCTCGCCTCCTCTCGCGACCCTGCAGCCGGCACAGCCCGCACCGCCCCTGCAGCCGGCACAGCGCGCGCAGCCCGCACCGCCCGCGCCGCCCGCGCCGCCCGCGCCGGG
>NZ_JXQX01000010.1:0-105862 GCF_000834175.1 Microbacterium sp. MEJ108Y | reverse complement strand
GCCGTCTTCTGCATCGGCATCGGAAACCTGGAGGCTCAGCCGGTCGACCATGTCGGTGACCTTCGAATCGACACCGCTCACCAAGACCTGCAAGTCGGATAGAACCCGATTCCGATACTGGGTTGACCGCTTCGATTGACGCGCCTGACGCCGGAAAATCAGGTACGCGAGCACGACACCGGCCAATGAGATGAGCGCGCCGACCCAGGACACGACATTCAGGAATGGTTGATCAAACCATCGTCCTGAGCCCCACAGCCAGAGGAGGGTAGCTAGTCCGACGCCCGCGGCGAAGATGATCACTGCGACGAGGACATCGATCAGGATGTCTCTTCGCCTGCTAGCGGCTTCCCCCGCTGTATCCGTAGACATAGGCAGGAGACTATCCGAACAACACGCCGAGCTGATCAGCTGGAAGTGTGCGCGCTGATTCTGTTAAGCTGTGCTTGCACCTGAACTGTGACCGAAGCCTCGCCCATCCGGCGGGGCTTTCGTCGTACTCGGGTGTGGCCCCGCCACCACACGCTCACATCCCTCTGCAGAGCGACCGCCGCTAGCCATGACCTCCCGCTGCTCGATAGATCGGGACCGGAGAGCGAGCAGCACCGGGCTGGTCGCATGATGCGAACCCTCGAGCGGTGATGGGCGGCGGGGCTTAGTCTTCCGGCCTGCCTTCGCCGAGGCGCACCTACCTCGCGGGCGGGCTGAGCGGGTCGGATATGACCTCATCCACAGCAGGGCGGCCGGCATGTCCCACCGGCCGCCCGCACGAGTCACCCGCGAAGTCGACGTGTGATCGTCCTCGGCGCATCGGCGTACTCGCCGCCGATGATCTTCTCCGCCATCTCCTCGCAGTACTCCAGCTTCTGGTAGCCCTGACCACCGTCGGTCGCGATGATGTCTGAGTTGTTATCGCCGTACAGCCGCCACCCCCAGGTGCCGTCGGGTCGTTCGTACACGTTCAGCTTCGCCATCTTGAGCTCCTTCGCTCGTTCGTAGGTGCGCTGAGCATATCGACAACGAGTTTCCCCATCAGCCCGCCCGCTGCTCAGCCGAGGGTGAGGGCGAGGATCGCGACGGCCAGAGAGCCCGCCGCGACGAGCACCGAAGCGAGCGAGATCCACCACGCTGCCCGCTGCGACGCACTGGCTGCCTCGGCTTGCTCCTTCATCACTGCGGCCTGTCCCGACATCGTCTCGACGAGGGCGGCAAGAAGCTGATTCTGCTCATCATTCTGAGCCTGCGTACGCATTTGGTGAACGATCGAGAACGGGTCACTCATCCGGCCACCATATCGACTCGCTGAATGTCTCGGACGGAGGGTTGAGGGCTCGCGTCACGTTCCCCCGCCGTGGACGCCGCCCCTCCGTCCGAGCGCCAGCCCCCACGGAGGTGTGATCGTGGCCGCGAAGAGAGTTCGAGATGGCAAGGGGCATCGTGCCTATCGTCGCCAGCAGGGAGCGCTGAAGCGTCGCACGAAGGCCCAAGACCTGCCGTGCGGGTACGGCTCACCGTCGGGGTGGGGATGCGGTGAGCACATCGACACCGACCTGCCTGCCGGTCACCGCATGTCGTTCACTGCTGACCATGACGATGCGCTCGGGAACGGTGGACGCCTAGCCGGCGGCCTGCTCGTGCCCATGCACCTCACCTGCAACTCACGGAAGAGCGACAACGCCACCACCGAGATATGGAGCGCATCGTGAACACGAGCAACCGCGTAGACGTCGTCATCGCCGAGATCGACCCGGAGGCGGTCGAGATCACCTACGGCGACCAGGGCGAGAGTGTCGAGGCTGTCGACGTCGCGCCTTACCCGACGCGTCGGATCATCGTGCTCGCCCCGACGAAGCAGGCGGGCCAGGAGCACGCCGAGTCGCTGGGCATCGAGCCGGTCGCGATCGTCACACCTCGCAGCCCGCATGCCTCCTACGGCATGGTCGCTGACGAGATCGCCGAGGCGCCCGGTTTGTCCGTCGACGTGGTGGGGGAGCTCATGCAGCATGCTGGCCCATCACTCGCCACGACAGGCGGCGAGTGATGGCCGTGCTCGCAGGGAGCATCACCACTCGGGTGCTGATCGTCGTGGGTGATGGTGAGCCTGTGGAGGTGGCGACCCTGCCGACCAAGCTGACCGCCGCCCGCCCCGGTCCCGGAGTAGTGCTCAACAGCCGTCGGTGGTGCCTCAGCCTCGCTCTCGGCTTCCTGCGCATCGCGTGGGCCACCGCGACCATGCGAGCCCGCTGAGCGCCCGCACGCAGGTCGCCAGAAAATCCAGGGTCGCCCCGGTGCTGCCCACCTCCCGCGCGGTCCTGGCAGCTCTCTCCGCAGGTAAAAACGCCGCATGGGGGAATTCGCTGGGAGGGGGAGTTCGATGGCACGTCCCAAGGCGCCTTGTGGCACCGATGCCGCGTACCGTCGCCACCTCCGCGAGGGCGTCGAGGTCGACGCGGCGTGCCGACGTGCTCACACCGAGGCCGGTCGCGAGTCGTCGGGGCGGAAGTCGCCGCGAGCCGACAAGAAGCCCGTGTTCACGCCGACTCCCGATGCTCCGCCGACCGACGATGCCGAGAAGCCGGACGACATGAAGCTGATCGTCGACACGCTCCGCACGGTGTTCAAGACCGTTGCCGAGCAGGATCCGACCCGTATCGCTCCAATCGCTCGCGTATTCCAGACCGCCGTCGAAGCGACTCGCGGCCCGGTGGAGACGCCGAAGGAGCTGACTCTTGCCGACCAACTCGCCCAAGCCCGAGCAGCTCGGGCTGCAAGAGCCGAGAGTAAGGGCGCTACCACTTAGCCGCACCGACACCCTCGTCGACGACATCCTCGACATCTGCGACCTCGCATCGATCGAATGCGACCCGTGGCAGGAAGGCGGACTCGAGGCGATCGCGTCGATCGACGCCGAGGGCCAGTGGGCGGCGACCGAGTTCGGGATCCTCGTCTCTCGCCAGCAGGGCAAGGGCAACATCCTGCTCCCGTACGAACTCGCCCACCTGTACCTCTGGCCCCGCGAGGACGGCGCCCCGAAGCTCATCGGGCACACCGCCCACGAAGGCGCGACCGCCCGCGAAGCATTCCGCCGCGCTCGCCGCATCATCCTCGCCTCGCCGATCCTCCGCGCCGAGCTCGTCGGCGGTGGCAAGCAGACCGCGCAGGGCGTCACCGGCATCTCGACCGGAAACGGCAACTGGGCGATCGAGCTGAAGAACGGCAACCGCCTCGTCTTCTTCACCCGCACCGGCGCGGCCGGCGTCGGTGTCTCCTTCGACGTGCTGATCGTTGACGAGGCGCAGCACTCACCGCTGACGATCCTCGAGGCGCTGCTGCCGGCGACGGACGCGAGCCCGAACAAGCAGGTGCTGTTCACTGGCACGGTCCCGAAAGAGGATCAGGACGGCGAGTATTTCGAGGGTCTGCGCGACCGTGGCCGCAAGGGCGGCTTCGAGCGCACCGGCTGGATCGAACACACGCCCGTCGGATCGGACGACCCGGACCTCGCGGCCAAGATCGATCTCGGCGACCCGCAGACATGGCGGGAGGGGAACCCGGGCCTCGGCATCCGCCTCGCGTGGAAGACCGTCGAGGACGACTGGAACCGCATGGGCCAGACGAACCCCGAAGCGTTCGCCCGTCAGCGCTGCTCGATCTGGCCGAGCCGTCGACCTGAGGTCGCGGCGAAGCTGTCCGAGCTCGATCTCGACGTGTGGAAGCGGCACGCTCGCGACGACGCCGCAGTAAGTGGCGACGGCGTCGTGCTGTCTCTCGCGCTCGGCCGGGGTGGCGGGTACGGCACCATCGGCGCCGCCGTGCGCGTCGACTCCGAGCACATCGCCGTCGAGCACATCTGGACCGAATCGGGCACGCGATGGATCTCGCCGATGCTGAAGCAGCTCAAGGCGAAATACGGGAACGCGCTCGTCGTGCTCGACTCGAAGAACGCGGCCGCCGTGATCGGCGCACTCGACGCGGCCGGCATCAAGTACCTCGCCATGAACCTCGACGAGATCGCCGCTTCGCACACCCTGTTCATCGAGCACGTGAACGCCGGGCTCGTCCCGCACCGCGACCAGCCCGAGGTGACGAAGTCGCTCGAGCTGGCGACAACCCGGAACATCGGCCGCGCGGGTGTCACCTGGGAGCAGTCCGACCCGACGAAGCCCGTGACGATGGCGCAGGCCATCACCTGGGCGCTGTGGGGCGTTCTCAAGTCCGAGGCATCCCCGAAGAAGCGCACACCGCCACCGCCGAAGGCCGCGGTACTCACCCGCGACGCTGTCGGCGGGAACGACCTGGACCTCGCCACGGCGCGGTTCTGACGGAGGAGGTCCACCTTGGCTGAGACCGGATACCAGGTCGAGTCGACTCTTCCCGGCTGGATGAACTGGGTCGCGGAGACGAACGAAGAGAACCCGGACCTGCAGTGGCCGAAGTCGATCAACGTCTTCGACCGGATGCGCCGCGAAGATCCGCAGGTAAAGTCGGTGCTCCGCGCCGTCACCCTGCCGATCATGCGCACCGAGTGGGCGATCGACGGGACTGGATGCCGCCCCGAGGTGGTCGCCCATATCGCGGCCGATCTCGGGCTGCCGATCAAGGGTCAGCCGCCGACAGCGCCACTGCGCACGAAGGGCCGGTTCTCGTTCAAGGAGTTCCTGCGTCTCGCGCTGCTCTCACTCGTCTACGGGCACTCGTACTTCGAGCAGGTCTACGACCAGTCGACCGGTGCCACCCACCTCGCGAAACTCGCCTGGCGACCCCCGCGCACGATCACGAACATCGAGGTCGCCCGCGACGGCGGCCTCGTTGCGATCGAGCAGGGCGGGCTGATGGGAAGCGGCAAGGTCCGCATCGAAGTCGAGAACCTGGTCGCATTCGTGCACGAGCGCGAGGGCGCCAACTGGCTCGGCGAATCGCTGCTCCGCTCCGCCTACAAGATGTGGATCCTGAAGGACCGCGTCCTGCGCATCCAGGCGCTGACCGCCGAGCGCAACGGCCTCGGCATGCCGGTCTTCACCGCAGGCGAGCCGCCCGAGGGCGACTTCGACCAGATGGTCGAGTGGCTGGACGCGGAGATCAAGCGCGGTCTCGAGATCGTGAAGCAAGCACGCGCGGGAGAGGCCGCCGGCGTCTCGCTCTCGAAAGAATCGACGTTCCAGTTCGTCGGCGTCAGCGGCAAGCTGCCCGACACCGACAAGCCGATCCGCTACTACGACGAGCAGATCGCCCGCGCCGTCCTCGCTCACTTCCTGAACCTCGGAACCGAGACCGGGTCGTGGGCGCTGGGGTCAACGTTCGCGAACTTCTTCACCGACTCGCTGAATGCCGTCGCCCAGAACATGGCCGACGTCATCCAACAGCACGTCATCGAGGATCTCGTCGACAAGAACTGGGGGAGCGAAGAGCCCGCCCCCCGCATCGTCCCCGCTGCGATCGGCGAGCAGCAGCAGATCACCGCCGAGGCGATCAAGGCGCTCATCGAGAGCGGGGCCATCAAGGTCGACGACAGTCTGCGCGCGTATGTGCGCGACAAGTTCGGCCTGCCCGTCGAAGACCTCATCCCCGCCACCGAGGACGACGAGGCGTCGCGCGAGCTCGCCCGATTCGTCGCCGAGGTCGTGCAGAAGATCTACCTCGGCACGGACAAGCCGGTACTGCGGCAGGACGAGGCGCGAGACATCATCCGCCGCGCCGGCGCCGACATCACCGGCGACGGGCCCGACGTGACCCGCATGCCATCGACACAGGCTGAGGAGGCCGCATGACGAATCAGAGCACCGGTGCAAACCGGTTCTGGGGGAGCCACACCCCGCCGAAGTCGAAGGCCGAGTTCTTCGACGCGATCACCATGCCCTCGCCCGCTGGCGAAGGCGCGATCGCGACGATCCGGCTCTACGGTCCGATCGACAGTTGGGGCGGCTGGTGGGGCATCAGCGCGAGCGACGTCAGCGACGTACTCGACGCTCTGCCCGACTCCGTCACTCGGATCATCCTCCGGATCAACTCGCCCGGCGGTGAGGTGTTCGAAGCGATGTCGATCCTCAACATGCTGCGAGCGCACAAGGCGACCGTCCTCGGGGTGGTCGACGGGCTCGCGGCATCCGCCGGATCCGTGATCGCCGTCGGATGTGACGAGACCGTCATGTCGCCCGGCACGCAGATGATGATCCATTCGCCCTCCACCATCGTCTGGGGCAACGCCGCAGACATGCGCAAGGAAGCCGAGGTGCTCGACAGCGTCGAAGAGTCGATCATCTCGATCTACCGAGACAAGGCGGGAGAGTCTGCCTGGGGCGAACTGCTCTCCGCAGAGACCTGGTACACCGCGCAGCAGGCGGTCGAGACCGGGCTCGCCGATCGAGTCGCCGTCGTCAAGGACGCCGGGGAGACCTCCACCGCGGGCGCAGAGGACGATGACCTCCTCGATCCGCTGGAAGGCGACACCGTCGAGGACAAGTACCAGTCCGCGCGTGCCCGCCTGATGAAGAACCGCACCGGCGCGATCGCGTCGGTCCAGACCCCGAGCTCGACCGAGCCGGGTAACCCCACCCAGAAGGAGGCACTCGCGATGAGCGACGCCCTGAAGGCTGGCCTGTCCGCACGGCTCGGCGTGACCGATGCCGAGATCTCTGACGACGACCTTCTGGCCGCCGTCGACGAGGTTCTCAGCGAACAGACCGACACCCCGGCAGCACCCGCTGCCACCGTCCCCGGCACGCAGCTGATCGAGGACAACGTCCTCGCCCAGATGCGCGCAGACGCCGCCGCTGGCCGCGAGGCCCGCGAACAGCAGATCCGCGACCGCCGTGACGGCGTCATCAAGAACGCTCTGAAGCAGGGCCGCATCAGTGCGGCATCCGCGCCGGAGTTCCGCGCGATGCTCGACGCCAACGAGGAGGCCGCCGCCAAGGTGATCGACTCGCTCGCGCCGAACACCGTCCACGTCGAGGAGGTCGGACACTCCGACACCCTCACCAGCGCTGACGACTCGCTGTACGGGTCGATCTTCCCCACCGCGAAGGAGGCCTGAGATGGCCGTCAAGAGCTACCTGCCCCTGTTCCGTCCCGGTGACACGGTCACCTTTGGCGTCACGGCCGCGGTCACCGCAGGCCAGGCCGTCGAGGTCAGCGCTACCGCCGACATGTCGGTCACGCCCGCGGCCGCCGGATCCGCGAAGTACGTCGGCGTCGCCGGCCACGACGCGGCCGTGGGCGACAAGCTGACCGTCGAGGTCGGCAAGCCCATCCACGAGCTGAAGGCATCGGGTGCCATCACCCGCGGCCAGCGGCTCGAGACCGGTGCCGCCGGCACCGTTCGCACCGTCGCGGCGGGCACTGCCGTGTTCGTCGCCCTGTCGTCCGCCGCCGATGGTGCGCTCGTGCGCGCCGTCCAGCTCTAAGAAAGGAGAGCACGATGCAGACCTACCCGCTCACCCCGAGCCAGCTCGCCAACGTCTCGGCAGCTGACCTCGTCGCGTTCCTCAAGAACCCGACGCTCGTCGCTCGCCGCTTCGCGGAGATCCTGCAGGCACAGCAGTTCCTCGGACTGTTCCTCCTGCAGAAGCGCTTCACCATCACGGGCGGCGCCATCGGCGTCCCCATCAACGAGGTCATCCGCGCCGTTCGCGGTGCCGAGATCATCGCCCCCGGCAGTGAGTACAAGCTCACTCCCATGTCAGCCGAGGAGTACGAGTTCTACTCCGCGATGAAGGAGGGCCTCGCCACCGAGGTCACCGACGAGCAGGTCGGTCGTCTCCTCCGGTCGCCGATCGACGACGCGTTCACCTTCCTGCAGACCGAGCTCGTGTTCTCGGCGAACGATGCCGCCCTCGGCGCCATCGCCTCGTCGGTCACGAACACGGTCGCTGCCGGTGCCGCGTGGACCACCGCGAAGCAGGTCTACAAGGACGCGCTGCGCGTGAAGGCCCTCGTGCGAAAGCAGAAGCTCGGCTACGCGATCGACACGGTCGTGCTCCCCGGAGAGCTGTACGCCGAGGTGATCCCCGAGCTGCTCGACATCCTGCCCAAGGACAGCGGGCAGGCGCTGACGGACGAGTTCCCGACGATCGCCGGCCTTACCTGGCTGCCGGACGACGGGGACGACATCCCCGACCCGCTGTTCCTCGACCGTCGCCGCCTCGGCGGCATCGCTCGGGAGCAGATCCCCACGCCCGAGATGGTGCACATCGGTGGAGACACCGGCGTGGAGATCGCCGCGATCCGTGAAGGCAAGGCGGAGAAGACGCGCCTGCAGGCACGCAACGTGCACGTGCCGATCGTCACCGACCCGCTCGCCGCATACTACGTGACCGGAACGGAGGCCCCGTGATGAGCACCCAGCACATCGCATCGGCCGCCTTCGTGAAGGTCTCGATCGGGTCGCCATCCGGGAACCGCGTCGCCCAGCTGATCCAGCGTGGCGGCGTGATCCCCGGCGGCATCGACGAGGCGCAGCTCGAGCGCCTCGTCGACCGCGGCCTCATCGAAGCCGTCGACGTCGAAGACGCCGACGAGACCGAAGAGGAAGAGACCTTCGACGAGGGCGTCTACAAGGGCGTCAGCGTCAAGGATCTGAAGGCCGACCTCGTTACCCGCAACGAAGGCCGTGAGGGCGACGCCGTCATCACTCCGGCCGAGCCGGGCAACCGCCCGCAGATCATCGCCGCGCTGCTCGCGGACGACACCAAGTGAGAGACAGGGGGCGATGATCATGACGATCACACACGATGAGATCGGATCTGACGAAGACCTCGCACGCGAGGTGCTCGTCGTCGCCCGTGACATCGCCCCCTGCATCTTCAGCTTCGACGCAGACTCCGAGGATCGCGCGAACGCGATCTCGATCCTCAAGCGCGTCTTCAAGAGCGCCGCCGCTCGCGGCTCGCACCTCGTCAAAGGGCAGCGGATCGGATCCGCAGCTGTGGACTACTCCGACATCCAGTCGGCGTTCGAAGGACAGCCCACGCGAGCACTGCGCGCGCTCTGCAATGCCTCCCGCACGACGGCCGGGCACTCGGCAGCGAGCTTTCCCGCAGGCGGCATCGTCGCCCAGCTCTGGCCTGAGCGGTACGGGTCGTGAGCGGAATGGACTTCCCCCACGGGCGCACCGTTTACAGACTCCGAGCCGGGCTGATTCCTGACCCCTACCGTCCCTCGGAGCAGATCCCCGGCGACTGGAACAACCCCGACGTGCTCCCCATCCCCGGTGCGTTCATCGCCCAGACATCGACCTCACTGCTGTCGAACGCGTCGCGCGAGCAGGCGATCGAAGCCAAGTCGCTGTTCTGCGAAGGCGAGGTCGACGTCGCCAAAGGCGACCGCATTCGTGATGGGGGAGAGGGTGCGCCGGTCTACACGATCGACGGCATCCCGCCTGCCGCGGATACGAACCCTTTCACGGGGTGGACTCCGCCGCGTGAGATCCCGCTGACCCGATCGGTCGGCTGACCGAGGAGGCACGCATGGCCCGCAGCGGTGACACCGAGATGGAGTTCAACGAGGGATTCTTCGAATCGATCCTTCGCACCGCGCCCGTCGAGGCGCTCGTCGACGGCATCGGAAACCGCGCGCTCGACATCGCGCAGGCGACCGCGCCCGTCGACACTGAGGAGTACCGCGACGGTCTGCACATCGAGCACCACGAGTCCCGCTACCGACGCACCACGCGCGTCGTCGGCAGTGACCCGAAGACGCTGCTCATCGAGAGCAAGACCGGCACCCTCGCCCGCGCTCTCAAGGGGGCGAAAGGATGAGAGTCACCCCGCCGAACCTCCCGCACTGGCTGACCGGCTACGTCCGCAACCTCGCCGCGGCAGACGGCCACACGGTCGACGTCGGCAACAAGGAGCCGCCGACTCTGGCGCTCCCACTCAAGCGGCCCCTGATCGTCATCCGTAACGACCCGGGGTCGCGGCTCGACTGGACCACCTTCGACCGCTCGATCGGTGCGTCGGTGCTCGCCGGATCGAAGCTCAACGAGAAGCCGGCCGCAGACCTCGCGAACTGGCTCGCCGGCGTGCTGTTCGACGACGAGCTGCCGCTCGCGGAGGGCAGCCCCATCGTGCGCGTCGACTTCGACGGGTGCAACGGCCCCTACGAGGTGCCCGAAGAACTCGACGTGTCGCGTCAGTACCTGACGGCGCAATACGTCGTCGCCGGCTCCTGGTGAGCCACCCACCCGTCACCCCGCGGACGCGTCGGCAGTCGACGTGACCGTTCCCACCCACCGGGCCTCGCACACACGCGGGGCCTTCTTCATGTGAAGGAGAACACCCATGACTGCCGATTCCCAGGGCAACGACCTCGAAGCTGTTGGCGTACCGATCACCGGTGTCGCCGCGTTCGCACCGGTCCTGCTCGCCAACGTCATCGCGAAGGCCGAGCTCGGCGCGAGCCCGCTCGTGCTTCCCACCGCCGCGAAGCGCCTCGGCCTGTACAAGGTCGACGGCGGCCCGGCCCCGTCGCGCGAGAACGGCGACGCGATCGAGTTCTTCCAGAAGGGCTACACGCTCGCTGGTGAGGGCACGCGTTCCGTGGTCATCAACCTCGCCGAGCAGAACGTGAATGTGCAGGCGCTCATCGAGGGCGTCGAGCCGGATGCGAACGGCGTGATCGAGGTCTCCTCGTCGCTGCCCGACAACCGGTTCATCCTGTACGTCGTCACCCGCTACCGCGGCGGACTCGAGAAGCGGCAGGAGGGCGTCGCCGCCGTCACTGCTGTCGAGCCTGACCAGCAGACGCGAGGTGAAGTCGAGGGCCAGGCTGTGACCTTCACCTGGCAGGAGGACGAGCTGTTCAACGGCGCGCCCTTCTGGTCCTGGGGCCCCGCCGTCCCCGGCGCCGCGCCCGACGCGGGCTGACACCAACCGCTGGCCGGGATGTCGTCGGGTCATCCCGGCCAGCCTCACCCACCCGACACCACCCGATGACCCGACAAGGAGACCATCATGGCAACACCCAGAAAGACCACCGCGCCCGTGCTTGAGTACGACTTCGACAGTTGGTCGGAGGAAGCCGAGGAGAAGGCGATCGCCGCCGCCGTCCCCGACGTGAAGTACATCATCGTCGAGAAGCGCTTCATCGGCCGTCTCGCCGACGGCACGATCGTCGAAGCGCCTCTCAGCCTCAGCCTCGACGAGGTCGACGAGATGCAGGCGGAACACGCCACGCCGGTCGATCAGTTCAAGAGCATCCTCAAGAAGGTCGGTGGCGAGAAGATCGCCTCCGAGTTCTCCAGCCGCGACATGGTCGAGGGCGCGATCCTCGCCGAGAAGTACTTTCGCGTGCTGCAGCGCGTCCAGCAGGCGGCCTTCCCGGAATGATCGCCGTCGCCCGGGTCATCCGAGAGCACCGTGGGATCGTCGCGCGCACACTGCGCGAGACGTTCGGTGTAGGCATCTCTGACCTGGGCGACGGCCTCACCTGGGGAGAAGCGAAGCTCCTCCTCGAAGAAGCGTCGGACGACACCGGCACGGCCCTCGGCGCGAAGCTCGCCGGGTGGGCGTACCGCGCGTCCACCCGTGAGCTGCTGTCACTGATCGCTGGGATCGGTGACGCGAAGGCGGCGAAGAAGCTCATGCCGTGGGTGCTCCCAGACCCGCGGCGCACGACGAGCACGGCGGACGCCGCCGAGCTCGCTGAGGCGCAAGCCGCTCTCGACGAAGGCCTCGTGTTCTCGTCCTGACCCGAGGGGGTGCTGATGTCCTCTGAGGTTGGTTCCGGTCACGTCTCGATCTTCCCGGTGTTGACCGGGTTCAAGACGCGCGTGACGAAGGAGACCCAGGCGGCGGGAGCAGCCGGGGCGAAGACCTTCGAGGGCGGGTTCAAGCGTGCAGGTGCTGCGACCGGGCGTGCGCTCGGCCGCGATCTGAAGTCCGCTCTGAACTCGTCGGCGGCGGACCTCGGCGCGGACGCGATGCGCAAGCTGAACGGCGAGGTCGCGTCCGCGTCGGCCGCGCTGTCGAAGACACGGCTGAAGCAGCAGGACGAGGCCGGTCGTGTCCGGGTCGCGGAGACGCGACTGCAGGAAGCGATCGAGAAGTCTGGCGCGAGCTCGTCTCAGGCGGTCGCCGCCGAGGAGCGTCTCGCTGCTGCGCGCCGTAACCAGCTGCTGTCCACCGAAGCGGTGTCGGCGGCCACGAACCGCCTGAAGGCTGCGCAGGACGCTGTCTCTGCGGCTACGCAGGGCGCACGCGCCGCAGCCGCCGCTCTGGCTATGGAAGCCGCTGCCGGCGGCCGGGGTCTCGGCGCTCTCGCCGCAAACCTCCGCGCCGGATGGCAGGACGCCGAAGCGGCGAAGTCTGCCTTCACCGGCCTCGCCGGATCGATCGGCGGCGTCCTCCGCGCCGTGTCCGACCTCTCGGGGCTGACACGACTCGGCACGATCGCGAAGACCACCGCCGCGCGGGTGTCGACGGCATTCACGACCCTCGCGACGCAGGTCGGCGGCAAGCTCGCCTCGGGCCTTTCGAAGTCGATGAGCGCCGTCGGGTCGACCGTGCGCGGCGCGTTCGGTCCGCTCGCCGGATACCTGTCGGCGCAGGCGACCATCCTCGCCTCTCCATTCGTCAAGCTCGGCTCTCGAGTCTCGACGTGGATGAGCCCGTTCACCTCACAGGTGCGTGCCGGGTTCGCGAAGCTCTCCGGCATCGGCGGCCCCGCCGCATCGCGGCTCGTCACCGCGTTCGGCACCGGGCTGTCCCGGCTGGGATCGACCGCAGCCTCCGCGTTCTCGAGCGTCGTCGGCGCTGCGGGTCGCGCGGCATCGGCAGCAGGACAGGCGCTCGGCAGCGGTATCCAGTCCGCCGCCACAGGTGCTGTCACCGTCGCCGCAGCTGGCATCGGTATCGCGTTCACGAAGGGCTTCAGCCGCCTCGCGGCGATCGACACCGCGCAGGCCAAGCTCCGCGGCCTCGGGAACGACGCCAACTCCGTGAAGACGATCATGGGCGACGCTCTGACGTCGGTCCGCGGAACCGCCTTCGGTCTCGGCGAAGCGGCGACCGTCGCGGTATCCGCTGTCGCCGCCGGCATCAAGCCCGGCGAGGCGCTGCAAGGCCACCTCAAGAGCATCGCGAACAACGCCTCCGCGGCCGGCATCTCCATGGAGGAGATGGGGTCGATCTTCAACAAGGCGGCCACGCAGGCGAACGGCGTCCAGAACGACGTCATCAGCCAGCTCGCCGACCGCGGCATCCCGATCTATCAGGCACTCGCCGACCAGATGGGTGTCACCGCGGGCGAGGTCTTCAAGATGGCCTCCGAGGGCAAGGTCGACTTCGAGACGTTCTCGAAGGCGGCTACGGCCGCCGCGGGCACGGTCGCCGCCGAGATGGGCACGACCGTTCCGGGCGCGGCGAAGAACTTCCTGGCCTCGATGGGGCGCATCGGCGCGAACGCGCTGCAGGGTGTGTACGGCAAGATCGGTCCGCTGATCGCAGCCGCGACGTCGGCGCTCGGTCCCATCGAGGAGCGAGCGAAGGCGTTCGGCGACGTGCTCTTGCGCGTCCTCGGACCCGCACTCGACTGGATGACGAACCTCTTCACCCGGATCGGCGAGGGCGCGTCCCTCGTCGACGTCGGGCTCGGGGGACTGACCGGCCTCATCGCCCCCCTGGGCGCCGCCTTCGCGGCTCTCGGCGCGGGTGGTCTGGCCGGGGTGCTGTCGCGTCTCCCGCTCGTCGGGTCGATGCTCGGCGGCCTCACCGGTCCGCTCGCTGCTCTCGGCGGTCCTCTCGGGATCGTCGCGGCAGGGCTCGCGGGTCTCGCGCTCTCAGGCGGGGACTTCTCGAGCCTGGCGTCCGGGATCACCGGCGTCGTCGATCAGATCGTCGCAGCCCTGCCGGGGCTGGTCGACCAGGTCGTCGCGCTCGTGCCCGGGATCATCACGGGCATCGTGTCGGCGATCCCTCAACTGCTCACCGCGGCCGGGACGATCGTCGAGTCGCTGATCTCCGGGATCGTCCAGGCGGCCCCGCTGCTCGTCGAGGGTGCTCTCGCACTCGTGACGGGGCTCATCGACGCCGTGGTGGCGAATCTGCCGCTGATCGTTGACGGGGCGATCAGTCTCGTGACCACCCTCATCGAGGGCATCATCACCGCGGTGCCGATGCTCATCGACGCGGCCCTGGCGCTCGTCACCGGGCTGCTCACGGCGATCGTCGGAGCGCTGCCGCAGATCATCCAGGGCGGCATCGAGCTTCTCATGGCGCTGATCCAGGGGATCATCGAAGCGCTGCCTCTGCTGCTGCAGGCGGCGCTGGATCTCGTGACCGGTCTGTTGACCGCGATCATCGAGAACCTGCCGATGATCATCGAGGCCGGCATCCAATTGCTGCTGTCGCTCATCACTGGGCTGATCGAGGCGCTGCCTCAACTGATCACCGCGGCGATCGAGCTCGTGCTGCAGCTGGTCGCAGGGCTGCTGACGATGCTCCCGCAGCTGATCGAGGCGGGCATCCAGCTCGTCGTGTCGCTGATCACGGGTCTGATCGAAGCGATCCCGAAGATCATCGAGATGCTGCCGCAGATCGTGAAGGCGATCTGGGACGGTCTCGCGAATGTCGACTGGCTCGACCTCGGCGCGCAGATCATCCAGGGCCTCATCGACGGCTTCTTCAGCATGGTCGACTCCCTCGGGGGTGCGGTCGGCGACATCGTCGAGACGATCACCGACTTCTTCCCGCACTCGCCAGCCAAGCGCGGCCCGCTCTCCGGGTCCGGATGGCGGCGGCTGAAGGAGTCGGGCGCGGCGACGCTCGAGCAGTTCAACGCAGGCGCGAAGGACGAAGCCCCCGGCTTCGGCGACGCGCTCGTGGAGGCTGCCTCATCGGCGTCGAAACGGGCACAGATCGCGATGACCTCCGCCTCCGCGACGGTCGAAGCATCTGAGGCTGCTCGGCGTCCCGGTGCGCCAGGTGACGAACCGGGCACGGCAGGCACGCACATCGAGCAACACAACCACATCGCGCACATGCCTCCTGAAGAGGCGGTCGAAGCGACAGGGCAGCGGCTGTCGTCGCTGGCCAAGCGTGCCCGCACATAGGAGGTCGCACCATGCAGCAGGCGCTCGAGCTCGTGACGGGCGGCCGGGAGATCCTCGGCCGCCCGTGGGACATGTCTCGGCCCTGGGGGCTGTTCGTCCAGAAGGACGGATTCCAGGGCTGGGGCGGCCTCTCTGCCGGTCGACGCGAAGCGCTCGCTCGCGCGGTCCAGCACGGCGAGCACGACGTGCCCGTCTATCTCCCGTCGCGCGTGGTGACGATCGACGGGTGGGCGATCGCCGACACCCCGCACAACCTGCAACGGCGCCTCGAGGACGTGACCGGGATCGGAGCCACCGGTGCGGCGGAGGACTTCTCAGCCAAGCAGTGGGGTCTCGCCCGTCACGCGAGCGGCCGCCGCATCCTCGCGGTCGCTGACGACGAGGGCCGATGGAAAGGCCGCCACATCTACACGCCATTCCAGCTGCAGTTCGTCTTCGCCGACCCGAGGAAGTACGGCGAGACGACGCTGCTCCCGGGCGACAAGCTCACCCCGCCGTCACCATCCGCGACGGCGACCAGCATCGATGTGTATCACCGGGGAAACTTCCCGGCGTATCCGCTGATCGAGATTCCGAACGCTTCCGCCTCCTACAGCGTCACATCTCCGGGCGGCACCTTCACGGTTACCGGTGCCACCGCCGGGGGAACGCATGTCGTCGACCTTCGCCGTGGGCGCGTCTATCGCAACGGTGTCGAGATGCCAGGTGCTGGCCGCGGCGACCTGTGGGCCGTGCCGGCGCACACGTCGTGGACGCACGCCCTGTCGATCGCTGGGCGGATCCACATCACCGACACGTTCGTCTAGGAGGTCTCGTGTTCGAGCTGTGGACCCACGACGCGATCACCGGCGACGAGCGCAAGCAGGTGTTCCCCGCCGCGGAGGGCGCGCAGTGGTCAGTGAACCTCACCGGCACCGGGACGTGCACGTTCGTGTTCGTCGTGAACGACGCCGAGACAGGCATGGACGGCGCCGAGATTGATGCCACGTTCGCCCCCAACTCGACGCTCCTCTCCCTGCAATGGGGCACGACCGTCATGGGCGCATGGAAGATCGAGGACTGGGACTACGACGAAGATAAGGGCACCGTCACGGTGACCGGCGTCGAGCTGCGCAACGAAGCCGCCTGGCGGATGACGTACGGCGTGAGCAACTACGAGGCGGGCACCCTGGCAGTGGTCAACCGCAACCGGCAGGGTGCCGTGCGTGCGATCCTGGCGCGCTTCATGCAGTGGTCCCCGGAATGGGCCTACCCGATCGACCTCCCCGCCGACGGTGCCGGCACCTTCACCCAGACGTGGCAGTTCTGGAAGAAGCTCACGATCCAGGATCTCCTGACGCAGGTCGAGGACGACGGCGTCGAGGTGTTCCTCCGCCCCTATCTCACCGCGGCGCGGCAGCTGCGATTTCAGACGATCGTCGCGGTCAAGGTCAGCGTCGGCACGTCGTACTTCCACCTGCAGGCGGAGGACCGGCCGCTGTCGGGCGTGCACTACAAGAAGTCGGGCGCCGAGCAGCTGACCGGACTGCAGGGCATCGGCACGGGCTCCGGGCAGGATCAGCCGGTGGCATGGTCCGGTGGCGGTCCCTACCTGATCCCCATCCGGGATGCGAAGCGCGAGTTCCCCGACCTCGAAGGGACGCGGCTGCAGTCGGCAACCAATGCGACGCTCGCCGATCTGCGCAACCCAATCGTCCAGTGGACGGTGTCGACGTTCACCGCATCCGACGAGCACCCGCCATCAGAGGCGGTCGTCGGCCGAGGATGGCAGCTCCAGTCCGAGGGCCACCCACAGTTCCCTGACGGGACGCATACCGTGCGGGTCATCGCCGCGTCGGGGTCGTTCTCGAACGTGATATCCGTGGAGGTGCAGAGTGGCATTGCGTGATCTGAACGAAGCGTGGGGCTGGATCCAAAGGCTCGTCCGTCGCGTCTCCCGGCTCGAGTCTGGGGCGCTGCTCGAGAACTCGTCGATCACGAACGGCCGGATGCGGTTCATCGGCGGTCTGCTCAGGCTCGACTCCGGCGCGCGCCTCGAAGGCGTGGGAACGTTCGAGTGGAGCGGCGCGGGATCGATCGCTGGGAACTGGGAAGTGCTTCAGGGCGGCGTCATCAAGGTCGGTGGCGTGCTGATCAGCCCCGTAGGAGGCGGACGCATCATGGTCGGCGAAGGGCCCGTCGGCATCATCCTCGACGGCGGCACCGGCACTCTGACGATGGGCAACATCCGCCTCGAAGGTGGAAAAATCTACGTCGGTGCAGGCGCATCCCAGATCGTCATCGACGGTGCGACCGGGAAGATCACGGCCGGAAACGTCACCATCGAGACGAACAAGATCACGGTGGCAGGCGGCTCGTCACCGGCCACTCTCCAGGAAGGCAAGATGGCATTCGGCACCGGGGGATCGGTGGAGGCCGACACTGCAATCGGCGGCGTCCGCATGGTGGCCGGTGACGCAGTGGTGAATGCAGGCACGACGGCGTCAGTCCGCAAGGGAAACGCCTCGGTGATCGCCGGCCCCTTGGGGATCGACATCAACGCAGCGGCGCTGCGTCTTCTCCTCAATGCTCCGATCAACCTGACGCCAGGGCTCATCCCGACGCAGACAGGAACAGGCTTGCCCGTGGGAACGCTACTGATCACGTCGACAGGAGCGCTGCGACGCGCTGCCTAGTCAAGAGGGCAGTAGACCTCTGACGCTATCGCGCCGATCTTCGCGCTCGACTCGAAGTAGCCGAGGCCGTTCGCCTGCTCGCCTTCGATCACTTGCACCGCGAGCACGTCCGTGCCGTCTGCGATCTGAGCACACGCATCCTGCGCCGCGGTGAGTAGCTGCTCGTCTGTTGCGTTCGGAATGACGGTGTCCTCGGGGAGTTCAGAGCGAATCTGCGTGAGGTAGTCCTCGTCGGGCGACGACGACTGGGCGGACTCCTCGGGCATCTCCGCGACGAGCGGCGCTGCGGACTCGCTTACGGCAGGCGCTGTGCGCTCGTCTTCGGCGTCCTCAGTACCGCCGGCGCACCCGGTGAGGGCGATGAGAAGAGCGGCCGCGAGGACGGCGAGGGTCGTGCGCTTCATGACTGGTTCTCCTTGATGTAGGCGATGAGTGCTCGGCGGATGACAACGGAGACGTTCTCGCCGTTCGCTTTCGCTGCTTTGGTGGCCGGTTCCCAGACGTCGTCTTCGATGCGGACTGTTCGGTTCGGTGTATTCCCCATGACCGCAAGTGTATGTGCACTGTATTTGCAGTGTCAAGAGATTGGAGGGGCCCATGGCCGTCGTAACAGGAGACATCAGCAGGTGGGGTCTCGGGCCGTTCCCGGCAGACGCACGACTCCTCGTGCGCTTCGTTCCTTCGTCGAGCGCCGTCGGGGCAGGGCTCGTGCTCCCGCTCCGCGAAGAGACCATCGAACCAGCTGCGGACGGAACGTTCTCGAAAAGCCTCGTCTCCACCACTGAGTTGCTGCCGGAGTGCTGGTACTCGGTGCGGTTCGAGTGGTTCCAGAAGCACCCGATCAAGGGCGACTGGAACCTCGATGGGTGGTCGGATCTCCCGGGAAAGCTGCGAGTGCCGCCGGAGGGTGGCGACATCACGCTGCTGTTCGAGACCGATGATCGCGGGTTCGCTGTGCCCCTGTACTTCGGGTACGGCGAACCGCCTGAATGGCTGCCGTCGGGCGGCGTCTACTACGACCTCGATGACCCCGAGGGCGTCGGTGTGTATTCGGAAGGGAAGGTCGTCTGATGGCTTCGAAGTATGTGAAGCGCGGCGTCATCCGCGTCGCGTCTGACTTGTCGATGGCGGTCGTCCTCAGCAACCCGGCGTCGCAATTCCGCGGAGCCCTGGTCGATCTGCTCGAGGACGTCGCGGCCGGCGTCATCGCCGACAACCCGACGGTCATCGCGGCAGCATCGGCAGCGGCCGGTCCGGCTGTTGACGCCGCGATCGCTGAAGAAGGCCTCGTCCGGTTCAGCGATCCCGCCATCCCTCGGGTCGCCCCCACCGCACAGTCTTCGTTGGCCTACCGCTTCCGCAACACCGCGCGGCAGATCCTCGGCAGCATCACGAAGAACGGGCGGCTGCGCTTCCAGGGCTTCGAGTACCCTGACGGGTCGGTCGTGCGCAGTGTCAGCTCGCCGGAGTTCTCGCGGAAGTCGGTGGGCCGCAATCGTCGCATCGGTGAAGACATGATTCTCGCGGACGGCACCGTGCCCGCATGGATCATCAACCGGTGGCTCGCCCGTGTGGGTTTTGGCGGCCGCCTCCCGAGCGTGACGCTCGTCGTCCGCCCCAACCCCGGGCCTGGTGAGTACGCGTCCCCGCAGCTTGCGCACAACGCGATCAACGATTCGTCAGCTTCGAAGTGGTACGAGATCATCGTCTTCCCGGGCGTGTACACGGAGACTGAATGGACGTTCAAGCCATACACGATCACCCGTGCAGCGGGAGTACTCGGCTCGGTGATCCTCCGCGGAGAGCTGCCCGATTCGGCCACGGACGCACAGATCTCGAACACGTCGACCGTCTGGTTCAAGGACACCGCGCGCATCGAGAACCTCGTCATCACGGCGCGGAACATGCGCTACCCCGTCCACTCGGAATCATCCGGCGTGACTCGCGACTACCTCCACGAGGTCGTCAACTGCCGCATCGAGCACTTCGGCAACGACGGAGCTCGGGAGTGGCGCACGGCAAACCCCGGCTCGGGAATGTCGCCGTCCACGGTGTGGGGATCAGATCGTGCCTGGGGGTACGGGGCATCGTCCGGCGGCGTGGAGCGGTTCGAGAACACGACGTTCGTATCCCGCCTGGACGCCTGGTACGTCCACGACAACGCGGACTGGACCAAGCCCGCGAACCACGAGCTCATCAACTGCCGGCTGGTCGCAACGGACCCGGTCGGGCGTCTCCGGGTGGAGTCACTCGGGTCCGGGCAGACGAGCCGCGTCACCGTCCGGGGCTCGGTGAACGACTTCCTGTTCGTTCAGGAGAACGATTCGCCCTGGATCTCGACGGCGCTGGATCACCAGGTCGCGAATCACTCGCAGATCTTGGTGACTGTGGAAGGTCTCGCCCCGATCGGTTTCCAGACCATCGCCCGGGGAAAGGCGCTGCGGATCGAGTCCAACACGTCTGGAGCGACGTCGTCGGTCAAGGTGTCCGGCACGGCCGCATCGGCGATCTTCGGCCAGGTCTTCACCCGTGAGGGTGGGGGAGGGCTGAAGGGTGAGGCGTGGGGAGAGTTCGACATCTCCGGCATCCTCGTCGGCCTCGCGGGTGCCACCCAGGTCGCGAACACTCTCGGGCGGCGTCTGGGCGACTGCACCACGGTGAGTAAGACGCTCACCGTGACGGTGGATGGTGGCGCTCCCGTGAACGTCGTGTTCACGGGCAACCACACCGCGGACTCGAACGCGACGATCCTCGGCCTCATCAACGCGGCGCTGGGAAGCGCGGCGACGGCAGCGGAGTATGCGGTCTCTCAGGGCGAGACGTACCCGACGTTCCCGGATCGGGAGGTCACAGTCCGCAACGACGGCACGGTCGGCATCCCGCGGTTCGCGGCCGTACGGACCTCGCCGGCAACGGGCCGCGCAATCCGCATCCACGGCACGGCAGACCCGGTCACGGTGTTCGCGGGCGTCGCGCTCGAGCCGATCGCACCGGGCAAGACCGGTCGCGTTCTGAAGTCGGGACTCCTGAATACGCCCACGCAGCTGCACGGCTTCAGTTCAGGGCTCGCGGTCGGCGTACCACTGTTCCTGTCCGACACCACCGCCGGCGCTTTCTCGGCGACCGGCTCCCGTCAAGTCCTCGTCGGTCATCACACCGACTGGGCGCGTTTCTGAAAGGAACGACCATGGGCATCATCTCCGACATCCCCAGCGATTTCGACCTGACGCTGCCGTACGACACCCTCGAGCCGGTGCTCGGCACGAACGATCTGATCCTCCGGTTCGTGTCCGAGTCGCTACCCGCGAGCTCGCTGGGGCCCATCAGCGAATGGCGGTCTGGTCCTAGCGGGCCGAACCGGCGGCTGTTCATGACGACCTCGGCGAACTATCCGTCGCTCGTGCAGCACGTCACTCGACGGGTGGTCAGGTTCGATGGTATCAACGACCTGTTGACCCTCGAGTCCCCGCCGACGATGACGACGTGCACGCTGTATATGTGCGGCAGGTTCTCGACCGTCGATGCGAACCGGCACATCATCGCGAACCTCGGCGGGGCGAACATCGGCATCGACGGCAACAAGCTCAGGGTCGCCGGTTCGGGCAGCAGCGGCGTGCTCAGCACGACCAATGTGAACGCCGATGAGTGGATCGTCTTCGCAGTGACGTTCAACGGCACGAGCGTCACCCTCTCTTACAAGAGCGATTCGATCACCAACGCCGCCGTCACTCTCGGCGGCGACCTGAACCTGTTCACCCTTGGGGGGACCGGTGGGTTGTTCTTCGGCGGCGACATTCACGAAGCGCTCATGTTCGACAGTGTCCACGGCGATAGCGCGCGAGCGCAGCAGATGCAGCAGCTGCGCGAGTGGTACATCGCGGCCTGATTTAGCGGAGGGCCCCGAAACTGGGCCCTCCGCTCTAGACCGCGGCGACCCTGTTCAGGAACCTCTCGACCGTCTGGCCCACCACCACGTCGGGTTTCAGCTGATCCACGAGATTCCAGTCAAGGTTTGGCCCCCAGAGGAAATGGAACTCGCTGAAGAGGTGCTTCCCCCACCACGAGAGCTGTCCGGCGAAGTCACCGGACTGAAAGAACGAGTTACCGAAGACGAGTACCTTGAGCGGGCTCGGAGCGGTGCTGTTCGTCCACCCGAAACGCCGGCCCCTCACGCCCACGGCAGGGAGGTACTTCTCGATCATCGTGATGCCGCCCGCATAGGCGGCGAGCTCATCGTCGCTCGGCTCGACGATTCGCGAGTAGACCGGCAGCCCGAAGCGTCCGGTGAGGTCGCCAACCGCATACCTGAACTGATACATCCGAACGGCATCCACGAGCGGAACGAGCTGGGGGTCGATCTGTGCGGCCAGCGCCGAGAACATCCTCTGAGCGCCGACCGCTGAGAAGTGCGTGTCCGTCGTCAGGAATGGATCATCGACGTTGTTCCACTGCTCGAAGGGTGCGAGGCCGCTGACGTAGAAGTCGGCGTCGCGCAGCCTGTTCTCGATCTCTTGGAGCACGGGGGTCGGACCAGCGATATCGAAGGGAGCATCGTCGCGCAGGACGGTCAGCTTCTCGGGGACGATGGTCTGCACGAAGCGCGCTCCCCGCGCTTCGCATCCCTCTACTCGCAGGGCGAGAACATCCATCCACCGGTCAACTCGCGACAGGAGCGCATCGTCGACGGGCTCGTCGTACAGCGACACTAGGGAGTTGGTCCCACCGGTGAGGAACAGGTGCCCGCGCAGTCCGGTGACCGCTGATCCATCCATCGATGGCAGCCCGGCAGGCATGAGCATGGGCGACAGGTTGCCCGCTTCGATCTGTAGTTTCACCGCGTCACGCTCGGCTCGAGACCAAAGGGCGGGTGTCGCAACGCCATCCAGTTGTTCGACAGCGGCTTTCTTCATGGCGGCGAAACCGTCTGCCCCGAGGCTCAGCGCCGTCTCTCTGTCATCGCAATGCGCCTTCACCGAGAGCCGGCCGGACACGACGTCGAGAGCGGTGAATCCTCGCGAACACCGGAGGGAGAACGTGGCGTCTTGGCTCGTGATCTTCAGCAGATCGCCACGGCTGCCGGTCGGACCGGATTCCCCGACGATTTCGCCGTCAACGGTTGCGACCACGCGAACGTCCCGGTTGTCGTTGGCCTCCGCGTCGAATACCCAACCACTGATCGTCTGCTTGTCGAAGTCGAATCGTTCCGCGTACCCATGCACCCGGGCAACTGTAGCCGACACGCCACCTAATCGCGCTTCTCGACATCCCACCCCAGCCCTGCCGTCGTGCGGGGCTTTCTCATGGAAAGGAGCGCTCATGACGCTCGGATTTAGTGACGGCGCGTACAACCTCGCGGCCGGCACCCGCAAGGCTTTCGGCGCGCTCTCTGACGACCTGGTTCGCGAGGGGCTGCCGCCGATGGTTTCCCGGTCCGGCGACCGCGAACCGGCGGATCAGCTGCGGATCTGGTACGAGCGGATGACGCTCACGCCAGGTCGCCGGAAGGTCTACGGCCGGAAGTGGTGGCAGGGCCGTCTCTGGTATCAGATCCACCCTGACGCGGTCGGCATCCCGGACACCAGCAACCACGAGAAGCGCCGCTCGAACGATCTCCGCGCGCCGTATAACGCGGACACCGCGGCCGCACGCCGCGCGAAGGAGCTCGCGAAACGCCACAACATCACCCGCGAGGGCGAGGGCTTCCGCGAGCTCTGGCACTGGACCTTCTGGGGTCCGCTCGGCACCATCGGCGCCCCGGCATCCACCGGCGGGGCCAACACAGCAACTGTCCACGAGGAGGACGACATGATCGCCGCACGAATCACAGACGGCAACGGTGTGAAGCACCACGCCATCATCGGCAACGGGCACCTTCGGCACCTGATCGACGCCGACGACCCCGAGTGGATGAAGAACGTCTGCACCGCCGATGACCGCTGGACCGACATCCCGATCCAGCGACTGCCCTCCGTGCTCCGCAGCTTCTCGTGCGACCTGCACATCTGGGACATCCGCAACGGCTCATTCGTCGTGCTCGACCCGCTCACCGGGATCGTGTCCGCAGGTGCGCTGTGGTCGGCGACCAACGCCGGCCGATCAGGCATCGCTCGCGTCGAGGTGACCTCGGCTGAGACGGCCGCGTACATCGCAGAGCTCGCGAGCTGATGCGTGAGCGGCTGCGTCGGTGGGCTGACGATCCGATCGTGATTCCCCGGGGTTCGATGGTGACGAAGTACGTCTTCACCACGCTCCTCGGGGTCGCGGTCGCGATCGCCACCGCGCCCACGCTGGATCAGGTCACCTCGGCGTCGTACTCGTCGTTCTGGGCGCTCGGCATGGTGCTCGCCGGCGCCGTCGCCACGGCGGGCTCGACGAGGAAAAAGTGGTGGCGCTTCGAGTTCGCGGGCGCGATGTTCGTCGTCGCCCTCCTCGCCGTTTACGCCTTCGCGCCGGTCGTGCTGATCTTCGGCGGCGACATCGAGCGTCTGGCCTACTCGGTGATCTGTCTCGGCTTCATGGTGTTTCCGACGACAAGGCTCGTGACCCTCATTCGTCGAGGGGGTTCGGATGCTTGAGCTGATCTTCCAGTACGTCCTCCCCAGCACGATCGTCGCGTTCGTCAGCGGGTGGTTCATCCTCGCAGGGAAGCGCCGCGACCGGGTCGCGGCCGACGCAGCGGCCGAGGCTGCTCGTCACGAGAAGCAGTTCCCGGGCTGGCAAGACCTCGTCGACGAGAACCGCGATCTGCGCGTCGAGATGACCAGCGTCCGGGACGAGGTGCTCGGTCTGCGCGACGAACTCAAGGACGTGCGCCGCGCCGACACCCGAAAGATGCAGGCCGTTGCCCGCATCCTCCGAGCCCTGTTCGACCAGTGGCCGGGTGGCGACACCCCCAACCTCGACCCCGCGGACATCGCGGAGATCGAAGACACCGTTCCGCCCGCGTGGGTTCGCCGCCGGGCAGTCCCTATCAAGGAGAACTGATGGACATCGCAATTCCCGTCGCGCCTCTCGGCGTGCTCACCCTGCTCGGCTTCTTCGCCCCTTACGCGATCGCCGCACTGAATGGCGCCCTGCCATTCGTGAAGAAGGCATGGCAGAAGAAGATCGTCTCGGTCACCGTCGCGCTCGTGCTCGGCGCGATCGTCATGGTGTTCTACTACGCGATCACCAAGGAGCCGATCACCGACTGGTGGGTGTTCGCGCTCCTCGCAATCGTCATCGTGAACGCGTCCTACGCGCTGGTCACCCGTGAGTCGGCTTCCGCTGTCGAGCGTGCCGCTGACCCCAACATCCTCACCGTTCACGAGAACCGCTGAGCAGCCACACACGCACGAGAAGACCCCCACCTAGCCTTCGGGCCGGGTGGGGGTCTTTCGTCGTTCCTCGCAGGCGTCAGTCAGATCCGTCTCTGCTGCGTTCTGCCGCGAGCACCGCTTCATCGCGGGTTGCGTAGGCGTCCGGCAACCATCTGCCGTCGACCGTGGCGATGAACTCTGCGTCTGCCTGGAATACCTGGATGTCGAACGCGTCGTCGTAGACGAGCCAGCGCTCGCGTTCGAATGGGTCGCCGTTGACTTCGCCGCCGATGCCCGTTTCGGCAGTCGAGCCGGAGGGCGTGCTGGTGCTCACGGGTGTTGGGACGTCGTCGATCTCGACGATCTCGTCGATCTCGTAGCTCTCAGCTTCGGACATGGACTCAGATTAGCCTCGCGCGGGCCATGACGCACCCGCGTGCGCGGTCGGTGTGCGGTGGTCGGGCTGCGCGCGGCGGCTCGCGCCGATCGCGATCCACGGCTCGAGTCCGGGAAGCTCGCGCAGTGCGGTGCATAGCGTGGTGATGTGGGCCTCTTCGAAGAACCCGACCCAGATGCCGACCGACTCGGTGAGGATGTCTGGCCGGTCGCCGGCAGTCGCATAGAGGTCGGCGATCACAGGCGCCGGGTCGGTGGTGTACCTGTTGCGTGAGCAGATGGCGTCGAGGGTGATGCTGAGCATCACGTCGGGGGAGAGGCGTCGTGGCACGGTGAGTCATCCTGTTCTCCGGCCGAGGGCCTGATGATACTCCGGGGTGCCGACGCTGACGGCTCGGGCCTAATACTCCCGGGTGTCCCTGCAGCGGTCGAAGTGGTCGAGTTCCAGTCCGGTCGCCCACATTCGCGCTCTGGGAATCTGGAGGCGACTCTTCGAGCGCCAGCCAGCCACCTCGACGATGGACCGATCGATGTCTCGAGCGGTTTCGAGGGCCGGAAGAAGGTCCGTGTCGCGAGAGGCCAGGATCAGGACGTCCGCCCACTTCTCGATCGAAGCGCGCACCAGCGTCACTGCGAGCATGACGTCGACACCCTTCTCGCGAGACGGCGAATCTGGCCAGTCGTGCGGGTATCGGAGCGTCCTCGAGTGCACCGTGACGCGGCGATCCCTCTCCCATTCGGCAGCCTGGGCCTTGTTTCGACCCGCAGGAATCACCTCGCGCTCACTGCTCGGCTGGCCGCGGTAGACATGGATCTTCTCGATCGTCACCGGGGTGTGGACCAGATCGTTGCGGACTCGCTGCACCTCATCGGCGAACCGGCCAGGGTGGATGAGCGAGTGATGGATCGGCATCTCACTCTCGAAGCACTCGTGTGCCGAGATATGCAGGTTCTGATAGTCGATGAAGAGGTGCGCCGTTGCCACTCTGATTCCCCCAGGGTAGAAAAAGCCCCACCAGGCCCGGAGGACGGTGGGGAGCTATGAGGTATTTGTATCACATGCTGCTGTAAAGATGCATCCAGCGATCGGCATGCATCACTAGGCAGACGGCTTCCGACCGGCGCCGGCACCCTTTCCAGGGCGTGCCGCGTTCCACGCGTCGATCGTCTCGGGTAGCCAGCCCCGAGCCGAGCCGACCATCGCATCCGGCTCGGGCAGCTTGTAGCGCCCGAGGGTCGCTGGCTTCACGCCGATGCGTTCGGCGAAGTCGGAGCGCGACAGATAGTGGATCATGCCTCGTCCTTCCGGATGCCGGAGAGCACGACGATCCCGGCCGCGAGCACGGCGAGCAACCCGGGCCAGAAGTTGCCGGTTGCGAATGACCAGGTGGCGGATGCCGCGGCGAGGGCCGCGGCGGTGTAGGTGAGTGTGGTGTTCATGATGAGCATGGATACTGGAAAGCGGGGATCGGAGCTACTTGATCTAGTTCCGATCCCCTTCCCTCATCTGCGTCTTCGTTTCTTCGTCTGCTTGGGCTTCAGGGCCGCGATGACGGCGGCGAGTCCGAGGCCGAAGGTTCCGAGTCCTGCGAAGAACGTTCCGAGGGCTTCCAGTGGGTGATCCATGTCACCTCCTCTCTGTTGTTGTATCTCAATCATACATCGTCACGATGTATAGGGCAAGCGAGAGTGTCTGCGGTCTCCGGAAGAATCTCGAACCGTGACGCCTGCTGACATCCTCGCTTTCGAAGCCGCCAACCCGCACCACACCCCAACTCGCGCCGAGCACATCCGGCGCGAGCTCGGGATCACACCGACCCGATACTTCGTGCTGCTCAGGCGCGCGGCAGAGTCAGCTGCGGGCATCGCCGCGCACCCGGTTACGGCGCGTCAAGTCCGAGAGCGAGTGGAGCGTCGAGCTGCTGCACGCGAGCGTCGGACGCGCATTGCGGCGTAGCCCCAGTCCACACGTAGTCCACATGGCTTTGATAGCCATTGAAATCGGATGATCTGTGATGTGCAGTAAGGGCGGGGCTAACCTCCTGGTCAGAGGGGCATTTGATAGCGGATGATCGCCGATGCAGTTCGTTGCGAAAGCGCCCATTCTCAACAAGGGGTCGCAGGTTCAAATCCTGTCAGCCCGACCACAAAGCCCCGGAGAACCGCAGAACTACGCGGAACTCCGGGGCTTTTCTCATGCCCGGCCCAGCAGCCAGGAACGCACTACCGTGCGATGTCGACTCGTCAACCCCCTCTCCAGCATCGGATGAACGGCATACCGTCGGCTCATCGACAGAGGAGATGCAATGAGCGATCTGCAGAACACGCACGGAACCACCGACGCCCACGAGGAGCCCGACACCGCCTCGGGTGGTGCGCCCGATGACTCGACGTCCCAGAGCACGTCCAAGAGCACGGACGAGATCCTCGAAGACGAGACCACCGACGAAGACGGCGCGCCTCTCGAGAACCCGTCGGGCGGCTGAATCGGCCACGCCCTGAAGAGCGAAGACCCCCACCCGGCGCTGAGCCGGTGGGGGTCTTCTTCGCTGTCCGCTGGTCTCTCGACCTAGGCGTTGCGCACGGTCAGCATCCGCCATCCTTCTGGCACCTTCGCCTCGAGCGATGCCATGTCGTCAGCCTCGATCTCCTGCACGCCGTCGACGCGGGTGAACGTGCCGGTCGCCTCCATCTTGGCCACGCCCTTCAGCATCCGCACCGGCGCCGAGGCCAGCTCGAAACCCGGCCTGCGGTGCTGTTCGAGCTCGACGAGCACCTCGGCGAGTGTCGTTCCGATGACGTCAGCGGTGCTGGACTCGACGGGACGGATCAGAGCGATGAGCATGAGGCCAGCCTACGGCGCGGCGGTCGCCTGGCCGGGGTACCGCTCCGCAAGGGGTGTCAACTGGGCGTGGCCGCAAGCGGAGGAAGGTGCGGGATCGTGATCGGCGCCGTGGACCGGCTCGGTGGGTTGTGGAACCGCTGCAGATCGCTGAGCACCTCGTCGGCCGACATATACGAGCTCGCCAGGGGAAGGTTGCGCAACCAGAGCACGTCGACCTCGACGGCATCCACCTGGTAGATGCAGGCGACGGTCTGGCGTGCGTCGTGCGGCTCGTACTTGTGGTCGACGATCAGCCACTCGGTCTCAGTCACCCTGCGGAGCTCGAACCTCGGATCGGGCATCGCGGACATCTCAACACTCCAATCAGTCGTATTCGCCATCGGCTGACAGGGGGAGCGCTCCGCGAACGGGCGATGACATCACCGCCTGATCGACGGGCGCCCTCTGCCCGCCAGAGTTCACCAGAATTATACGAATAGACCGGTATATCGCTCAAGGGGACAGTGAGCGGAAGCCGTGCTGGGGCGCCTCAGGCCTCGTATGCGGTGCGTCCACCGATCACCGTGCGCAGGACGCGGGCCGTGAGCAGCGAACGGCTGCCCTCCGAGAACGGATCGACGTCGAGCACGACGAAGTCCGCCGCCTGGCCCACCGCGATGCGGCCACGCCAGGCCCCGTCGCCGATCGACTCCGCCGCGTCTCGCGTCGCATGAGCGATCGCGCGCCCGAGGGGAAGGGCGAACTGCGGGTGCACCGCGGGCGTATCGGGGTCCAGCGCCGATGCCCGTGTCGTGGCCACGTACATGTTCGCGAGTGCCGCGTGCGGCGCGGTGGGAGCGTCCGTCGAGAAGGCGAGCAGCGCACCGGCATCCTCATACTCCGGCCAAGCGAAGGCCCGCTCGGCTCGCTCGTCGCCGAGCTGAGCCGCCCAGTTCGCGAAGATCTCCGGATCAGCGTGCACCGGCTGCATGGACGCCGTCACACCCAGGCGCGCCATCCGCTCGGCCGTGCCGGGTGCTGCGTACTCGAGATGCTCGATGCGATGCCGACGAGGACGATCGCCGTTGATCGTGATCGCGTGCTCGATCGCGTCCAGCGCGAGCGTGCTCGCCTCATCGCCGATCGCATGCAGTGCGACCTGGAGTCCCGCGGCATCCGCAGCCGCGACGACGGGGAACAGGCGTTCGGTCGGCCAGATCGGCGCCGCGTTGGAGCCATCCGCATACGGTGCGCGCATCGCGGCGGTGCACGCGTCGATCGTGCCGTCGAGCACGAGCTTGATGCCGATCACCCGGACAGCGCTCGAGGCGGTCTCGGCACGCTCGGCCGCCTCGGCGACCTGAGCCAGGTTCAGGGCGTCATCGCCGGTGTTCGCGACGAACCAGTGCGCGGCTATCCGCAACGGCAGCGCGTCGCGCCCCTCCGCCCGTTCGAGCGCCTCGAGGGCGAGCCCGTCGAACGCCATGTCGACAGCGCCGGTCACACCCGCCGCGAGATACGCCTCCACGACGCGCTGCACCGCTGCATCCCGCTGCTCGTCGGTGGTCGTGGCATCCCGGTGCGCCCACGCGTGCTGCTGCGCGGCCGTCTCGTAGAGCATCCCGGTCGGTTCGCCGTCGGCATCCCTCTCGATACGGCCGCCGATCGGGTCGGGCGTCTCGCGGGTGATCCCGAGCTCCTCGAGCGCCGCCGAGTTGACCCAGCAGGAGTGGTAATCATTGGCATCGAGATAGACGGGGATGTCGGCGACGACGGCGTCGATCATCGCTGCCGTCGGCGATCCGCCCGGGATCGCGTCGAAGAGCCATCCGCGCCCACGCACCGCACCGGTGGAGGTCTCACGCGCCTCTTGCACTCTGCGCTGGATCTCGTCGAGAGACCCGGCATCGGTGAGCCCGATCTGGCCCAGCGCCTCGCCCATCATCAGCAGATGAGTGTGGGCGTCGGTGAATCCGGGAAGAACGACCCCTCCGCCGAGATCGACCACATCATCGGTCGGCGGTGCGTCGGCCTCGGCTCCGACGAAGGCGAAGTCCGCGCCGTCTACGACGACGGCTTCGGCCCAGGCGGCGTCGTCGGCGGTGAAGAAACGCGCATTGCGATAGAGCGTGGCGGGCATCAGAGTGTCTCCTCGGTGGTGGCTGCGCGCTCGAGGCGTGTCGAGAGCAGGGCGATGGCGCTTGCGGGCACGGCGAGCACGAAGCTCGCGATGCCCAGCGCCCCGGCGAAACCTTGGAACCCGAGCATGCCGACGAGCGCAGCGCCGATCACGGGGGTCAGTGCCGATCCGACGAGGTAGACCGCGAGCAGGGGTCCAGACCAGCGGCCGTCGGCATCGAGAGCCGCCGAGGTCGACACGAAGTACATGAAGGCGATCGCGTAGACGGTGTTCCAGGCGATGAACACCACGATGAACGCGGTCGGATCAGAGGTGAACCCCTCGACGATCTTCAGCACTCCTCCGGCCAGCAGCAGCACGGCGAGGGGCACTGCTCGGCCCAGCCGGGATCCGACGATCATCAGCAGCACAGACCCGATGAGACCGCCCGCCGTCGCGCCGCTGAGCGCGAGGCCCAGCCCCTCGGGTGTCAGACCCGTCTGCTCCGCGCCCATGATGCCGGCCATGGCCCAGAGCGAGTCCTCGCTCACCGCCCACAGCGCGAACACGACGAGAAGGCTGAATCCGGCGATCGTGACGGTTCGCGAGCGTGCGGGAGAGAGGCGCACCGCGCCTGTGGGCGGCACGTCGATCGGCATCGCCTCGGCGACAGCGGCCCCGGCCTGAGGATCGATCACGGGGGCCGCAGGCAACCACGCCGAGACGAGCAGCCCCAGGATGCTGAACAGCGCGAGAGCGCCGAAGACATCGATCGGCGCGAGCCCGATGAGAGGGATCACCGCCAGCACGATCGTGATGACGCCACGGTTCGCGAGACCGTTGAAGCCCGCGACCCTGTCGGGATTCCGGAAGGCGGCGAGCGCGGCTCCGGATGCGGCGACGGCACCGCCGGCTCCCGCCCCGCCGACCAGCAGAGCGGGAAGGATGAGCGCAGGCACCAGCGCTGCGGTGGTGAAACCCAGGGCCGCGATGGCGAGTCCGGTGCGGGCCACCATGCGCCTGTGACCGCCGGCGCAGAGCGGGGCGATCGCGAGTCCCGTGACCGCGGTGAGCAGCAGGGTCGCGGTGACGAGCCAGCTCGCGGCGAGCACGTCGATGTCGAGGCCCGTCTGTGCCGCGGTGATCATGTAGGGCGACAGGTTGACGCCCAGATAGCCCGCGATTCCGATCGCGAAGGTGGCTGTGGCGGTCGGCAGCCGGAGCGGAACCCGGGTGCTGAGGTCGATGGCGGTCATGGTTCTCCCACTGAGAGGGCACGGCGATGTGCGCGAAAGTCCTGCCGATGCGCGTCGGGTGGGGCGCGGATTCCAAAACGAATGGTGTTCGTCAACGAATGGTGTTCACTATTATGCACAGGAGGGATGCCGGAGGGAAGAGATTTCTCGACGGGCCCGCCGACAGAGAGTGAGCGTGCGATGCCCCGACCCTCGAGCCCATTGCTCTCACCCGAGATCATCGGGGCGGCAGGCCTCGAGCTGTCGAGAGCCGGAGAGCCGTTCGGGGTGAACGCGATCGCCCGCAGGCTCGGAGTCAGGCCGTCTTCGCTCTACAACCACGTGGACGGCATGGACGGCATCATCGAGCTGATGCGCGGCCGGTTGGTCGAGGACTACCGGGTCAGGCCGGGGGAGAGCGCGTGGGACGACTTCCTCGTCGAGCTTCTGCGACAGCAACGCCAGATGTATGCCGATCACCCGCAGCTCGTGCCGCTCCTCATCGGAAAGACCATCACTCATCCGGCGGTCATCACCGCGTATGACGACCTGGCGACCGTTCTCGTCGACGGCGGCTTTCCCGAAGACGAGGTGCTCACGGTGATCGCGATCATCGATGCCTTCGCGATCGGCTTCGGCCTCGACCTGGCATCGCCGGACGAGGTCTGGGAGCCGGGGGAGGCAACTCGCACACTCGGTCGCGTGCTCGAGGGTGCGGAGCGCGGCACCGCGCGAGCGGATCGGACGTTCGAGCTCGGTGTCGGACTGTTGGTCGACTCGCTTCGGGCTCGCCTCGACAGGTGAGTCTCGCCTGGACAGGTGAGTTCGGAGTGGTTGCCCCCTCGAGTCATCCAACCCCATTTGGATCACTCGAGAGGGCTCACCGTCCGTCCCGGACGGTAGGGGAGGCGGCGAAGATTTTCGCTGCTCTCTCGACTGATATATCCCCAGATGTTCAGCCGGTAGCCCCCGCTACTTGCAGCAGAATATCGCTTAATCGTCGTGTCCGCCATTTGGGGGACAAAGAAATCTACGAATGTTTCTTCCAGGACTGGGGCTTGCCGTGAGAACGTCCACTCATAGAGTGGTTTCATGGACAGAAAGCTCGTGCTGAACGCGCACCTCGCCGTCGCCCACGGGCACCGAGTCGAGGTGACGGAGCGCATCGACGAGCTGACCGGTGAGTCCGTGGTCCTGTCTGTCAGCGACCTCGACACCGGCATCCGATATCGCCGCGTCGAAGAGCCCCGGGGCGAGCTCCTCCGGTGGCTGGGTCGTGTCATCGACTGCACGGTGACGATCGGCGGCCACTCGTCGCTGACGACTCTCACCGTCGATGCCGAGGGGAGCGGATCGGGAGCGACGAGCGCTACGGCCGCCCTGCACGGCGCGGATGCGGCGGTCGACGCCGCGAAGGCCGAAGCGGACCGCTGGGGCGGTGGCGACCGCGTGCCTGAGCCGGAGCCCGAACGCTTCTGGTGAACCGTTCAGCGGAAGTCCCTCGATCGATGCGTCACTCCGGTGCGGAGGTCTTCGAATGCGTCGGCGAGAACGTTCACGACGCCCTCTGCTGAGCGCTCGAGAATGCCGCGGATGATCAGAGCAGGAGAATCCCGCGCCACCCGGTGGTACCGACCCCACACCCCGGTCGAGCAGATGACGTTGACGAGGCCGGTCTCGTCTTCGAGATTGAGGAACGTGACACCCGCTGCGGTCGCCGGGCGCTGACGGTGGGTCACGAGGCCGGCGACCTCGATGCGTCTGCCCGTCTCATGGCTCTGGAGGTCGGCAGAGGTGAGCACGCCTCGCTCGCGCAGAAGTCCGCGGAAGTGCGCCATCGGATGGTCGTCGGTCGAGACACCTGTCGCCCAGAGATCTGCGGAGAGCCGTTCATAGCTGGACTGATCGCTGAACAGCGGGGGCTGCACGGCGATCGTCGTGCCGGGAAGGAATCGCGAACGATCCTCAGCGGCTGCCCCCGACAGCCAGATCGCCTCTCTGCGCTGCAGCCCGAGGCACTCGAACGCGCCGGCGGTCGCCAGGGACTCGAGCTGCGCGGCGGTGGCATCGGTGCGCCTCACCAGATCGTTCAGATCGCGGAACGGACCGGCGGCCTCGCGCTCGGCGACGATCCTCTCTGCCAGCGGTGTGCCGATGCCGCGCACACCGCTGAGCCCCATGCGCACCGCATAGGCGCCATCCCGGCGGTGCGCCGCCGACTCGTCGGGCTTCGACCGGTCGAAGCGTGGCACTCGAGGCTGCAGAGGATCGCCGCAGGCGTCCAGCCCCGTCGGCATCCGCAGCGGTGCGCCCTCGAGGGGCTCGAGAGTCTCGGTGACGCCTGAGGCGTGCAGATCGGGTCGACGCACCTCCACGCCATGCCGACGCGCGTCTGCGGTGAGCGTCGAGGCGGAGTAGAAGCCCATCGGCTGCGACCGGAGCAGTCCGGCGAGGAACGCCGCAGGATAGTGCAGCTTGAGCCAGGAGCTCGCATAGACGAGGAGTGCGAAGGACAACGAATGCGACTCTGCGAATCCGAAGTTCGAGAACGCCTGGATCTGCGCGTAGATGCGATCCGACTGCTCGGCGGAGAGTCCGCGCCGGGTCATTCCCGCGTAGAGCTTGTCGCGCACCTTCTCGATCTTCTCGAGCCCGCGCTTGGATCCCATCGCGCGTCTGAGCAGATCGGCCTCGTCGGCGGTGCAGTCGCCGATGGCCGTCGCCATCTGGATCAGCTGCTCCTGGAAGATCGGGATGCCCAGCGTCCGCTCGAGGATCGGCTTGAGGTCATCATGCGGATACGGGATGTCGAGCACCACAGGCTCTTCTCCGCGAGCGGCTCTGGCGCGGTTCTCTTCGTCGAGCGCATCCTTGGCCATCTTGCGGCGGACGAACGGATGCACGGCGCCGCCCTGGATGGGCCCGGGGCGGATGAGCGCGATCTGGATGGCGAGGTCGTAGAAGGCGCGCGGCTGCAGGCGGGGGAGCAGGCCGATCTGTGCGCGGGATTCGACCTGGAACACCCCGATCGAATCAGCGCGGCAGAGCATGTCGTAGACGGCCGGCTCTTCTTTCGGAAGCGTCTCGAGCGTCCACCGCTCACCCGTGGCGTCGTCGATGAGATCGAAGCAGTGCTGGAGCGCTGCCAGCATCCCCAGTCCGAGGAGGTCGAACTTCACCAACCCCATCCAGGCGGCATCGTCTTTGTCCCACTGGATCACGGTGCGGTTCTCCATGCGAGCATGCTCGACGGGGACGACCTCGCCGACGGGGCGTGCAGTGAGCACCATGCCACCGGAGTGGATGCCGAGGTGTCGGGGAGCCTTCAGGAGCTCACCCGCGTAGTCGAGCACATTCGCGGGAATGTCGTGCTCGTCTGCGACCTCGAGCCCGGCGCTCCACCCGTCGACCTGCCTGGACCAGGCGTCCTGCTGCCCCGGGGAGAATCCCAGAGCCCTCGCCATGTCGCGCACGGCGTTCTTCGGACGGTACTGGATGACGTTCGCCACCTGTGCCGCACGCTCTCTTCCGTACTCGCGGTACACCCACTGGATGATCTCCTCCCGGCGATCGGAGTCGAAATCCACATCGATGTCCGGTTCTTCCTGACGGGTCGTCGCAAGGAACCGCTCGAAGGGCAGTCGGTAGAGGATCGGGTCGACGGCGGTGATGCCGAGGAGATAGCAGACGGCGCTCGCCGCGGCAGAACCACGTCCCTGACACAGGATGCCGCGACGGCGTGCCTCTGCGACGATGCCGTGCACGATGAGGAAGTAGCCGGGGAAGTCCTTCTCCTCGATCACGTCGAGCTCGCGCCCGATCCTGCGGCGACCGTCGTCATCGAGGTGCGGGTACTTCGTCGGCACGGCCTCCCATACCAGGTGACGCAGCCAGCTCATGGGGGTATGACCGTCTGGCACTTCCTGCTTCGGCAGGGCCGGTCGTGCTCGGCGGAGGGAGAAGGCCGACGCGGCGGCGAGCTCGAGCCCGTAGGAGATCGCGCCGGGGTGGCGCCGGAAGCGCGCGGACATCTCCGCACCGCTGCGCAGATGTGCTCCTCCGTGGGTCGGAAGCCAGCCGTCGAGCTCGTCCATGCTGCGCACGGCACGCACAGCGGCGACCGCCTCGGCGAGTGATGCGCGTTCGGGGGCGGCGTAGTGCACGTTGTTCGTCGCCACCACAGGCAACCGCATCCGCCGGGCGAGATCGGCGAGAGCGTCGTTGCGACGTGTGTCCTGCGGGTCGCCGTGGTCGAAGAGCTCGACGGCGACGTGATCCTGGCCGAACAGATCGACCAGACGGCGCAGCGGCGTCTGCGCGTCTCCGGCTTCGAGCCCACGGCGGACGCCGCCCTTGCGGCATCCGGTGAGGATCGTCCAGTGCCCGTCGGCGGTGGCCGCCAGCTCATCGAGGTCGTACACGGGGCGGCCCTTCTCTCCGCCGCGCAAGTGAGCAGCCGTCATGGCGCCGGAGAGACGGTGATAGCCCTCCAGGCCGTCGGCGAGCACCAGAAGATGGTCGCCGACCGGATCGGGGGTACCCCGCTGCGGGGCGTCGAGACCGAGCGAGAGCTCGGCACCGTAGACCGTCTGGACGCTCACATCCATCAGCTCTGCGACCTCGGCGAAGCGGGCCGCTCCGTAGAAACCGTCGTGGTCGGTGAGTGCCAGCGCGGTGAGCCCCAGACGCTCGGCCTCGGCGAGCAGGTCTTCCGGTGAGGAGGCGCCGTCGAGGAACGAGTACGACGAATGCGCGTGCAGCTCGGCATAGGGGACCGCATCCTCAGGTCGGTGCACGGAGGTCGGGGGATTTCGCTTGCGCTTGGTGCTGACGGGGCCCGGGTCGGGGCGACGGCCGGGTGGCATGCCTCCGGTCGGATAGGGCGATTCCTCGCCGCTGAGAGTGCGCTCCAGTTCGTTCCAGGACAGGGGAGGGTTGTGCCAGCCCATCAGCGGTACCTCCCCTCGGCCCACCAGCGATCTCCCGTGCAGAAGACGAGCCAGGCCCGATCATGGTCATCGATGATCTGCAGGCGATGCCCCTTCTTGCCGCCGGAGGCCTCCCATCGGCGTTCATGGATCGGCCACGGGCCAGCCCAGGCCTGCACATCGTCGCCGTCGATGCGAGCGGGTGCCGCCGAGAGCGAACCCCGGTCGTCGACGAGGACGGTCTCACCGTCGGGTGCGAGCACTCCGATGGGACGAGGGGGACGGAACACCTCGGCGGGAAGAGGATCGGGAAGGCTTCCCGGCCAGGGGTGCCCGGGGTCTCTGGGGGCGACGGGGCGTTCTCCCCACGGAGTGAGCACCTGTCGATCGGCGAGCCAGCGTCCGCCGGAGAGAGCGGCGGTGACGACGCCCTCGTGGCCGAGCATCGTCTGCACGCGGGAGATGGCGTGGTGCAGGCGCTCATCCGTGCCGGACCCGAAGAGTCCGGGCTGGTGATGGGCGGCATCATCGACCGCCACGGGGGCGATCCGCACCAGGGCGATCCCGCCGAACGCGCGAGCCTCATCGATCGGCTCTTTCGCTGACTCCGCCCCCAGCGCCTCGAGCTGCCAGCGCACCCGGTCGACGAGGTCAGCGGCATCGAAGCAGGTCGGATGCAGCCAGGGACGGGAGAACACCTTGCCGTCGTCGTCGATCAGGTCGATGCGGATCTCTGTGCACACCACCGAGGCTTCTCCGAGAGCGAGCATGACCGCATCGGCCGTCTGCCGCACCGCGAAGGCCACCTGATCGGCTCCGGCGAGCGGCGGTTCGAACTCGACGGAGCGCACGAGTTCGGGGTCGGGCGGTCGTGCCACCACGGCGCGGGAATCGGCACCGGCGGCGAGGGAGTGCAGGCGGGCGCCGCGCTCGCCGAAGCGATCGCGCACCTCGATCTCATCGAGGGCGGCGAAGTCGCCGAGCGTGCGCACGCCGAGCCGGATGAGCAGACCGGTGAGCTGTTCGTCTCGCAGCACACCCACGGGGAGCGGGGCGAGGAAGTCCTTCGCGAGACCTGCAGGAACGACGGTGCACGGGGCGCTTCCTCTGGCGGCGAGCTCTGCCGTGAACGGGCCGTCGGCGATGCCGACGCGCACCTCGGGGAAGCCCGCCTCGGTGAGGACATCGATGAGGGCCCGCCCTGCTTCGGCCTCGCCGTCGTGGTAGCGGGAGATGCCCCGTGCCCGCACCGCCGCGAGTCCTGGACGCAGCAGCGCGGCGCCGGGGGCGTGCTTCTCGATGAGCTGCAGCACCGGAAGGAAGGCCCTCTCGTCGCGGTCGGTGTCGTGCGGCAGCACGCGCAGCGAAGAGATGTGCCCCTGCGCGACGCGGCGGCGCTGGCCGGCGCGCACACCGTGCTCCCTCGCCGAAGCGGTGCATGCGACGACGGTGTTCGCATGCACCAGCGCCGTCGGCGGATGAGGCGGTGGCCCGCCCAGGGCGGCGCGCAACGGCCAATCGGGAAGCCACAGGACGAGGACCCGCAGCGGAGCAGCGGTCATCCGGCCACCGCCAGACGCGGGTATTCGAGCGGAGTGGCCTCGTGACCGCGCAAGCCGGGCAGCGTCGTCATCTCGGCCATGGTCTCGACGGCGGTGTGCTCGGCGGGCAGCTCTTCGACCGCGCCGTGGGCGCCGGGAAGGCGTACGCGCACGCTCGACGACAGCGGACTGTGCCGCGTCCGGGCTGACACCGTCGCCGTGGAACCTTCGATCAGCCCCCACCCCTCACCGACACCGAGCCAGTGCTGGTCGTGCAGTCGGATGGAGCCCTCGCTCTGCGGCCAGGCGCCGGACGCTGTCGACTCGGTGATGAGCAGGGTGCTCCCGCGGTCTCGCAGGCGTGCGCTCAGTCGTGACACATCGGCATCGCGTGCTCTGCCTCCCGGCTGCACGGCGATCAGCGGAACCACCTCGGCGAGCGCAGAGGTCACGGCGAGCCAGCGGTCTCCGGGCTCGGGGACGAGGATCAGTCGAGGCAGCTCGATTCCGAACGCCGCTGCGGCTTCCACGCCCAGCGTGGGCATGCCCACCACCGCACACCAGTGGCCCTTGCGCGACGCCGCCGCGAGCAGCGCGAGGACGAGACTGGGCGAGGGGGAGACGGTGTATGTCGTCCCCGTCTGCAGTCCTTCTTCAGGGAGCAGGGAGGAGAAGGCGGGTTCGAGGGGGAGCAGCGGATGCTCGCTGCGTCTGCGCTGCATGCGGCTGATCTCCCGGCGCAGCCGAAGAACCTCTCCGGCGCGGGAGTCGCCAGCCGGAGAGAGCGCGGTCACCGCATCGAGCCCGATCCCCATGAATCCATCCTCGAAGATATGTACTAATAAAGCAACTGGAGTAGATGACGATAGTTCGAACCTCCGACATCGACGGGGAGGTTATCCACACGCCGACCTCGCCGGCATCCGCCTTCTCCTAGCCTTCCGGCATGGATCTCCGCACCGTGGCCGTCGTGACGGTCCATCTGATGCTGTTCGTGGTCGCCTGCATACTCGTCACCATCGACATCCGCACACATCGACTGCCGAACCGGATCGTGCTCCCCACCCTCGCGGCGCTCATCCTCCTCGGGGTCGCCGACGCCATCACCTCCGGTGAGAGCGCGGCGATGGTCAGAGCGGCATTCGGCATGCTGATCCTCGGCGGCTTCTATGCGGCGCTCCGTCTGCTCAGCCGTGAGGGAATGGGCGGAGGAGACGTCAAGCTCGCCGCCGTCATCGGCCTGATCCTCGGTTGGCACAGCTGGCAGGCGCTCGCCGTGGGAGCAGCATCCGCCTTCGTCCTCGGTGCTCTGTTCTCCGTGTCGCTGATGATGCTCCGCAGGGCGGACGGCTCGACGCGCATCGCCTTCGGGCCGTGGATGATCCTCGGCGCGATCCTCGGCATCCTCGTGCAGTGAGGCGTCTTGCAGCGTGTCGGCGCTAGGGTGAGCACATGGCACTTGCACGACTTCACGGCGGCCCGCTCGACGGGCAGATCATTCCTCTCGGCGATGCGGACGACAAGCTGATCGTCCCCTACAGCGAGACCCAGGTGGTGTACAACCGGCGCGGTGACGCGCAGAACACCGGCGACACCGACGGTCCCACCGAGATCGACTACTGGTACGACGAATCCCTCGAGGACATCAGCCCGTCGGATGACTGAGCACCACACCGCTCCGCAGTCCGGCCTCGAACCCTCCAGGGTCGTCGAGGTCGAGCGCAAGTACGACGTCGACGACGCCACCCCTCTTCCGGAGTGGGTGGGGGTTCCGGGAGTGGATGCCGTGTCGTCGGGCGAGGTGCGCGAACTCGACGCACGCTACTTCGACACTGCGGATGCCGGACTCTCCCGCTCAGGGGTGGCTCTTCGTCGTCGCACCGGCGGACCCGATGCCGGTTGGCATATCAAGGGACCGCGTGAGGGCGACGGCCGTCTGGAGATCGGCTGGCCGCTGGGTGACGACGACAGGATCCCCGAGGCGGTGACCGAGACCATCTCTCGATGGGCGACGGGCCCGCTGACGCCCCTCGCCCGGATCGAGAACACCCGAACGGCCTATCTGCTCACCGGAACCGCCGGAGTGGTCGCCGAGTTCGTCGACGATCACGTTCGCGCGACCGACCTCCGACACGACGTGCAGCGTGAATGGCGCGAGTGGGAATTCGAGCTCGGCCCCGCTGCGCCCGCCGACCCGGCGGGGAGAGCGGCCCTGTTCGAGGCCGTCGAGAGGGTGATCTTCGCCGTCGGGGGTCGCGATGCGTCATCCGGCTCCAAGCTCGCCCGTGCTCTGGGTTTCTGACTCACGGCGCAAGCCCCTTCCGCGTGTGAGCGGGGCCATGCTTGAGTGGCAGACATGACCCGCTCCGCCGTACTCCGCTCGCTGCGGACGATCGTTCCAGACACCGTCATCGAGCAGCACGAGGTGCGCGACATCTTCGCCTCGCAGCCCGACGTCGGGCGCCTCGCGCAGAGGATCATCGGAGCATCCTTCAACGGATCGGGCATCGACACCCGTCACACGGTCATCGAAGAGCTCTCCTCCACGGCGAGCACCGACGCGACGCTCTTCTTCGATCGGGAGTCCGGCCTTCTGCAGTCTCCGGGAACGGCCGCACGCAACGACGTCTACATACGCGAGGCGTCTCGTCTCTTCGTCGAGGTGGCTCGCAGCGCGCTGGACGCAGACCCCGACATCGTCGCCGCCGACGTCACGCACGTCATCACCGCATCGTGCACGGGCTTCCATGCGCCGGGCCCGGAGTACGAGATCGTGCGGGGGCTGGGTCTCTCAGACAGCGTGCAGCGCTATCACCTCGGATTCATGGGCTGCTACGCCTCGCTGCCTGCGCTCCGAGCGGCGAGCCAGTTCTGCGCGGCCGATCCCGATGCCGTGGTGCTCGTGGTCAGCGTCGAGCTGTGCACCGTGCACCTTCGCTCGTCGGAGGACCCGGATCTCATCGTGGCCAACTCCCTCTTCGCGGACGGCGCGGCCGCCGGCATCGTCACAGCGCGCGATCTCCCGACACCGGTTCCTGCCGTCCGCCTCGACGGCTTCCACACGGCCATCGCCGCCGAGGGCGAGAAGGACATGGCCTGGACGATCGGCGACCACGGCTTCGAGATGATCCTGTCGACCAAGGTGCCGCAGATCATCGGCGAGACCATCATCGGCGCCATCCGTCCGCTCTACGCCCGCGAGGGCGAGCTCGCGGCCGCGTTCGACGAGGGGAGGGTGGGGGAGCGCGTGGAGCACTGGGCGATCCACCCCGGCGGACGCAGCATCCTCGACCGCGTGCAGGAGCGACTGCAGCTGAGCGACGCGCAGCTGCACCCGGCTCGGGAGACGCTGCGCGAGAACGGCAACATGTCGAGTGCGACGGTGCTCTTCGTGATCAAGCGGATCCTCGATGACGGCGCCGCCGACGGGTCGCGGGTCGCGGCGATGGCCTTCGGACCGGGGCTGACGGCCGAGAGCGCATTGATGACGGTCACCACCGGCGTCTCGTGAGACACGACCTCTCGATGCGCGCCACCGAGGTGCGCGAGCTCATGGACGATCCGGATGCGGACATCGGGATGCTGGAACAGACCTACAGACGCTTCCGGCTCGTGAACGCGCTCGTCTCACGGCCGGGGCTGCTCTATCGTCGCGAGATCCGGCCGCGCGCCCGCCGCGGTCCCATCCGCATCCTGGACATCGGCGCGGGCGGCGGAGACGTGTGCCGGATGATCGCGGCGCGGTTGCGGCGAGCAGGTCTCGAAGCCGAGATCACGGCACTCGACGCCGACGAGCGGGCGATTCGCTGGGCTGCCGATAACGACCACGGAGCCGGCATCCGATATCGCTGCGCCTTCGCCGCAGACCTCGTGGCGGAGGGAGAGCAGTACGACGTGGTCTTCTCGAATCACGTGCTGCACCACCTCACCGCGACAGAGCTCGACGGCCTGCTGCGCGACTCCGAGGCGCTCGTCGGCGGCGGCGGTGGCGTCGTGGTGCACCGGGACATCGCCCGCACCCGATTCGCCTATGCCCTGTACGACGCCGCGACCTGGGTCCTCTCGGGAACGCTCTTCCGCGGCTCGTTCATCCGGGAGGACGGCCTTATCAGCATCCGCCGCTCGTACGCGCGGAGAGAGCTCGCCTCTCTCGTGCCCTCAGGGTGGGCTGTGCGCTTCGGCCTCCCCTCACGGCTGGAGTTGAGCTGGAAGGCCGAAGCGGCGTCATAGACGCACGAAGGCCCGACACGCGTGAGCGTGCCGGGCCTTCGACGATCTGATCTTCGGATCAGAAGTTGATCATGTGACCCGCGAGGCCGTGGAAGCCCTCCTGCAGCGCCTCCGACAGCGTCGGGTGGGTGTGCACATTGCGGGCCAGCTCGAGAGCCGTGAGGTCCCACTTCTGGGCCAGCGTCAGCTCGGGCAGGAGCTCGGAGACGTCGGGGCCGATCATGTGGGCGCCGATGAGCTCGAGGTGCTCGGCGTCGGCGATGAGCTTCACGAAGCCGACGGGCTCGCCGAGTCCGTGCGCCTTGCCGTTCGCCATGAACGGGAACGTCGCGACCTTGATCTCGCGCCCTTCGTCCTTGGCCTGCTGCTCGGTGAGGCCGAACGAGGCGACCTGCGGCGAGCAGAACGTCGCGCGGGGCATCATGCGGTAGTCGCCGAGCGTCTGGGTCTCCGCGCCGCCGATGGTCTCGGCCGCGACGACACCCTGTGCCTCGGCCACGTGGGCGAGCTGCAGCTTGGCGGTGACGTCGCCGATCGCGTAGATGCCCTCGACATTCGTGCGCATGTGGTCGTCGATGTCGATCGCGCCGCGCTCGGTGAGCTTGACGCCGGTGGCCTCGAGACCGAAGCCCTCGATGTTGGGGGCGAAGCCGACCGACATGAGCACCTTGTCGGCTTCGATCGAGCTCTGCTGGCCGTCCTTGCCGGTGTACGACACGGTGACGGACGAGCCGTTGTCGACGACGGACTCGACCTTGGTGGAGGTGAGGATGTCGACGCCGTAGTTCTTGTACTGCTTCGCGATCTCTTTCGACACATCGGCGTCCTCGTTGGGAAGCGCGCGGTCGAGGAACTCGATGATCGTGACCTTGACGCCGTAGTTGGTCATCACGTACGCGAATTCCATGCCGATGGCGCCGGCTCCGACGATGACGATCGACTTCGGGAGCTCGCGGCTGAGGATCTGCTCCTCGTAGGTCACGACGTTGTCGCTGAGCTGGACGCCCGGGAGCAGACGAACCTTCGAGCCGGTCGCGATGATCGCGTTGTCGAAGGTGACCTCTTCGGTCGAGCCGTCGGCCTTGGCGACCGAGATCGCCTTCGGGCCGGTGAAGGTGCCGCGACCGTCGTACTCGGTCACCTTGTTCTTCTTCATCAGGAAGTGGATGCCCTTGACGCGGCCGTCGGCGACGACACGGCTGCGGTCGAACGCCTTGCCGTAGTCGATCGTGAACTCACCCGAGATGCCGAAGAAGTCGGCCTTGTGGTTGAGCGTGTGCGCGAGCTCCGCGTTCTTCAGGAGAGCCTTGGAGGGGATGCAGCCCACGTTGAGGCAGACACCACCCCAGTACTTCTCTTCGATGATGGCGGTGGACAGACCGAGCTGAGCGCTGCGAACCGCAGCGACGTATCCGCCAGGACCTGCACCGAGGATGACGACATCGTAATGTGGCATGCCTTAAGCCTATCGCTCCGAGGGAAGGTCGGAATCGGTCGAAGCCGGGTCGCGGCGCCCGCGGACCACGAGCCAGACGACGATGCCGAGGATCACGAGCACTCCGACGATCGCGAGCACCCAGATCAGCGTCGTGGGGGCGGATGAGTCGTCGCTCTCGGGGGCGGGAGTGAGGTCGGTGCCGGTGCCGGGGCCCGCGGTCGCGACCGGAGCGGGAGCGGCCGTAGCCGTCTCCGTGGGCTCGGCGCTCGGCTGGGCGGTCGGGGCGGTCTCGGTGCTGTTCGCGACCGCGAAGTCGAACTTATTGGAGGTCGGGTGGCCGTCGCTCGAGACGACCTTCCAGGTCACGCTATAGACCCCCGCAGGGGCCTCCGTGGCGAGCTGCTGCGTCACGATCGCACCCTCGACGGTGGCATCGCCCTCGGTGACCGAGTTGCCGGAGGGGTCCGTCACGACCACCTCGGTCGCGCCGGTCTCGTCGATGAGCTTCGCGCTGAAGGTGAGCGTCAACTCGGCGGGGAGCGTGTCGACCGTGCTGTCGGCCTCGGGGGATGACGCGAGCAGACTGTCGTGGGCCGAGGCGGAGAGAGGCGCGAACAGCACGAGGAACGCGGTCAGAAGGGCGGCGGCGAGTGCGACCGGAGCTGCAGGGAGGCGGCGGGCTGTGGTTTTCACATCCTCAGCCTATGAAGTGTCCGTATGCGATGCCTGAGTGTGAAGCGAGCTCCCGCGAGCGGCATCGGATCAGTTAGTCTGGAGGACTAGGAGGGCATAGTGACAGACAGCCAGAATCGATCGGGCGGAGACGCTGCGATCCACCGTCCCGGCGAGCAGAGGCACGACGTGACGCAGACGTTCGGGCACGACTCGGACCTCTCCTTCGTGCCTTTCGGCGTGGAGCTCACCGACGTGGAGCAGGGCGCCATCGCAGCGCTTCCCTCCGGTTCCGCACTGCTTCTGGTGCGCTCCGGAGCTCTCGCGGGGGCCCGCTACCTGCTCGACACCGATGTGACGACCATCGGTCGCCACCCCGAAGCCGACATCTTCTTCGATGACGTGACCGTCTCGCGCCGCCATGCAGAGGTGACTCGCAACGGCTCGACGTTCGAGATCATCGACCAGCGCTCGCTCAACGGAACCTACGTCAACGGCGAGCGTGTCGATCGCAGCGCTCTGGTCGACGGCACCGAGCTTCGTGTCGGCAAGTTCCGATTGAACTTCTTCGCCTCTCCCGTCGATCGCGTCGCGGCGATCGACTGATGGCGGCTTCTCCCGCCCGCGAACGCTCTGCGTCCGCGGGCCTTCTGAGCATCGGTCAGGTGCTTGCTCGGCTCACACCAGAGTTTCCGGAGCTCACCTCCAGCAAGCTCCGCTTCCTGGAGGTGCAGGGGATCGTCAGCCCGTCGCGCACGGAGTCGGGCTACCGCAAGTTCTCGCAGGCCGATATAGAGCGACTGCGCCTCGGCCTCACGCTGCAGCGTGACCACTACCTCCCTCTCAGCATCATCCGAGAGCAGCTCGACGACGCTGAGGCGAACGGCGATTCAGCCGCCCTCGCTCCGCCGCCGTCGATCACGCCGACGCCTCGTCGCTACCGCCGCAGCGAGCTCCTGTCGGCAGCCGGTGCCGGCCCGCAGCTCCTCAACGATGCGATCAGCACCGGTGTCATCGTGGCGCAGGAGAGCTACCCCGAGTCGACCGTCACGCTGCTGCGCGGTCTGGTCGCGCTCGACCGCCATGGCATCGAGCCGCGCCACCTGCGGTCGCTGCGTCAGGGCGCCGAGCGCGAGGTCGCGCTGATCGAGTCCGCCATGTCGTCTCTGCTCCGTCGCACGGACGCCGCATCGCGGGCGAAGGCGAGCGACATGGCGCCCAACCTCGCCGCGAAGATCGACGAAGTGCGCTCGCTCTTCGTCAAGGACGCGCTCACCAGGTTGCTTTCGTAACGAACTGATTGCGACACACCTTCGGTGTCCCACGGATGTCATTGCCGGTGCCGGAGGGCTGCTCTAGCGTGGAGGTAACAGCTCCAGGGAGGATTTCAAATGAATGCGGATGAGCGTGCAGGCGACCCGCGGTTCGTGCCGGAACTCCTCTTCACCGACGGCCTGCCGGCCATGGACGACGAGGTCGGCTACCGCGGTGCGGTGGCGGCGCGTGCAGCAGGTATCACCTACCGTCAGCTGGACTATTGGGCACGCACCGAGCTCGTAGAGCCCACGGTGCGAGGCGCCAGCGGGTCAGGCTCGCAGCGCCTCTACGGCTTCCGCGACATCCTCGTGCTCAAGCTGGTGAAGAGCCTGCTCGACACCGGTATCTCCCTGCAGCAGATCCGTACCGCGGTCGACGAGCTCCGCCGCGCGGGCATCCGCGATCTCGCGGGCACGACCCTCATGAGCGACGGCGCGTCCGTCTACCTCTGCACGTCGAACGACGAGGTCATCGACCTGGTCAGCCGCGGTCAGGGCGTGTTCGGCATCGCCGTGGGCAAGGTGCTTCGCGAGGTCGAGTCGACCCTCGTCGAATTCGACGCGACATCACCCGACCCGGTCGACGAGCTGTCGGCGCGTCGCACCAAGCGCTCCGCCTGAGCATCCGCGGCTCCGAGCCGCGCCCCACACGAAGAAACGGCCACCCTCGCGAGAGGATGGCCGTTCTGCTGTCTGCGGTGGATCAGGCCTGCGGGCCGGAATCCGCGACCTGGATGCGCCCGGTGCGGATGATCCGATCGAGCAGCTGGTCGAAGTCGGCAGCGAGTTCCTGAGCCGAGTCGCCGGGCCAGATGTGCAGCGGCTTGGCCGCGCCCTGGGCCTGCTGCAGCGACGTGCGCTCCGGAAGCTGCGGGGAGAGCACGAGGGGGCCGAACATGTCGCGCAGTTCCTTGATGCGGAACTGGTGCTCGATCGACTGGGGCCGCACGCGGTTGACGACGATGCCCAGCGGCTGGAGACGAGGGGAGAGGCCCCGACGGATCTCCTCGATCGCGCGCAGCGCGCGATCGGCCGCGGCGACGGAGAAGAGGCCGGGCTCGGTGACGACCATCACGCGGTCGCTCGCCGCCCAGGCCGTGCGGGTGAGGGCGTTCAGCGACGGGGCGCAGTCGACGAGGACCAGGTCGTAGTCGGCTTCGACGGAGGCCAGCGCCTCTTCGAGCTTCCACACGTCACGCACGCTCGGGTGCGGTCCGTCGAAGTTGATCGCTGACGGGCTGCCGATCAGCACGTCGATGGTTCCGGGGTGCACCTTCGCCCAGCCGCTGGAGGTGATCGCCTGACGGACGACCTTCTCCTTCGGGTTGGCCAGGACATCGGCGATGTTGAGCCGACCGGCCACCTGGATGTCCATTCCGGTGGACACATCGGACTGAGGGTCGAGGTCGACGACGAGCGTTCGGACACCACGGGCGAAGGCCGCTGAGGCCAGGCCGAGGGTCACTGTCGTCTTGCCGACGCCTCCCTTGAGAGAGCTGACGCTGAGTACGTGCACGAACACCACGTTACCTTCCCCTAGGCTGGGTGCACACTCAGCCCCGCCCCATGCGCGCCGATTAGAAGTGCGCATCGAGCTTCCAGAGGTGTGCATGTTCCAGAAGATCCTTGTGGCGAACCGCGGCGAGATCGCGATCCGTGCCTTCCGTGCGGCATTCGAGGTCGGGGCGAGAACAGTCGCCGTCTTCCCGCATGAGGACCGCGGCTCCGTCCACCGGCTCAAGGCGGACGAGGCCTACGAGATCGGCGAGCGCGGTCATCCCGTCCGCGCATACCTGAACGTCGACGAGATCATCCGCGTCGCGAAGGATGCGGGAGCGGACGCGATCTACCCCGGCTACGGCTTCCTGTCCGAGAATCCCGAACTGGCCGAGAAGGCTGCCGCGAACGGCATCGTCTTCATCGGTCCGCCCTCGAAGGTGCTCGAGATGGCAGGCAACAAGGTCGAGGCCAAGCGCCACGCGATCGAGGCCGGGGTTCCCGTGCTCCGCTCGACCGAGGCCTCCGATGACGTCGACGCGCTCGTGGCCCAGGCATCGGACATCGGCTTCCCGCTGTTCGCCAAGGCCGTCGCCGGTGGTGGCGGTCGTGGCATGCGCCGGGTCGAGTCTGCGGCGGAGCTCGCGCCGGCACTGGCAGAGGCGATGCGCGAAGCGGAGAGCGCCTTCGGCGACCCGCGGATGTTCCTGGAGCAGGCCGTCATCCGTCCCCGGCACATCGAGGTGCAGATCCTCGCGGACAAGACCGGCGAGACCGTCCACCTCTTCGAACGCGACTGCTCGGTGCAGCGACGTCATCAGAAGGTCGTCGAGATCGCCCCGGCCCCGAATCTCGACGATGGCATCCGCACCGCGCTGCACGGGTACGCGGTCGCGTTCGCGCGATCCATCGGATACGAGAACGCGGGAACGGTCGAGTTCCTGCTCGAGACCGCGGGGGAGCGCACCGGCGAGGTCGTCTTCATCGAGATGAACCCGCGCATCCAGGTCGAGCACACCGTCACCGAGGAGGTGACCGACGTCGATCTCGTGCAGAGCCAGATGCGCATCGCCGCAGGCCAGACCCTCGCCGAACTCGGACTCGAACAGCACAATCTGCAGGTGCGCGGAGCGGCGCTGCAGTGCCGCATCACCACGGAGGACCCGACTCAGGGGTTCCGGCCCGACACGGGCAAGATCACCACCTACCGCTCCCCGGGAGGTGCGGGCATCCGTCTCGACGGCGGCACCGTGCATCAGGGTGCGCAGATCAGCCCGCACTTCGATTCGATGCTCGCCAAGCTGACCTGCCGCGGGCGGGACTACCCGGCGGCGGTGGCACGCGCTCGGCGGGCGCTGGCGGAGTTCCGCATTCGCGGCGTCTCGACCAACATCCCGTTCCTGCAGGCCCTGCTCGAGGATGAGGCGTTCATCGCCGGCGACGTGAGCACGTCGTTCATCGACGAGCGCCCGGATCTCCTCCGCGGCCGCGAGTCGAAGGACCGCGGCACTCGGATTCTGAACTGGCTGGTCGACGTCACGGTCAACAAGCCCCACGGGGTCCACCCGGGTTCGCTGGACCCGGCTGCCAAGCTCCCGGCCGTCGACCTCGACTCGACCCCGGTCGCCGGTTCGCGACAGCGTCTGCTCGAGCTGGGCCCGGAAGGCTTCGCCCAGAGCCTGCGCGCGCAGAGCGCTCTCGCGATCACCGACACGACCTTCCGCGATGCGCACCAGTCGCTGCTCGCGACGCGCGTGCGCACGAAGGATCTCGTCGCAGCCGCACCGCACATCGCCCGGTTGACGCCTGAGCTGCTCTCGGTCGAGGCCTGGGGAGGGGCGACGTACGACGTCGCACTGCGCTTCCTCGGGGAAGACCCCTGGGAGCGTCTCGACAAGCTGCGGGCGGCGCTTCCGAACGTCGCGATCCAGATGCTCCTGCGTGGACGCAACACCGTGGGCTACACGCCCTACCCGACGGCCGTCACAGAGGCGTTCGTGCGGGAGGCGGCGGCAAGCGGCGTCGACATCTTCAGGATCTTCGATGCGCTCAACGACGTCGAGCAGATGCGACCGGCGATCGAGGCTGTTCGCAACACGGGCACCGCGGTCGCCGAGGTGGCGCTCTGCTACACCGGTGACCTTCTGAACCCGGCCGAGGATCTCTACACGCTCGACTACTACCTGAACCTCGCGGCCCAGATCGTCGATGCGGGGGCGCACATCATCGCGATCAAGGACATGGCGGGACTGCTGCGACCCGCGGCGGCCGCGAAGCTCGTCGCGGCGCTGCGCGAGCGCTTCGACCTGCCCGTGCACCTGCACACGCACGACACCCCCGGTGGCCAGCTCGCCACACTGCTCGCTGCGAGCGATGCAGGGGTGGATGCGGTCGACGCGGCATCCGCTCCGCTCTCCGGCACGACCAGCCAGCCTTCTCTCTCATCGCTCGTCGCTGCGCTCGCGCATACGGATCGTGACAGCGGCATCTCCCTCGACAGCGTCTCGGATCTCGAGCCGTATTGGGAGGCGGTCCGCCGGATGTACGCTCCGTTCGAGTCCGGACTTCCCGGCCCCACCGGGCGGGTCTACCACCACGAGATCCCGGGCGGTCAGCTGTCGAACCTCCGTCAGCAGGCGAAGGCGCTCGGGCTCGCAGACGACTTCGAGCTGATCGAGGACATGTACGCTGCGGCCGATCGAATCCTCGGTCGTGTTCCGAAGGTGACGCCGTCGTCGAAGGTGGTCGGCGATCTTGCTCTGCACCTGGCCGCGGTCAAGGCCGATCCTGCTGACTTCGAGGCGAACCCCGAGAAGTACGACGTGCCCGACTCCGTCGTCGGTTTCATGGCGGGCGAGCTCGGCGATCTGCCGGGCGGATGGCCGGAGCCCTTCCGCACGAAGGTGCTGGCAGGGCGTGCCGTGCGCATCGGCATGACGGAGATCTCCGCCGACGACGAGGCAGCGTTGGCGGGCGACAGCGCGACCCGTCGTGCGCGGCTGAACACGCTGCTGTTTCCTGCACCCATGCGCGAGTTCACCGAGAGACGGGAACTGTTCGGTGATCTCTCGGTGCTCGACACCGCGGACTACCTCTACGGTCTCGTGCAAGGCCAGGAGCACGTCGTCGAGATCGATCGCGGCGTCCAGCTGTACGTGGGTCTCGAAGCCATCGGAGATGCAGACGACAAGGGCATGCGCACCGTCATGACGACCCTCAACGGTCAGCTGCGGCCCGTGTTCGTGCGCGACAGATCGGTGGCGGTCGACGTCCACGAGATCGAGAAGGCTGACACATCGGTGCCCGGTCAGGTGGCCGCGCCGTTCTCGGGAGTCGTGACCCTGAAAGCGGACGTCGGTGACTCGGTGCGCGCCGGTGAACCGGTCGCATCCATCGAAGCCATGAAGATGGAAGCGGCCATCGCCGCCCCCGTCGACGGCGTGGTGGAGAGACTCGCGATCGGCGCGACGCAGCAGGTCGAAGCCGGAGATCTTTTGGTCGTCATCCGCCCGGCGCACTAATCTTGTGCGGGCGAGGCCGCGTTCGACGCAACGCACCCGAGGCCCGCACAAGCTTGGAGTGACACAGTGACCCCGAAGAACGTTGCAGACAACCCGGACGACGAGTCCAGAGGGGTGCTGGACGACGCTACGTCTCTGGATACCTCGGCCATCGGCATACTCGGCAACACGGCGCAGGTGAGCGTCGTGCTCCCGAAGGACGACGATGACGACCTGGAGGACGATGGCGTCGTCGAGGGCGAGGTCGTCGCCGACCTGATCATCGACGAGCCGGTCGCCGCGGCGAAGGCCGCTGCAGAGATCTCACCGGCACCGCTCGGCGCTGCTCCGATGATCATCGAGCTGCCGCCGGAGCCTGTTGCGGACGAGGATCGGACCGGGGCGACCGAACCCGAGTCCGACGCGGTTCAGGAGCCCGAACCCGAGCCCGAGCCCGAAATCGAGCCGGAGTCTGAGCCGGAGCCTGACTTCGAGGCGGAGCCTGAGGCCGACCTCGACTTCGAGATCGAGCCGGGTCTGGAAGCCGAACCGGGTCTGGAAGCCGAGCCCGAACCGGAAGCATCCTCCGAGCCTGACTTCGCGATGGAGCCGGAGCCGGCCCTCGAGGCGGAAGCGTCTTCCGAGCCCGACCTCGTGATCGAGTCTGAGCCGGAAGCATCCTCCGAGCCTGACCTCGCGATGGAGCCGGAGCCGGCGCCCGAGGCGGAAGCGTTCTCCGAGCCCGACCTCGCGATGGAGCCTGACCTCGCGATGGAGCCTGAGCCTGAGCCTGAGCCGGAGCCGGAGCCGGAGCCCGATCCGGAGCCTGAGCCTGAGCCTGAGCCTGAGCCTGAGCCTGAGCCTGAGCCGGCGCCGGCGCCGGAGCCGGAGCCGGAGCCGGAACCTGAACCCGAGCCGGCGCGCACCCGCGAACGTGCTCCGAGGACGGCACCCGTGACAGCCGTCGGCGCCACCGCTTCCGCTGCCACCGCTTCCGCTGCCACCGCTTCGGCAGCGCCCGGTGACGCGGTCGCAGCGGAGGCCGCCGCGGCCGCGGCGTTCATCGCCAGGGCGAAAGCCGATATCGACGCCGCGCCCAGCTCACGGAGATCGTCGGCAGCAGCATCACTCGCCAAGAAGGAGAGCTCGGTCATGAACGCTGAGAAGCCCCGACGGGCCGCGACCCCGGCGACCCGATCGGGCCGCACCGACGTGCAGCTGTCCGCGAAGCGTCTGGACGCCCTCGGCGACTCCTCTCGCGAGAGCGCCGACCTGCTCACCGCAGATCGTCTTCTCGACCCGCACCGCATCACCAAGCCAGAGCCCGAGGGTGCCTGGAGCCACTTCCTCTATACGATCTCCGGACGTCGGATCAACATCGGAGACGGACGCCGCGCCCGTGAGCGCAAAGCGCTGAGCGCCAGGATCGCCGCACCGATCGTCGGCGGCGCGCGATTCGTTCCGGTGCTGTCCCGCAAGGGCGGGGTCGGCAAGACGACGATCACCGCTCTGCTGGGTATGGCTCTCGCCGACGCCCGTGACGATCGCGTGATCGCGGTCGATGCCAACCCCGATCGCGGCACCCTCGCAGAGCGTGTGGTCCGCCCGCACCACAACAAGTCCGTGCGCGATCTCGTCCGGATCCATGACGAGGTCAGGGGATATCACGACATCTCCGCGATCGTCGCGCGGGACGCCACCCGCCTCGACGTGCTCGCGTCGGATTCCGACCCGCGGATCGCAGAAGCCTTCAGCGACAGCGACTACCGGGATGTGGCCGGTGTCGCCGCACACTATTACTCGCTCGTGCTCACAGACACAGGCACGGGCATCGTGCACTCGGTGATGTCGGCCACGCTCGATCTCGCCGATCAGATCGTGATCGTCTCGGGGCTGAGCGTCGACGAGGCGCGCCTGGCGTCGGAGACGCTCACCTGGCTCGAGAGCAACGGATACGCAGAGCAGGCGCGTGAGGCCGTCGTGGTGCTGAACCAGTCGACTCCCGGTGCTCCGCTCGTGCGTCTCAACGAACTCGAGGCTCATTTCCGCACGCGCGCCAAGCATGTCGTGCGGATGCCGTACGACGCGCAGATCGCGGGAGGCGGGACCATCGTCTTCGCCAACCTGCAGCCGGAGACCCGAGTGGCAGCGCGCGAGCTCGCTGCGCTGCTCGTCGAGGGCCTGCGAGCGAAGGTCGACTGATGGCGGTGCGTGAGATCCGGGTCTTCGGAGACCCCGTGCTTCGTACGGTCTGCGCACCGATCGACGCCGTCGACGACGGCGTTCGAGCGCTCGTCGCCGACCTGATCGACACCGTCGAGCTGCCGGGGCGCGCCGGCGTCGCCGCTCCGCAGATCGGTGTCGCGCTCCGCGCCTTCAGCTACAACATCGACGGCGACATCGGCTATGTGCTCAATCCCGTCCTGACCGAGGTTCGTGGAGAGGCTGTGCCGACGGGGGAAGGCTGTCTGTCCGTGCCCGGGCTCTGGCATGACGCGCTGCGTCACCCGTGGGCCAGGGTCGAGGGCATCGACCTCGATGGCGAGCCTGTGGTGCTGGAAGGAAGCGGCCTGATGGCGCAGGCGCTCCAGCACGAGACGGATCACCTCGACGGCAGGCTCTACCTGACGAGACTCGATGCCGAGACGCGCAAGCGTGCGATGCGCGAGGTCCGAGAGAGCGCCTGGTTCTGAACTTCGGACGGATACGAGAAAGGCCCCGCCGCGGCGGGGCCTTTCTCGTATCTCGGGTCGGGGGGGGTCAGCCGCCGAGGGCGACGTTCGTGGTGGTGACGGGCTCGTCGTAGATGGCGGCGATCTCATCGGCGAAGTCGCTCATGATCACGTTGCGCTTGATCGACATCTTGGGCGTGAGATGACCCGACGCCTCGGTCCACTCGCTGTCGAGCACCGTGAACTTGCGGATGGACTCGGCGCGGGACACCCGGGCGTTGGCGGCATCCACAGCCTTCTGGATCTCTGCTCGGACCGCGTCGTTCTTCGAGGCCTCCACGAGCGACATCTCCTTGGGGAGCCCGGCATTGGCGAGCCAGGTCGGCAGCATCTCGGGGTCGAGGGTGATGAGAGCCGAGATGAAGGGACGCTGGTCTCCGACGACGACGACCTGTCCGATGATCGGGTTCGCACGGATCGGGTCTTCGAGGGCGGCGGGAGCGACGTTCTTGCCGCCGGCCGTCACGATGATCTCCTTCTTGCGACCGGTGATGGTGAGGAACCCCTCGGAGTCGAAGCTGCCGATGTCGCCGGTGCGGAACCAGCCGCCCTCACTGAACGCGTCGGCGGTGGCCGCAGGGTTGTTCCAGTACTCCTTGAAGACGTTGACGCCTCGCACCTCGATCTCGCCATCGTCAGCGAGCCGCACGCCCACTCCGGGGAGCGCCGGGCCGACGGTGCCGATCTTCGACTTGTCCGCGAGGTTCACGGTCGCGGGAGCGGTCGTCTCGGTGAGGCCGTAGCCCTCGAGGATCACCACGCCGAGGCTGTGGAAGAAGTGGCCGAGTCGCGCACCGAGGGGAGCCGAACCCGACACGGCGTAGACGACGTTGCCGCCCATCGCTTCGCGCAGCTTGCTGTACACGAGCTTGTTGAACAGTGCGAACTTGAGCCGCGTCCCGAACGGGACGCTCTTTCCCTCTTCGAGCAGCTTCGAGTGCTGGATCGCGACGTCGGCGGCAGCGCGGAAGATCTTGCCCTTGCCACCGGCTTCGGCCTTCTGTTCCGCCGAGTTGTAGACCTTCTCGAACACGCGGGGGACAGCCAGCAGGAAGGTCGGCTTGAACGATCCGAGGGCCGGCAGAAGCTGCCGGGTGTCGGGCTGGTGTCCGGTGCGGACTCCGGCGTGGATGTTGAGGATCGAGATGAACCGGGCGAAGACATGGGCGGTGGTGATGAACAGCAGTGTGGACGCACCGGGGGTCTGCACGACGGCATCCAGCGCCTTGGCGGAGTTGCGGCACAGCTCTACGAAGTTGCTGTGCGTGAGAACGCAGCCCTTCGGACGACCGGTGGAGCCTGAGGTGTAGATGAGAGTGGCGATGTCGGAGCCGACAGCGATGCTGCGCAGGCGCTCGATCTCGGCGTCAGGCACGGACGCTCCTCGAGCGGTCAGCGAGTCGATCGCCCCGAGGTGCAGCTGCCAGACTTCGCGGAGCAGCGGGAGGTCGCCGCGCACCTCATCGAGGCGTGCGAAGTGCTCGGGCGACTCGAGCACGAGTGCGATGGCGCCGGAGTCCTCGAGGATCCACTGGATCTGCGAGGGCGAGCTGGTCTCGTAGATCGGCACCATGACGGCGCCCGCATAGAACAGGGCGAAGTCGACGAGGGTCCAGTCATAGGTCGTGCGGGCGAGGAAGCCCACCTTCTCACCCGGCTGGATGCCGGCGGCGACGAAGCCCTTGGCCAGTGCGATCACGGCGGTCTCGAAGTCGGCTGCGGTGATGTCGCGCCAGCCCTCGCCTTCGGGCACGGAGAACAGAGGACGATCCGGCGTCGCCTTCACGCGCTTCGCCAGGAGGTCTGAGATGTTCCCCTCGGGATCGGCGGGGACGACGGCGGGGACTTCAAACTGGACCACGGCAGCTCCTTCGGTACCGGTCGGGCACTGGTTGCACAAGAGTCTAGAGCATGGGACTCGGTCGCACCGCTAGTGGGACTCAGTCGCCAATCCCGGGTCATCGGGACATGGCGCTGGCGGATGCCGATCGCGGCGCTAGACTTCACCTCGATGTTCTACTGGCTGATGAAGTACGTGGCGATCGGCCCTGTGGTCAAAGCGATATTCCGACCATGGGTGGTCGGGCGCGCGAACATTCCGGCCAACGGTGCCGCGATCCTCGCCAGCAACCACCTGTCGTTCGCCGACTCGATCTTCCTTCCGCTGATGATCGATCGCCCCATGTCGTTCCTCGCGAAGAGCGACTACTTCACCGGACGCGGGCTCAAAGGCTGGGCCACCAAGTTCTTCATGAAGGCCACAGGGCAGATCCCGATCGACCGCTCGGGTGGCAAGGCCTCGGAGGCCTCTCTGAACACCGGTCTGCAGGTGCTCGGCCGCGGGGACCTGCTCGGCATCTATCCCGAAGGAACGCGAAGCCCTGACGGAAGGCTCTATCGAGGTCGCACCGGGATCGCGCGGATGGCCATGGAGGCGAAGGTCCCCGTGGTTCCCGTGATCATGGTCGACACCGACACTGCGATGCCGATCGGGCAGCGTCTGCCGCGAGTGGTGAGGGTCGGGATCGTCATCGGCGAACCCCTGGACTTCTCCCGGTACGCGGGTATGGAGAACGACCGCTACATCCTGCGGTCCGTCACAGACGAGATCATGGTGGCACTCCAGCGACTGGGTGAGCAGCAGTACGACGATGTGTACGCGTCGAGCGTGAAGGACAGGCTTCCCGCCCGCGTCACACAGCGCTCCTGAGGCATCCCGACTTCGCAGCGAGCACTAGGCTGGACACCATGCTCCAGCACCACATCGACGCGCTTGATGCGTGGCGTTCGCTCCCGATCAAGCAGCAGCCCCAGTGGCTCGACGCCGAGCGTGTCTCCGAGGTCTCCGCGCAGATCTCGACGCTTCCGCCCCTGGTGTTCGCAGGTGAGGTCGACAACCTCCGCGATCGTCTCGCGCGCGCAGCGTCCGGCAAGGCGTTCCTCCTTCAGGGCGGCGACTGCGCAGAGACGTTCGCGGGCGCCACCGCCGATCAGATCCGCAACCGCATCAAGACCGTCCTGCAGATGGCGGTCGTGCTCACGTATGGCGCGTCGATGCCCATCGTGAAGATGGGTCGCATGGCAGGCCAGTTCGCCAAGCCGCGGTCGAGCGACACCGAGACCCGCGGCGACGTGACGCTTCCCGCATACCGTGGCGACATCGTGAACGGCTACGACTTCACCGAGGCGTCTCGGCGAGCCGATCCGGGTCGTCTGCTTCAGGGCTACCACACCGCTGCGTCGACGCTGAACCTGATCCGCGCGTTCACCCAGGGTGGCTTCGCCGACCTGCGCGAGGTGCACTCGTGGAACAAGGGCTTCGCGCAGAACCCGGCCAACCAGCGCTACGAGCGCATGGCAGCCGAGATCGACCGGGCCATCAAGTTCATGGAGGCGGCCGGAGCCGACTTCGACGAGCTCACCCGCGTCGAGTTTTTCACGGGCCACGAGGGCCTGCTGATGGACTACGAGCGCCCGATGACCCGCATCGATTCGCGCACGGACACCCCCTTCAACACCTCGGCGCACTTCCTGTGGATCGGTGAGCGCACGCGCGAGCTCGACGGTGCGCACGTCGACTACTTCTCCAAGATCCGCAACCCCATCGGCGTCAAGCTCGGTCCGACCACGACGCCGGAGACCGCTCTCGCACTGATCGACAAGCTCGACCCGAACCGCGAACCGGGGCGTCTGACGTTCATCACGCGCATGGGTGCGGGCAAGATCCGCGACGCCCTGCCGCCGCTGCTCGAGGCCGTCCGCGATTCGGGCGCGCAGCCGCTGTGGGTCACCGACCCGATGCACGGCAACGGAATCACGACCCCCACCGGCTACAAGACGCGTCGCTTCGACGATGTGGTCGACGAGGTGCGTGGCTTCTTCGAGGCGCACCGCGCGGTCGGGACGTTCCCCGGCGGAATCCATGTCGAGCTCACCGGCGACGACGTCACCGAGTGCCTCGGAGGATCCGAGCACATCGACGAGGCTGCACTGGCGACCCGCTACGAGAGCCTCTGCGATCCTCGCCTCAACCACATGCAGTCGCTGGAACTGGCGTTCCTCGTGGCGGAAGAGCTCGAGAAGCGCTGACCGACGAGCCTCACAGAGAGACGGCCCCTTGGCACACGGAGAGGGCCGTCTCTCTGTCAGCGGTGAGCACGCACCACAGGGGAGCGGAAGACTGGGGTTCGGACGGGTTTCGCCCTAGAACGCGCTGCTGCGGATCTGCAGGGTGATCTCCGTGCCCTTGGCGCGCTGAGAACCTGCGCCCGGATCCGACCCTGTGACCTCTGTGAAGTCGTTGGGGAACGCGTTCCAGATGCCGTTCCACGTCGGTTCGAAGCCGGCATCGCGGATCGTCCTGGCCGCCTCATCCCGGCTCATTCCCTCGACATCCGGCACCGGGAACAGCTCGGGTCCTTTGGAGACGATCAGCTGGACGGTGTCTCCCGGGCGCCGATTTCCCTCCTCAGCACGGTCGGTGACCCCGATGACGATGTCCTTCGCGACAGAATCGCTGAAGACGAACTGCGAATCGGGGTTGACCTCGACGCCCTTGTCGCGGAGCGTGTTCGTCGCCTGGTCCACGCTCATCCCCGCGACATCCGGGAAGGCGCCGGCCGAGACGTAGAGTTCGACGGTGTCGTCCTCGAGCAGCTCGCAGCCCTCGGCGCACGCGTACACCTCGCCACCTGCGCGAGGCGTCACGAAGGCGTTGATCACCCGACCCGCTTCGGCATCGGAGAAGAGCAGCAGGGGAGTCTCGGTGACGTTGACCTTGATGTCCGCGAGGTAATCGCGGGCCTCCTGCTCGGTCTTGCCGTTGAGGGTCTCCGCCGTGTGCGACGCGGGACCCGAGGAGACGAAGACGGTGACCTCGGTGCCCTTGTCGAGTCGCTCGCCCTCATCGGGGTCCGACCGGATGGTCTCGCCGGCTGGGACATCTATGGAGCTCTCCTCGCCGCGCACGGGCACGAAGCCCTCGGCGGTCAACGCCGAGGCGGCATCGTCGTACGACAGCCCGGCGACTCCGGGGACGGCGACGAGGGACCCTGGGCCGGATCCGAACCACCACCCGACACCGCCGGCCACCGTCGCGAGAAGCAGCACCAGCGTCAGCAGAAACGCGCCACGGGCGCGGCGTCGAGACGAACGACGCCGCAGGAGGGTCGCGTTGTCGACGGCGGCCTGCACCGGGGCGGTGGGGTCGGCGATGACCATCGTGCTCGGCATGACCTTGGTGAGGTCAGCGGAGTCCGCCTGCGAGCGCTGAGAGGCCGTTGCAGCGGCGACCGCGGGAGCGATGCCCAGACCACGCTCGATCTCACGCAGACGCTCCAGCATCTGACCGGCGTCGTCAGGACGCTCGTCCGGCGACTTCTCCGTCGCCCAGAGCACGAGCTCATCGAGCTGCTCGGGCACGCCGGGGTTTCGAACGCTCGGCCGAGGCACCGACTCGGTGGCGTGCTGGAACGCGATCTGCATGGGCTGCTCGCCCTTGTAGGGCTGTTCGCCGACGAGCATCTCGTAGAGCATGATGCCGAGCGCGTAGATGTCGCTCCTGGCGTCTGCCGTGCCGCGGGTGACGAGCTCGGGTGCCAGGTAGGCGATGGTGCCGAGCAGCTGCTGGCCGGTGGCCGTGTTCGCGGTCGTCGCACGGGCGAGACCGAAGTCGCCGATCTTGATGCGGCCGTCTTCGGCCAGCAGCACGTTCTCGGGCTTCACATCGCGGTGGACGATCCCGGCCCGATGCGCTGCCGAGAGTCCGGCGAGGACGGCATCCATGATCGTGATCGTCTGCGGGATCGTGAGCCGCTTCTGCTCGCGCAGCAGCTCGCGCAGCGTGATGCCCGGGAGGTACTCCATCACCAGGTAGGCGAGTTCGCCGTCCTGGCCCTGATCGAACACGTTGACGACATGCGGGTCGGCCAGCCGTGCCGCTGCGCGCGCCTCTTGGATGAACCTGCTCTGGAAGGCGGAGTCGTCGCTGAGATGCGCATGCATGACCTTCAGAGCGATGCGTCGCTCGAGTCGGAGATCGGTGGCGACATAGACAGTGGCCATGCCTCCACGCGCGATCCGGGCCCGCACACGGTATCGACCGTCGACAAGCCGCCCGATGAGGGGGTCGGCCTGCTGATTGGTCGTCACGTCAAGATTCTATGGAGAACTGCCTGAAAGCCCGGGGAGCGGCTCGCCCCTTGCACCTGCGGGTTTGCTCGGAGGGCGGTCAGCCGTGGATGCCGAGCCACTGATATGCCTGGGTCTCCCACTGGCCGTATCGCTCGGGATATGCCGAGATCTGCACGGTCTGCGCGGCATCCGTGAAGCGCAGGGCTTCCCAGCCGGGGATGTCGAGAAGTCCGCGGGAGGCCTGTCCGTTCGGGTCTGCGGAGCCGCCGTAGAACACCCGCGTGCTGCGGTCGGGGTCGACCGCCTGCTCGGGGGTGCCCCAGCCCATGCTGGGGCGCTGCTGGAAGAGGCCGAGCGAGTCGCGGTCGCCCGACGGCAGATTGCGCATGCTCGACTCGACCATCGCAGTGGCGAGGGCGATCGCGATGGCACGGTCGGGCACGCCGAGCTCGCGCCCGACGCGGATGATGGTCGAGGCGTTGCCGGCCTGTTCGGCATCGAGGGTCGCGAACAGCTGCGCCGGGGGCGTGGTGGCGACCGCAGCAGGCGCAGGCGACGGAGCGGCGACCGGCGCGGCGGCGACGGTCAGGCTCTGACCGGGGTAGATGATCGCCCCAGAGCTCAAGCCGTTCAGTGCATAGAGCTGTGCAACGGTCGTGCCGTACTTCTTCGCGATCGCGAACAGCGTGTCGCCTGCCGCAACGGCGTGCGTCTGGCCGCCGGCCGCCACGGGAGCGGGAGCGGGTGCGGTCGTCGGGACCGGGGCCGGAGCGGGCGCCGGAGCGCCGGTGAGCGCGAGCTGCTGGCCGGGATAGATGACGGATTCCCTGGTGAGGCCGTTCGCGGCGAGCACGGCGTCGACGCTCGTGCCGTGCCGCTGCGCGATGCTGAACACGGTGTCGCCGGCAGCGACGGTGTGGGTCGCAGTCGAGCTCGTCTGGGCGGGCGCCGTGGCCGCGGTGGGCGCCGCGGGGGCGGCTCCCGCGGTCAACGACAGGGTCTGCCCCGGGTAGATGACCGAGCGCCAGCCGAGTCCGTTCCAGCCGAGCACGTCGACTGTCCGCAGCCCGAAGCGGTTCGCGATGGAGGAGATCGTGTCACCCGGCTGCACGGTGTACGAGGCGGGCGGCGCTTCGGCCGACGCGATGCGGGTCGGTGCGGACTGGAGCCGTTCGATCGGCGAGGAGACGGCATCCGCAGAGACGGGTGTGGCGGCGATCGCCGCCGACAGGGTGCCCAGCACGGCGGCAGGTACCCCGAGCTGGATATAGCGCGTCCGTCGCGCGACAGCATGCGTTGTCAAGGTGCTCTCCCTTGTTCGACGTCCGCCCACGGTGGCACGTATGTATACGGAAGTCAACAGAAGTGACTGATGATGCTGACGATGCGAATGTGACTCGAGGTCGCGATCCTGCGGGAAATGCGGTCGGCTCTCAGAGGTGAGATAGTTGCAAGGTGTCTGTGTCGTCTGAAAACAACCCCTCCGAAACCCCGCAGTCCGGGGCCGCGTCCGAGAACGCTGTGAACACCTCCGGCGTCACCGCCACCGAGTGGCTGACCATGCCGGACCTCGTCGATGTGCTCGATGAGACGCTGGGCCGCGTGCGTCGGCTGATCGACGAGCATTACCTCATCGGATCGCGTCGCTCCGGCGTGTTCGCGGTTCCCTCGGTGTTCATCGTCGACGACCACCCGCTGTCTTCGCTGCGCGGCACCATCATTGTCCTGCAGGACGCAGGCTTCACCGATGACGAGGTCATCGACTGGCTTCTCGCTCCCGACGACGAACTGGGTCGCTCGCCGATCGACGCGCTTCTCGCCGGGCACAAGAGCGCCGTCCGCAGGGTCGCCCGAACCCTCGCCTGAACCGACCGGACGCCACCGCTCGCAGTCGGCCCCCAGACCTCAGGCCGATCGCACCGTCGCCGCGCGTGCGAGATCCCGGAGGTCGCCGACAGCCGCATTGTCGAGTCGCGCTCCGGAGAGCGCCCGATCGGCTTCCCGTGCGTAATCCTCGATCATCCGCTCCACGCGCTCGAGAGCGCCGGATGCAGTGATGGTCGCCTGCAGGAACGCGACCTGCTCTGCCGTGAGCTCGGGATCGCCGAGCATCTCATCGAACAGGTTGCGGGCCGACGTGTCGAGCGTCTGCCTCGTGAGGGCGACGAGCACCGTGCGCTTGCCCTCGCGCAGGTCGTCGCCCGCCGGCTTGCCTGTGACCGCGGCATCGCCGTAGACGCCGAGCAGGTCGTCGCGAAGCTGAAACGCCATCCCGACCGGATGACCGAACCGCCGGAGGGCCAGGAGCTGGTCGTCGTCGGCATCTGCTATCGCCGCGCCGAGAACCAGCGGCTGCTCGATGCTGTACCGCGCGGACTTGAACGAGACCACCCGCAGGGCGCGCTCGACGTGCGAGTCGGTGGCGTGGACGCTCCAGGCGGACTCCTCGGCGATGTCGAGGAACTGGCCGACGGTGACATCTCGGCGCATGCGGCCGTACTCTCGTCGAACCGCCGCGGCATGGGGGAGCGGTTCGATCGCGTCCTCGAGAAGGTCGTCGCTCCAGGCCACCAGCAGGTCGCCGAGGAGGATCGCTGACGAGCGACCGAACGCCGCCGGGTCCCCGCGCCACCCTGCGCCGACATGGGCGCTCTCCAGGGCGCGGTGAGCGGCCGGCCGGCCGCGCCGAGTATCGGAGTTGTCGATCAGGTCGTCGTGCACAAGCGCCGCGGACTGGAAGATCTCCAGAGCTGCGCAGACATCCCAGAGGGCCGCGGACTCCTCGGCGTCGCGATCGCCGAAGCGTGCGACGGCCTGCCAGCCTGCATGACAGAAACGGGCGCGCAGTCGCTTGCCGCCCACGAGAGTGTCGGCGGCCGAATCGATCAGACCCTCGGCATCAGCGCCGTAGTCGGCGGACTCGCCCCGCATCCGGTCGAGGAACAGCCGCAGGCGTGCGGCGACGGCGTCGGAGACGAAGGAGGGGGTCGGCACGACTCCCAGCATACGTAAAGCCAACGGAGGCCCTTACTGCTAGCCCGCAGCGGCATACCGCGCGTAGAATGGACGGACGAATACCCGAGGGGGACGAAATGCCACTCTCCGAACAGGAGCAGCGTCTGCTCGATGAGATGGAACGCCATCTCCTCCACAACGACGCCGATGTCGTCAGTGCGCCGTCAGGCGATCGAGCTCTCAGCTACCGCAACCTCGTCTACGGAGCTCTTCTGCTCCTCGCCGGGGTAGGCGGACTGATCGTCGGAGTCGTGCTCGGAGATGTCTGGGGCGTCGTGGTCGGCGTCATCGGATTCGCCGCCATGCTCGGGGGCGTCATGATCGCCGTGACCCCCGTTCGCAAGCCCCTCTCTGCAGTACCTCGCGAGCGCGCACCCAAGCAGCGCAGTTCGGCATCCTTCATGGATCGCATGAACGATCGATGGGATCGCCGCCAAGACGGCAACTGACCCCACCACTTCCTCGAAGGCCCGGATGCTCTGAGCATCCGGGCCTTCGTCGTGTTCGGGCGCTGAATCCACGGTGAGCTGTGGGGGTGGACGTCGGCGTACCGACCCCGCGCTGGTCCTCCACTGGCGCTCCACCTCCCTCCACTCTGAGAAGCCGCGTGATCTCGCGGTTTTTTTGCGCGCACTGACGCTCTCGCAGCCCCTGGCTGCGGATTGACCGTAGGTTTGTGGAGGAAAGTGGAGTAAAGTGGGGTGCACCTCGAGTTGGCCGGACGGAGAGGGGGTGATGGCTGATGTTGCTGGGAACGCATTCTCCGAAGTTGGACGACAAGGGACGGGTCATCCTTCCCGCGAAGTTCCGCGAAGACCTCGGTGGCGGCATCGTCGTCACCAGAGGGCAGGAACGCTGCCTCTACGTCTTCAGCACGGCCGAGTTCGAGGCGATGCACGAACGGATCCGTCAGGCGCCGCTCGCGAACAAGCAGGCGCGTGACTTCATGCGCCTGTTCCTCTCCGGTGCGAGTGCGGAGATGCCAGACAGCCAGAACCGCATCACCATCCCCGTGCATCTCCGTCAGTACGCGGGCTTGCAGAAGGAACTCATCGTCACCGGAGTCGGCGCCCACGCCGAGATCTGGGATGCCGAGAGCTGGAACAACTACCTCGCAGCCGGCGAGGAGACCTACTCCGATCTCGAGCAGGAGGTGATTCCGGGACTCTTCTGACCACGGCTGTGATGCCCCGCCGCTCCTGCCCCGACACACTTCCCCGGTGCCGGGTCGTGAAGCGGAGGGGGATCAGGGCCCTGGTCACCGACATACAGAGGTCACCCGAGAGAGATCATGAACCTCCGCGACATCCACACCCCCGTTCTGCTCGACCGCTGCGTCGAGCTCCTCGCTCCCGCCCTTCAGGCCGACGGAGCAGTGCTCGTCGATGCCACCCTCGGCATGGGCGGTCACTCCGAGGCGCTGCTCGAGCGGTTCCCCCACATCCGTCTCGTCGGACTCGACCGTGACACCGACGCCCTGCGCATCGCGGGGGAGCGGCTCGCCCGCTTCAAGGACCGGATCACACTCGTGCACACCGTCTACGACGAGATCGGGCTTCACGCCCAGGGCGCGGCCGGCATCCTCTTCGATCTCGGCGTCTCGTCTCTGCAGCTCGACGAGGCGGAGCGCGGCTTCGCGTACTCCAAGGACGCCCCGCTCGACATGCGCATGGATCAGACGAAGGGCGTCACGGCCGCCGAGGTCATCGCGACCTACAACGAGGGCAACCTGCGTCGCATCTTCGAGCGCTACGGCGAGGAGAAGCTCGCCGGTCGGTACGCGCGGTTCATCATCGCCGCACGCGAGAAGCAGCCGATCACCCGATCCGGTGAACTCGTCGAGATCCTCCAAGCGGCCACGCCCGCGGCGGCTCAGCGTGCCGGGCACCCTGCCAAGCGCGTCTTCCAGGCCCTGCGCATCGAGGTGAACGCCGAGCTCAACGTGCTGGCGGACGCGATCCCGTCTGCCATGGACGCTCTCGCCGTCGGCGGGCGCATCGTGGTCATGTCGTACCAGTCTCTCGAGGATCGACTCGTGAAGCAGGCCTTCGCCGCCGGCGCCGCCTCCACAGCACCCCGGGGTCTGCCCGTCGAACTGCCGGAGCATGCGCCCCGCTTCCGCATCATCACCAAGGGAGCGGAGCTCGCCGACGACGACGAGCGCGCGCGCAACCCCCGCGCGATTCCGGTCAGACTGCGTGCCGCAGAGAAAGTGCGGGAGAGCTCATGAGCCTGAACGTCGCAGTACGGAAGCCCAGCGCACTGCCGGGAGCCCCCGAGCGCGCTCCTCGCCGACGCCTCGAGCCGGTGACCGGCACCCCGGTCCGCCGCAAGCCGAAGCTCGCCTACGCGCTCGCGGCACTGGCCGGGGCCATGATCATCGGAGCCGTGCAGATCGGACTCTCCCTGGCGATCACGCAGGACTCGTTCGTGCTGGCTGGTCTGTCGGCGCAGCAGCACGAGCTGGACCTGCACGCCAGCGCCCTGCAGGAGGACCTCACCGGGATGAGCTCGCCTCAGTCGCTCGCCACCAGCGCCGCATCCCTCGGCATGGTCGTGGCAGGGGCTCCGTCCTACCTGCGACTGAGCGACGGCGCCGTGTTCGGTCAGGGAACCGGTGCGACCGGCTCATCGACGATCGATCCGAACGGCGCGGGGGCAGTGAGCAACTCCCTGCTGAACGACGTGCCGGTCAACGCCTCGACGGCAGACGACGCCGTCCCAGAAGGGACGACGGGTCACCCCGCGCAGGAGCTTCCGCCCGCGATCACCGATGGGCTTCCGAGCCCGAGCACCCGCTAGCCGAATCCGCCCACCACCGAGACCTGACGGAGAGAGTCCATGACGACACGAGCAACCCGCACGCCGCGGCGACGCACGGTCGTCGCGCTCGCGGTGATCCTGGCGATCCTGGCCGCGTTCGTCGTGCGTCTCGTCGACATCCAGGTGGTCAAGGCCGACGAGCACGTCGCCCAGTCGCTCGAGTTCATCGCCCACCGCACCTCGATCCCGGGCGAGCGGGGATCAGTGGTCGACAGCGACGGATCGGTGCTCGCCGAGAGCGTCCTGGTCTACGACGCGCAGCTCAGCCCTCAGGTCATCCGGCTGCTGGAGGAGGACGACAAGAACCCTCCGAAGCTGCCGTGGGCCGAGGCGTCGACCCGCATCGCCGAGATCATGGGCCTGGACGCAGACGAGCTGCGGGCAGAGGTCGCGGCGAAGCTCGCGGAGGACCCCGACTCGCAGTACCTGCCGCTGGTCAAGGGCCTCAGCACCGAGAAGTACATCGAACTGCGGGAACTCAAGGTGTCGTCGTACCTCGTCATGAAGCCGCGCGAGGTCAGGGTCTACCCGAACGGAGCGGTCGCAGGAAACCTCCTCGGGTACCTCGACGGCACCGGTACCGCGCAGGCCGGCGTCGAGAAGATGGACGAGAAGTGCCTCGCTCCCACAGACGGCGAGGAGTCGTACCGCACCGGCAAGAACAACGTCGTCATCCCCGGCAGCGAGAGCAGGGTGGATGCCGTCGACGGCGGCACCGTGCAGCTGACGATCAACAGCGATCTGCAGTGGTACATGCAGCAGATGATCGCCGAGGAGGCGCAGGCCCAGGGCGCCAAGGGCGGCACGGTCACCGTGGTCGAGGTCGGCACCGGAAAGATCCGCGCGGCCGCAGAATGGCCGACCATGGACCCCAACGATCTCGACGCCTCGTCGCCGGAGACCTGGACCAGCAAGCTCTTCACCTACCCGTTCGAGCCGGGGTCGACCTTCAAGGCGGTGACCGCTGCAGCCGTCATGGAGAACGCCGGCGTGACCATGACGAGTCCGACCGTCTCGGCGTCCTCGCACGAGAAGTTCGAGAACGGCGCCGTGATCAACGACGCGTTCGTCCACCCCACCTTCCAGTACACCCTCGCCGGCGCGCTCATCGACTCCTCGAACGTCGCGCTGTCGAAGTTCGGCACGATGGTGAGCCCGGACGTCCGGCACGACTATCTCGAGCGTTTCGGAGTGGGAGAGACCACGGTCGGTTTCCCCAGCGAGACGTCCGGTGAGATCCACCCCACGAGCGAGTGGGACAACCAGTCGCTGTACACGACCACGTTCGGTCAGTACTTCACGGTGACCGCTCCCCAGCTCGCCGGCGCCTACCAGGCGATCGCCAACGGCGGCCAGAAGATCGGCCTCTCACTGGTCGAGTCCTGCACGGCACCCGACGGCACGGTGGTCACCCCCCAGGCGCCCGAGCCGGAGCAGATCGTCAAGCCCGAGACCGCCGCCGACCTGACGCGGATGCTCGAGAACGTCGCCGTACAGGGCGGCAACGCCGACCGGATCCAGGTCCCCGGCTACCGCGTGACGAGCAAGACCGGTACCGCACAGATCCCCGACGGCAAGGGCGGATACAAGTCCGGCGTGTACTACACGAGCATGGTGGGCTTCGCTCCGGTCGACGATCCGCAGTACGTCGTGGTGGTGACTCTCGATGAGCCGACTAGAGTTACATCGTCTGCTGCTACCGCCTCGGCCTTCCAGAAGGCGATGACCCAGACCATGAAGACCTACCGCGTGATGCCGTCCTCCAGCCCGATGGACGCACTGCTTCCGAAGTTCGAATAGACGGCGCCCTGCCGCGCCTGGAGACGTCATGATCGCCCTGTCGCTTGCCGAGATCGCCGCTGTCGTCGGGGGTGATCTCCGCCTCGCCGGTTCTTCGACCGCCGACACCGTCGTCGACGGTGTGGTCGACACCGACTCGCGAAACATGGTGCCCGGATCCGTCTTCGTCGCGAAGCCGGGAGCAGAGACCGACGGACATCGATTCGTCGGCTCGGCGCTGGCCGCCGGTGCTGCGCTCGCGATCGTCGAGCACGCAGTCGATGACGAGATCACGCAGATCATCGTTCCCGACGTCATCGTCGCCCTCGCCGACCTCGCACGGGAGGTCGTCGCGCGCGTGCGCGCAGCGGGCGACCTCAAGATCGTCGGGATCACCGGGTCGAACGGCAAGACGACGACCAAGAACTTCCTCGCCCGCATCCTCGCCGACGAGGGCGAGACCGTCGCACCCATCAACTCGTACAACAACGAGGTCGGCGCGCCGGTCACCATGCTGCGCGTCACATACGACACACGCTTCCTCGTCAGCGAGTTCGGTGCGGATGCGCCGGGGAGCATCGCCCGCCTCGCCGGACTCGTCGAGCCCGACATCGCGGTGGTGCTGATGGTCGGCATGGCTCACGCCGGCGGTTTCGGCGGCATCGAGGCGACGGCCAAGGCCAAGTCCGAGCTCGTGGCCGCTGCGAGGCCCGAAGGCACCGCTGTGCTCAACATCGACGACTCCCGTGTGGCCGCCATGGGCGAGCTGGCGCGGTCGCGGGGAATGCAGGTCGTCAGCTTCGGGCAGAGCACCGCGGCGGACGTGCAGGCCCACGACCTCGAGGTCACCGCGTCCGGCACCTCGTGCATCATCGAAGCGGCGGGGCAGAGCCTGCCCCTTCGCCTGCGGGTGCTCGGCGCGCACCACATCGGCAACGCGCTTGCGGCCATCGCAGCAGCGGGGGTTCTGGGCGTGTCGGCGTCTGACGCCATCGCGCGTCTCGAGACGGTCGAGATCGCGGAGCGCTGGCGGATGCAGCCCATGGGCAGCGACCGGGTGCGGATCATCAACGATGCCTACAACGCCAGCCCCGACTCCATGTCGGCGGCGCTGCGCACTCTCGCCCAGATCACCGGCCCGGGGGAGCGGACGGTCGCGGTGCTCGGCGCCATGAGCGAGCTCGGTGAGACCGCCGGCGAGGAGCACGACCGGATCGGACTGCTGGCCGTCCGGCTGAACATCCAGCGGATCGTCGTCGTGGGCCCCGAGGCCCGCAGGCTCTACATCTCGGCCATCGGCGAAGGCTCCTGGGACAGCGAGGCCATCTTCTTCCCCGACCAGGACGCAGCGTTCGACTACCTGCGCACCGAACTCCGAGACGGCGACCGCGTGCTCGTGAAGTCCTCCAATTCCGTGGGCCTCCGGCACCTCGGCGATCGTCTGGGAGAATTGTTCTCGTGAGATCTCTCATCATGGCGGCTGCCATCTCGCTCGCCTTCACACTCTTTCTGACTCCCGTCTTCCTCCGGCTCTTCCGGAAGTGGGGCTGGGGCCAGGTCATCCGCACGCCCGAGGCGATCGAGAACCCGAACCACGAGGCGAAGCGCGGAACGCCCACCATGGGCGGCTTCATCTTCATCGTCGGCACCATGGTCGGCTACTTCACCGGCACGTACGTCGGCGGGGGCACCCCCGCGCTGTCCGCACTTCTCGTCATCTGGCTGATGGTGGGCTTCGGAGCCGTCGGCTTCATCGACGACTACATGAAGGTGCGCAGCCAGCGCAGCCTCGGACTCTCGGGCTGGCGCAAGATCATCGGTCAGCTCGTCGTGATCATCCCGTTCGGCATCGTCGCCCTGAACTTCCCGAATGCGTTCGATCAGACCCCGGCATCCGGTTCGATCTCGCTCTTCCGCGACATCCCCTGGTTGAACCTCTTCGCCTTCACCGCGATCCTCGGGTGGGCGCTGTATCTGCTGTGGATCTCCGTCATCGGCGTCGCGACGTCGAACAGCGTCAACCTCACCGATGGACTCGACGGTCTCGCCGCGGGCGCCGGGGTCATCGTCGTCGGTGCCTACAGCCTGATCGCGTTCTGGCAGTTCAAGCAGTCGTGCGTCGGCGAGGGAGTCGAGACCGCAGCGCTGGGCGGATGCTACGAGGTCCGCGATCCGTTCAGCCTGGCGATCATCGCCGCGTCGTTCGCCGCGAGCCTGATCGGCTTCCTCTGGTGGAACGCTCCCAAGGCGAAGGTGTTCATGGGCGATGTCGGCTCCATGGCGATCGGAGGCGTCATCACCGCGATGGCGATCCTCACCCGCACCGAGCTTCTGCTTCTCGTGATCGCCGGCGTCTTCGTCCTCGCCTCCGGGTCTGTGATCCTCCAGCGCGCGTACTTCAAGATCACCCGCGGAAAGCGACTGTTCCTGATGAGTCCGTTCCACCATCATCTCGAGATGCGTGGATGGTCAGAGGTGACGATCGTGGTCCGGATGTGGATCATCGCCGGACTCCTCGCCATCTCGGCGGTCGGTCTGTTCTACGTGGAGTGGCTGACGCGTGTCGACTGAGACCAGGCTCGCGACGCTCACGAGCTGGAACGCCGACTGGTCTGACCTGCGCGTCGCCGTTCTCGGGCTCTCGATGACCGGGTTCTCGGTGGCCGACACGCTCACCGAACTCGGCGCGGACGTGCTCGTGCTGGCCGAATCGGCCGAGGAGGAGTACGCCAGGCTCCTGCCGGTGATCGGTGCCCGACTCGAGCTCGGTCCTCTCGATCAGGTTCCAGAGGCCCTGACGGAATTCGCGCCGGAGGTCGTCATCGCGTCTCCCGGGTTCGCTCCGTCGCACCCCGTGATCCGCTGGGCACAGGAATCCGGCATCGCGCTCTGGGGCGACGTCGAGCTCGCGTGGCGCGTGCGTGACAAGGTGCCGCGCCCGGATGGCACTCCGGCCGACTGGGTGCTCATCACGGGCACCAACGGCAAGACCACCACGACGCAGCTGACCGCCTCGCTGCTGGTCGAAGGGGGGCTGCGTGCAGCACCCTGCGGCAACATCGGAGTGCCGGTGCTCGATGCGGTGCGCGACCCGGCGGGCTTCGATGCTCTCGTCGTCGAACTCTCGAGTCATCAACTCTGGTACCTCGGGCTGTCCCAGGCCGAAGGCGAGCTGTATCCGCATGCCTCGGTGTGCCTGAACCTCGCGGACGACCACCTGGTGTGGCACGGGAGCGCGCAGGCGTACCGCGACGCGAAAGCACTCGTCTACCGCAACACCCGCGTCGCCTGCGTCTACAACAAGGCGGACGAAGCGACCAGGATCATGGTCGAGGAGGCCGAGGTCGTCGATGGGGCGCGCGCGATCGGCTTCGATCTCGGCATCCCCGGTCCGAGCGACATCGGTGTGGTGGAGGGGCTGATCGTCGATCGCGCATTCCTGGACGACCGGGCACGAAGCGCGCTCGAGATCACGACCGTCGCGGACCTCCAGGAAGCAGGTCTCGCCGCGCCGCACATCGTGCAGAACATCCTGGCGGCGAGTGCACTCGCCCGCTCGTTGGGAGTCGAGCCCGAGGCCATCCACTCCGCTCTGCAGTCCTTCCGACTCGACGAGCATCGGATTCAGATCATCGCCCGACACCGCGGCGTCACCTGGGTGGACGACTCCAAGGCGACCAACCCCCATGCGGCCGCCTCGTCGCTCCGCGCCTACCCCGGTGCGGTCTGGGTCGTCGGTGGTGACCTCAAGGGCGTCGACATCGCCGACCTGGTCGCGACGGTCGGGGCGACCGCCCGTGCAGCCGTGGTCATCGGAGTCGAGCGCGCCGCCGTCGTCGCGGCATTCGAGCGACACGCGCCGCAGGTTCCGGTGTTCGAGGTGGATGCTGGCGAGACTGGTCAGGTCATGAGTCGCGTGGTGGAGATCGCCGCGGGGATCGTCGAAGACGAGGGCACAGTCCTGCTGGCCCCCGCAGCGGCGTCCTTCGATCAGTTCTCCAGCTATGCGGATCGAGGACACCGCTTCGCCGAAGCGGTGCAGGACTGGATAGACCGGGGGAGCGCCGATGACACAGGTCGAACGCCCCCACCGCTCTGACCCGAGCAGCACCGGCTCGGGCGGCCTCGCCGCCAGAGTGTCGCTCGGTCGTCGTTTCACTCCGGTCTCGACCGAATTCCTGATGATCGCATCGGCCGCGCTGATGCTGACCATCTTCGGTCTCGTGATGGTGCTCTCGGCGACGAGCGCAACCGCCGTGTCCAACGGGGAGAACCCGATGGACGGCGCTCTGCGTCAGGGGATCTTCGCCGTCCTCGGCGTGCCGCTGATGTTCCTGATCTCACGACTTCCGATCGCTTTCCTCAAGCGCATGGCGTGGCCGGCACTGTTCGGCGCCATCGCACTGCAGCTCCTCGTCTTCACGCCGCTCGGCATCGAGGACGGTGGAAACCGCAACTGGATCATGATCGCAGGGTTCACCCTGCAGCCCTCCGAGTTCCTCAAGCTCGCCCTCGCGCTGTGGATCGGCTACGTCCTGCTGCGCAAGCAGACCATGCTCGGCACCTGGCACCAGGTCTTCATCCCGGTGGTGCCCGTCGGTGCGCTGGCGATCGGAACGGTCATCGCGGGCAAGGACCTCGGCACCGCGATGGTGCTCGTCATCATCCTGCTCGGCTGCCTCTTCTTCTCCGGCGTGAAGCTCCGGCTGTTCATCCTGCCGGTGCTTCTCGGAGTCGTCGCCGTCGTCGCCCTCGCCGTCACCAGTCCCGACCGCATGCGGCGCATCACCGCGACGTGCTCCGACATGACGGCCTACACGGGCGACTGCTATCAGTCGATCCACGGGATCTGGGGCATGGCCTCGGGCGGCATCTTCGGGGTGGGCCTCGGCAACTCGCAGGAGAAGTACGGCTGGCTCCCCGCCGCCGGCAACGACTTCATCTTCGCGATCGTCGGTGAGGAACTGGGCCTGATCGGCTGCATCGTCGTGCTGGCCCTGTTCACACTCTTCACCGTCGGCGCCTTCCACATCATCCGCAAGACGGCAGACCCGTTCATCCGCGTCGCGGCCGGCGGCATCACCGTGTGGATCACCGGTCAGGCCGTCTTCAACATCGGTGTCGTGATCGGGCTGTTCCCCGTCATGGGCGTTCCGCTGCCCTTCATGTCGCAGGGCGGCACGGCGCTGCTGGCTGTTCTCATCGCCTGCGGAGTGCTGCTTTCCTTCGCGCGCACCATCCCCGTCGCCGAGGCACGTTCGGCTGGACGAGCCGCTTCAGCAGGGCGGGGTAAGGTCACACGGTGACCACGTACCTTCTCGCCGGCGGTGGAACCGCCGGTCATGTGAACCCCCTGCTCGCCGTCGCCGACGCGCTGCGCGCCCGCGACGCGGAGGCCGCCGTCCTGGTGCTGGGAACGGCCGAGGGGCTCGAGTCCCGTCTCGTCCCGGCCAGGGGCTATGAGCTGCTCGTCGTGGACAAGGTCCCGTTCCCTCGGCGTCCCGACAGGCAGGCCGCCATGTTCCCGGCCCGGTTCCGCCGAGCGATCGCTCAGGTGCGCGATCACATCCGCGCTCATGGCGTCGACGTCGTCGTCGGATTCGGGGGCTACGCCTCCGCCCCCGCCTACGTCGCGGCGCGCCGTGAGGGCGTGCCCTTCGTCGTGCATGAGGCCAACGCGAAGCCGGGCCTCGCGAACGTGCTCGGTGCGCGTCGGGCCGCTGCCACGGGAGTGGCCTTCGCGGGCACACCCCTGCGAGGCGGCGAGGTGGTGGGCATGCCGCTGCGACGAGAGGTCATCGAGCTCGACCGCGCGGCTCTTCGCGACGAAGCCGCCGCGAGCTTCGGGCTCGACCCTGCTCGCCCAGTTCTTCTCGTCTTCGGCGGCTCCCTCGGCGCTCAACGGCTGAACGAGGCCATCGCCGACTCGTGGGGCGACATCCTGGCCGCAGGGTGGCAGCTGCTGCACGTCACGGGCGAGCGAAGCGATCTCGCGGACCCCGAGGTGCCCGGTTACGCGATGCGTCGCTATGTCGACCGGATGGATCTCGCGTTCGCCCTGGCCGACCTCATCGTCTCGAGATCCGGCGCCGCCACCGTGAGCGAGATCAGCGCGCTGGGGATTCCTGCGTTGTACGTGCCGTACTCGGTGGGCAACGGCGAGCAGCGACTGAACGCGGCATCGGCCGTGGCCGCCGGGGCTGCCCGTCTCCTCGACGACGCCACCTTCGACGGCGATGCGGTGCGTCGCCTCGTGCTGCCGGTCATGAAGGATCAGCAGCAACTCGCGGCCATGCAGGCTGCCGCGGGGCAGGTCGGCACCCGCAGCGGCACAGAGAATCTCATCGCCCTGGTTGATCGCGCGCTCAGGGCGTCCTGACATCGCCCTGGACACGGCTCCGCGACGCCGCAACGTCATCACCGAAAAGTAGACTGAACCCGACATGATCAGACCTGACCTCTCCCTCCCGATTCCCGAGTCGATCTCCTCTGCGCACTTCATCGGCATCGGCGGGTCCGGCATGAGCGGACTCGCCAAGATGTTCCTCGATGCCGGCATCCGCGTCTCAGGCAGCGACCGCGCCGACAGCGACAACCTCCGCGCACTCGAGGCAGCAGGAGCCGTCGTGCACGTCGGGCACGACGCCGCCCACCTCGGCGACGCGGACACCGTGGTCCACACCGGGGCGATCTGGCCCGAGAACCCCGAGTTCGTCACCGCCAAGGAGCGCGGGCTGCACGTCATCCACCGCTCGCAGGCGCTGCACTGGCTGATCGGCTCGCGGCGGCTCGTCTCCGTCGCCGGCGCCCATGGCAAGACGACGTCGACCGGCATGATCGTGACCGCGCTGCAGGGGCTCGGCGCCGACCCGAACTTCGTCAACGGCGGCGTGATCGAACAGCTCGGCGTGTCCAGCGCGACGGGGTCGGGTGAGCTCTTCGTGATCGAGGCCGACGAGTCCGACGGCACCTTCCTGCTCTACGACACCGCCGTCGCTCTCATCACGAACGTCGACCCCGATCACCTGGACCACTACGGGTCGGACGAGGCGTTCCACGATGCATTCGTGCGCTTCGCCGACGCAGCGACGGAGGCCGTCGTCATCTCGAGTGACGACCCCGGTGCGCTGCGCGTGGGAGCGGGCCTCTCGCACCCGAACGTCATGACCTTCGGGCAGGCGGAGGGTGCGGATGTCCGAGTGACCGACATCGTGACGGACGGGCCCGTCGCGGCCACGGTGAGTCGGGGATCGGAGAGCGTGCGCCTGCAGCTCGCCGTGCCGGGCGTGCACAACGCGATCAACGCGGCAGGCGCCATCGCCGTCCTCCTCTCGGTGGGCTTCGGTCTGGCTGAGTCCGCGCGCGCCGTCGAGGGGTTCGCCGGCACGGTCCGTCGCCTCGAGCAGCACGGCGTCGAGCGCGGTGTCACGGTCTACGACGACTACTCGCACCACCCGACGGAGGTGCGCGCGGCACTCGAGGCGATGCGATCGATCGCCGGCTCGGGCAGGATCATCGCCATCCAGCAGCCGCACACCTACTCGCGCACGCAGCACATGTTCCGCGAGTTCGCAGACGTGCTCGAGACGTACGCCGACCACACGGTCGTGCTCGACGTCTACGGCGCCCGGGAGGATCCTGTCCCCGGTGTCACCGGCGAGCTGGTGAGCGGCGCATTCCGCGACCCCTCGCACGTGCACTTCGTGGCCGACTGGCAACAGGCGGCTGACTACACGGCGACGGTGGCCCGCGAGGGCGACTTCGTCGTCACGCTCGGCTGCGGCAATGTCTACCAGATCATCCCGCAGGTGCTCGAGTCGCTGCGGACCACCGAGGTCTGACAGGTGCGTCGTCCGCCTCCGCTTCCGACGCCTCCCGCGGGTCTCGCGGAGGGCGCGCCTCGGCGACGGGCGCAGGCAGGAACGAAGGGGCGCGCGAGAGACGTCGATCATGACGAACGGGCCGACGGACGAATCGCACCCCTGAGGCCGACACCCGGCGCCGGGGCGGAGGCACCTGAGGAGGTCGGGGAGCGACCGACGTCCACGCGTGACGTATGGCGAGCTGCGAGAGCGCGGCGCAGGGCGCTGCGGGCGGAGATCCGGCGGTTCACGCAGCGGTCGCGTCGGCGACGCATCATCTGGCTGAGCGCCCTCGGCGCCGTCGTGCTCCTGATCGGCGGAACGACCGCGGCCGCGTACAGTCCGCTCTTCGCCGTCGAGAAGATCACGGTGCTGGGCGCGACGACGCTGGACGCCGCCGCAGTCGAGGCGGCGCTGGGGGAGCAGGTCGGCACCCCGCTGGCCCTGGTCGACTCGAGCGAGGTCAAGGCCGCTCTGCTGGCGTTCCCCCTGATCGAGACCTATGCGCTCGAGGCGAAGCCGCCTCACGACCTCACGGTGCGGATCGTCGAGCGCACGCCGGTCGGCGTCATCCGCTCGGACGCCGGCTACACCCTCGTCGACGCCGCGGGCGTCGCTCTCGCCACGACCTCCGATCAGCCGGCAGGGCAGCCTCTGCTCGAGATTGACGGGGGCACGGACTCGGCGGCCTTCGAGAGCGCGGGTCTCGTGGTGCGTTCCGTCCCCGCCGACCTGCGCGCCCTGCTCACCGGGGTGAGTGCGACGACGGCCGATGACGTGACTTTGACGCTGAGCAGCGGCCTGACGGTCGTCTGGGGCAGCTCCGAGGACTCTCCGATGAAGAGCGAAGTGCTCACGAAGACCCTGCTCAGCAACCCTGAGGCGTCGACGATCGACGTCACTTCGCCGCATGCGGTGGTCGTCGGCTGAGGTTTCGACGGCAAACGGGCGACACGCCCGTGTCGCTGCGAGTGCAGGGGTGCGTGACGCTTACCTTCGAACAAGAGAAACCAATACCGGGAAATACTTTACACCTCTAGTTGAGGTTTAAGGTTCAACCCGGCGGAATCTCCCCTAAGACAGGTTCGACTATTCGGAGGCCGGCCATGAGCCAGAACCAGAACTACCTCGCCGTGATCAAGGTCGTCGGCGTCGGCGGTGGCGGCGTCAACGCCGTCAACCGCATGATCGATCTCGGTCTCCGCGGAGTCGAGTTCATCGCCGTGAACACCGACGCCCAGGCGCTGCTGATGAGCGACGCCGACGTCAAGCTCGACGTGGGCCGCGAGCTCACCCGCGGACTCGGCGCCGGTGCAGACCCCGAGGTGGGTCGTCGCGCAGCCGAGGACCACGCCGAAGAGATCGAGCAGGCGCTCACGGGCGCCGACATGGTCTTCGTGACGGCAGGCGAGGGAGGCGGAACCGGAACCGGTGGAGCCCCCGTGGTCGCTCGCATCGCGAAGTCGATCGGCGCGCTGACCATCGGTGTCGTCACCAAGCCGTTCTCGTTCGAGGGTCGTCGTCGTCAGAGCCAGGCCGAAGCCGGTGTGGTGAAGCTCAAGGAAGAGGTCGACACCCTCATCGTGGTGCCGAACGACCGCCTCCTCGAGATCAGCGATCGCGGCATCTCGATGATCGAGGCATTCGCGACCGCAGACCAGGTGCTCCTCGCGGGTGTCCAGGGCATCACCGACCTCATCACCACCCCGGGTCTCATCAACCTCGACTTCGCCGACGTGAAGTCGGTGATGCAGGGCGCGGGTTCCGCTCTCATGGGAATCGGATCGGCCCGCGGCGCCGACCGCGCGATCAAGGCCGCCGAGCTGGCCGTCGAGTCGCCGCTCCTCGAAGCCAGCATCGAAGGCGCTCATGGAGTCCTGCTCTCGATCCAGGGTGGTTCGAACCTCGGGATCTTCGAGATCCACGATGCGGCTGATCTCGTCAAGGAGGCCGCGCACCCCGAGGCGAACATCATCTTCGGTACGGTCATCGACGACACGCTCGGCGACGAGGTGCGCGTCACCGTGATCGCCGCCGGCTTCGACAGCGGCGAGCCCTCGCTGCGTCTGGACCCGATGGTCGTCTCACGTCCGGCCGCGGCCAGCACGCTGCCTGAGGTGGCTCTCTCGAACGACGAGGAGAGCAAGCCCGCAGCCGAGACGCCCGCGCCCGAGAAGGCGCAGCAGCGCGTCGCGGCGACGAGCATCGAGCCGGCTTTCGCGGATGACGACATCGACATCCCCGAATTCCTGAAGTGACTCAGGCGCAGGGCCAGACCGAGTCCGGTCTGGCGGCGCGGCTGTCGGCGATCGATCATCGGATCGCCGACGCCGCGCGCCTGGCCGGCAGGGATCCGGGCGAGATCACCCGGATCGTCGTGACGAAGTTCCACCCCTCGTCGCTCGTCCGCGAACTGCATTCGCTCGGCGTCCGCGACGTGGGGGAGAACCGTCAGCAGGAGCTCTCCTCGAAGACAGCCGAGCTGGACGACCTCGATCTTCGCTGGCACTTCATCGGCCAGGCGCAGACCAACAAGGCGTCCGCGATCCGCCGCAGCGCGGACGCCGTCCACTCGGTCGACCGCGACCGGCTGGCGGATGCCCTGCACAGGGCTGCAGAGGACGACGACATCCTCGACGTCCTCGTCCAGGTGAACCTCACCGATGACGCGGGCAGGGGCGGAGTCGAGCCCGACGACGCCCGGTCGCTCGCCGAGCACATCCTCGCGCTTCCCTCGCTGCGCCTGCGTGGCGTCATGGCGGTCGCGCCACTCGACGAGGAGCCAGCCTCGGCATTCGCGCGCCTGCGCACGATCGCCGAGAGAGTGCGCGAGGTCGAGCCGACCGCCGACTGGATATCCGCAGGAATGACCGGCGACTTCGTCGCGGCCATCGATGCGGGCGCGACACACCTGCGGATCGGGTCCGCAATCACGGGACCCCGCCCCGACCGGGGTTAACCTCTAAAAAGACCACCCGACACGTTCGAACCGGAGGACACGATGGGTAACCCGCTGAAGAAGACCATGGTGTATCTCGGCCTCGCTGACGAGGAAGAGGTCTACGAGGAGGAGCCGGCCCCGGCCCGCTCCCACCGAGAGCGTGATCGCGACCGCGAACGCGAGGAGCCCGCTCCGGCGCCCGTGACCCCGCTACGGCGCCCCGTCGCCGTGCGCCAGCCCGCAGGAGGGGCAGTGAACGAGATCCTCACCGTGCACCCGAAGCAGTACCGCGATGCTCAGCTCATCGCGGAGAGCTTCCGTGAAGGTGTGCCGGTCATCATCAACCTGTCGCAGATGAGCGATGCAGACGCTCGCCGTCTGATCGACTTCGCCTCCGGGCTCTCGCTCGGCCTCTACGGCCGCATCGAGCGGGTCACCTCGAAGGTCTTCCTGCTGTCGCCGGAGAACATCGCGGTCTCTGGACACGGGGGAATCGCGCACGCGGACGCAGAGTCCGCGGGCTTCGACCAGTCGTAGACCGTGGGGTTCGTCGTCTCCATCGTCGCCAGCATCGTGCATCTGGCACTTCTGCTGTACCTGCTGGTGCTGTTCGCTCGTCTCATTCTGAGCTACATCCCGCTGTTCAATCGGGAATGGCGACCCAAGGGCGCCGGACTCGTCGCTGCCGAGCTCGTCTACACGGTGACCGATCCGCCCGTCCGGTTCTTCCGGCGGATCATCCCGCCTCTGCGAATCGGCTCGCTGTCCCTGGATTTCGGGTTCTCGATCACCATCCTGATCGTCCTGATCCTGATGAGCATCGTCCGAAGCTTCATCTGAGTCCTGTGCGACTTCGACACCCTGGGGTGTCGCGGCGTCGCGACTGACAGGCTCGGGGACTATGCTTGGCTCCCAGGTGCGCGCCCCGGGTTCGCGCCGAATCTCGACCACGCCATTCTCCAAAACTGGCAACCGAACTCATCGAAGGAGCCACCATGGCACTTACCCCGGATGACGTCGTCACCAAGCAGTTCCAGCACGTCCGCTTCAAGGACGGCTTCGACCCGGACGAGGTCGACGACTTCCTCGACGAGATCGTCATCGAGTGGCGCAAGGCCCTCGAAGAGAACGTCGAACTCAAGGCCAAGCTGGCCGCGTACGAGTCCGGCGACGCGCCGGCCGCTCCCGCAGCCGCTGCAGAGGCGCCCGCTGCGGTCGTCGAAGAGGCTCCGGCTCCGGCCCAGGCGCCGGCTGAGCCCGCTCCGTCGGGTTCCGCCACCGCGACCGCCGGCATCATCGAGCTCGCGCAGCGTCTGCACGACGAGCACGTCGCCGAGGGTGAGGCCAAGCGCGCTCAGCTCATCGCCGAAGCCGAGGGCGAAGTCAACCGCATCCGCACCGAGGCCGAGGCCAAGCAGCGCGAAGAGTCGGCCCGTCTCGAGCGCGAGCGCAATGCACTCGAGGCCCGGATCACCGAGCTCCGCAACTTCGAGCGCGACTACCGCTCGCAGCTGCGCGGCTACATCGAGGGTCAGCTCCGCGATCTCGACGAGAAGTCGGCATCGACGGACTCGACTCCGGTCTCCGCGATCGGACTGTAGGTCGTCCTTTTGCCAGGACGCCGTCCCCTTCGTCGGTCGGCGGCCGGCGCGATCGTCGCGATTCTCGCGGCGATCGTGCTGGCCGCCGATCAGTTTGTGAAGTACCTCACCACGGAGAACCTGCCACTGCAGGAGCCGGTCCCGGTGCTCGGTGAGTTCCTTCAGCTGTACTACGTGCGCAACCCCGGTGCGGCGTTCTCGCTCGGATCCGACGTCACGTGGATCTTCACCATCGCTCTGGCGGTCGTCGCCGGGGTTATCGTGTGGAAGGCCTTCGGACTCCACTCGCGCCTCTGGGCTGTAGTCCTCGGCTGCCTGCTCGGCGGAGTCCTCGGCAATCTCACCGATCGTCTCTTCCGCGACCCTGGGTTCCCCATGGGGCATGTGGTCGACATGATCTCGATGCCGTGGATGATGCCCGCGATCTTCAACGTCGCCGACATCTTCATCGTCACCGGAATGATCTCGGTCGCACTGCTCGTCGTGCTCGGGCTTCGTTTCGACGGCACCCGTGAACGCGACCATGTGCTCGTCGAGACCGACGAGGAAGCCGAGGCTGCAGCGTTGGCCGAAGAGGCCGGCACGGATCCGCACCCCGACGTGGCCCGCCCGGACGGGGCATCTCCCGATGCGCCGGCTCCGGCGTCGGACGGACGCTAGCGTGGAGTCCCGCTCCCTCCCGGTTCCTGACGGATTGGAGGGCGCACGCGTCGACGCGGCGCTCGCGAAGCTCATGGGCTTCTCGCGCACCTTCGCCGCCGATGTCGCCTCCGCCGGCGGCGTGCGCCTCGACGGAGTCACTCTCGACAAGTCCGATCGCCTGCGTGGTGGAGGATGGCTCGAGGTGGAGTGGCAGCCGAAGGAGGAGCCGCGGATCATCCCGATCGCGGTTCCCGAACTCGGAATCGTCTACGACGATGACGACATCGTCGTGGTCGACAAGCCCACGGGCGTCGCTGCCCACCCTTCGCTCGGGTGGGAGGGGCCGACCGTCGTCGGTGCTCTCGCCGCGGCGGGATTCCGGGTGGCCACCAGTGGGGCTCCGGAGCGTCAGGGCGTCGTGCATCGTCTGGATGTCGGCACCAGCGGACTCATGGTGGTGGCCAAGAGCGAGTCGGCCTACTCGACCTTGAAGCACGCGTTCAAGGAGCGCACGGTCGAGAAGATCTACCACGCGGTCGTTCAAGGGCATCCTGACCCGCTGATGGGAACGATCGATGCCCCGATCGGCCGGCATCCGAACCACTCCTGGAAGTTCGCAGTGGTGCCGGACGGCAAGCCGTCGGTGACTCACTACGAGACTCTCGAGGCCTTTCCGGGGGCGTCGCTGCTCGAGATCCACCTCGAGACCGGGCGCACGCATCAGATCCGCGTGCACATGGCGGCTCTCCGGCATCCGTGTGCAGGCGATCCGCTCTATGGCGCGGATCCGACGATGTCGGCGCGACTCGGCCTGACGCGTCAATGGCTGCACGCGCACAAGCTGGCGTTCGCGCACCCGGCGACAGGGGACTGGGTGCAGTTCGAATCGCCCTACCCCGCGGATTTCGAGCACGCCCTGGAGATCCTGCGCGGCGAGTGAATCGCCTGCGGCGGATGTCGGCGGACTGAGCCAGACTGAGCGCATGAGCATCGAGGTGCGACCAGCGACCGACTTCGACGATGTGGCGACTCTCGTCGGCCCGAAGAAGCCGACATCGAACGTGTGCTTCTGCCTGAGCTACCGCATAGGCAGCAAGGAGAACAACGCGCTTCGGGGCGCACAGCGTGCCGACCGCGTGCGCGAGCTCTGCCATCAGGACCCGCCGCCCGGAGTCATCGCCTATCTCGACGACGAGCCGGTGGGCTGGGCAGCGGTGCACCCCCGCAGCGCGACGAGTTTCGCGCGCAATCGGTTGATCCCGCACGTCGATGACCTCGAGGTGTGGTCGTTGTGGTGCATCCGGGTACGCCCCGGCTATCGGAAGCAGGGAATCTCGCACGCACTGATCGAGGGTGCCGTCGCGCATGCGAAGCAGCAAGGTGCGCCGGCGATCGAGGGCTATCCGGTCGACAATCACGGCGAGAAGGTGAATCCGACCATGGCCTACGTCGGGACCAGACGACTGTTCGAGGACGCGGGGTTCGAGAGGGCCGCTGAGACCGGATCCACTCTCGACGGGTTTCCTCGGGTGCTGATGCGCCTCGATCTGCGGGGATCGCACAGACGGTCGAAGAAAGCCGTGAGCGTGGTGGATTCGCTTCCCTGATGTGGACGACGGGCGGGCGCGGGAGGTCGCGCCGACCTTCGATGTCGCACGCCGAAAGTAGACTCGAACCATGGCATCCGACTCCTTCGTCCACCTGCACGTGCACAGCGAGTACTCGATGCTCGACGGGGCGGCGAAGATCGCGGCGATGACCCAGGCGGCGGCCGACTACGAGATGCCGGCCATCGCGGTGACCGACCACGGGAACACCTTCGCGGCGTTCGAGTTCTACAAGGCGGCCAACGCGGCAGGGGTCAAGCCGATCATCGGACTCGAGGCATACGTCACGCCCGGCACGCATCGCAGTGACAAGACCCGGGTGCAGTGGGGATCCCCGGATCAGAAGAGCGACGACGTCTCGGGGTCCGGTGCTTACACGCACATGACGATGTGGAGCGAGACCACGCAGGGCATGCACAACCTGTTCCGCCTCAGCTCGCTGTCGAGCATGGAGGGCTACTACTTCAAACCCCGCATGGACCGCGAACTTCTGCAGACCTACGGCAAGGGGCTGATCGCGACCACAGGCTGCCCCTCGGGCGAGATCCAGACACGGCTGCGCCTCGGTCAGTACGACGCCGCCCGCGCCGCGGCCGCAGAGTTCCAAGACCTGTTCGGCAAGGAGAACTACTTCGCCGAGATCATGGATCACGGTCTCTCCATCGAGCGCAGGGTCATGACCGATCTGATCCGGCTCGCGAAGGATCTCAGCATCCCGCTCGTCGGCACGAACGATTCGCACTACACGCACCAGCACGAGGCCGACGCGCACGAGGCCCTGCTGTGCGTGCAGTCGGGCTCGACACTCGACGACCCCAACCGCTTCAAGTTCGACGGCGACGGCTACTACATCAAGACCGCCGCCGAGATGCGTCAGCTCTTCCGCGATCACCCCGAGGCGTGCGACAACACGCTGCTCATCGCCGAACGCTGCGAAGTCGAGTTCAACACGGCGGCCAACTACATGCCGCGCTTCCCGGTGCCGGACGGAGAGACCGAAGACAGCTGGCTCGTCAAGGAGGTCGAGGCCGGCCTCCACTACCGGTATCCGAACGGGATCCCCGACAAGGTGCGCAAGCAGGCCGAGTACGAGACCGGCATCATCCTGCAGATGGGGTTCCCCGGCTACTTCCTCGTCGTCGCCGACTTCATCAACTGGGCCAAGGACAACGGCATCCGTGTGGGGCCGGGCCGTGGGTCCGGAGCCGGTTCCATGGTCGCCTACGCCATGAAGATCACCGATCTCGATCCGCTCGAGCACGGCCTCATCTTCGAGCGGTTCCTGAACCCCGACCGCGTCTCGATGCCCGACTTCGACGTCGACTTCGATGACCGGCGCCGCGGCGAGGTCATCGACTACGTGACCAGGAAGTACGGATCCGAGCGGGTCGCCCAGATCGTCACGTACGGCACGATCAAGTCCAAGCAGGCGCTGAAGGATGCCGGCCGCGTGCTCGGCTTCCCGTTCAGCATGGGGGAGCGCCTGACCAAGGCGATGCCGCCGCCCGTGATGGGCAAGGACATGCCGCTCGACGGAATGTTCGACTCGGCGCACCCCCGCTACAAAGAGGCGAGCGAGTTCCGCGCTCTCATCGAGACCGACCCGGAGGCGAAGACGGTCTTCGACCGCGCGCTCGGCCTCGAGGGTCTGAAGCGCCAGTGGGGCGTGCACGCGGCGGGCGTGATCATGTCGTCCGAGCCGTTGATCGACATCATCCCGATCATGCGCCGCGAGCAGGACGGCCAGATCGTCACGCAGTTCGACTACCCGTCGTGCGAGTCGCTCGGCCTGATCAAGATGGACTTCCTCGGGCTCCGCAACCTGACGATCATCTCGGACGCGCTCGACAACATCCGCACCAACCGCGGTGAAGAGCTCGACCTCGAACACCTCGCGCTCGACGACCGCGGGGCCTACGATCTGCTCGGCCGCGGCGAATCGCTCGGAGTCTTCCAGCTCGACGGCGGTCCGATGCGATCGCTCATGCGGCTGATGCGGCCGGACAACTTCGGTGACATCTCGGCACTCATCGCGCTCTACCGTCCAGGGCCCATGGGCGCGAACTCGCACACGAACTATGCGCTGCGAAAGAACGGTCAGCAGCCCATCACGCCGATCCATCCGGAGTTCACCGAGTCGCTCGCCGACATCCTCGACGAGTCCTACGGCCTGATCATCTACCAGGAGCAGGTGATGGCCATCGCACAGCGTGTGGCCGGGTTCTCGCTCGGACAGGCCGACATCCTCCGCCGAGCGATGGGCAAGAAGAAGAAGTCGGAGCTCGACAAGCAGTTCGCGGGCTTCCAGGCGGGTATGCACGCGAACGGGTACTCCGACGGAGCCGTCAACGCGATCTGGGAGATCCTGCTTCCGTTCTCGGACTATGCCTTCAACAAAGCGCACTCGGCGGCCTACGGCGTCGTCTCGTACTGGACCGCCTATCTCAAAGCCCACTATCCCGCCGAGTACATGGCCGCGCTGCTCACCAGCGTCGGCGACTCGAAAGACAAGATGGCGCTGTACCTCAACGAGTGCCGTCGAATGGGCATCAAGGTGCTCCCACCCGATGTCTCGGAGTCGATCAAATACTTCGCCGCCGTCGGCGACGACATCCGCTTCGGGTTGGGTGCCGTCCGCAACGTCGGCAGCAACGTGGTCGAGGGCATCATCGCGGCGCGCAAGGACGAGCGATTCACCTCGTTCCATCACTTCCTCGAGAAGGTGCCACTGCATGTCTCGAACAAGCGCACGGTCGAATCGCTGATCAAGGCCGGTGCATTCGACTCAATGGGGGACTCCCGCCGAGCCCTGCTCGAGATCCACGAGGATGCCGTCGAGGCGGCTGTGGATCGCAAGCGGAACGAGGCGCAGGGCGCGATCGGCTTCGACTTCGACAGCCTGTACGACGACATGGAAGAGGCGGCGCCTGCCAAAGTCCCGGCGCGACCGGAGTGGATCAAGAAGGACAAACTCGCGTTCGAGCGAGAGATGCTCGGGCTCTACGTCTCCGACCACCCCCTGGCGGGGCTCGAAGTGCCGCTCGCCAAGCACGCGTCGATCTCGATCCACAACCTCATCAACTCCGACGACATGCAGGACGGCGAGCAGGTCACGGTCGCCGGTCTCGTGACGAGCGTCCAGCACCGTGTCGCGAAGGCCAGCGGAAACCCGTACGGCATGATCACGGTCGAGGACTTCAACGGCGAGGTGACGGTCATGTTCATGGGCAAGACCTACACCGAGTTCCAGCACATCCTGCAGCAGGACTCCATCCTCGCGGTGCGCGGACGGGTGTCGAAGCGCGATGACGGACTCAATCTGCATGCGCAGTCGGCCTTTGCGCCGGATGTCGGCTCCTTCGACGCCGCGGGCCCCCTCTCGCTCGTCCTGGCGGAGCAGAGGGCGACCGAGCGGGTGATGACCGAGCTCGCAGAGGTGCTGCGACGCCACAACGGCGACACCGAAGTGGTGTTGCGCGTGCATCGCGGCGGCACGGCGAAGGTCTTCGACGTGCCGATGCCGGTCAAGGTCTCCGCCGATCTGTTCGGCGATCTCAAATCTCTGCTCGGCCCGACCTGCCTGGGCTGAGCATCAGCGAAGCGCTGCTGCCCGAGGGGTCCTCACGGATGCACCGGGTAGTATCGGGACGCGTTCGGGTGCATGACGCAGAGGCTCTGCACCGTGGCGAAAGGACTCTCCCATGAGCACGGAATCACCCTTCCTGAACAACGACGAGTCGGATGCAGACCGTTCCTCGGCCGCACCCGAAGTGGCCTTCGAGGAGGACTTCTCCGATGATGACGGCGTTCTCTACGATGACGAGGTGACGCCGGAGTACGGCATCCTCGGTTTCACTCTGAGGGAGCTGCTCATCGTCGGCGTGTGGCTCATCGCCTTCATCGCCTCGTTCTTCCCCTACGTCGGCGACGCCTCGATCTGGGGCGCCGGAATCCAGTGGATCCTGCCCATCGGCGTGCCGACGGTCGCTGTGTTCCTGGTGATCCTCCGCCGCTTCTCGCCGGACGGCATCCGCCGCGTCGGATCGCTGGGAATCGACCAGTTCGCATCGGTCGCGTTCTCGGTCTCGGCCGTCTTCTGGCTGGGAGCCCTCTGGAACGCGGTCGCCTTCGTGATCGAGTTCGGCGTCTTCGGGCTGCCCTGGAACGGCGTCGTCCAGCTTCTCGCGGCGCTCGCGCTCGTCGTCCTCACCGTGTTCGCTCCGCTGGTGCCCGGCCTCAAGGAGGACTTCCAGGGCCGCCTCGTCACGCTCGCGCACCGCAACGCCAATCCGGTCCGACCGGTCATCGCGCGCCCGCGCCCCGAGCCCGCCCCCGAGGCGAGCGACACGCCCGCCGGCCCAGAGGCAGGCGCTGCGCCGCACGCGGCGGCTGCTGCTCCCCACCTCGCGGCCGATCCGTCATTCGACGCCGCTCCCGAGCCCCAGGTCGCCCCGGCGTACTCGACAGACCCTGCCCCGGCGTACCCGACAGACCCTGCCCCGGCGTACTCGACAGACCCTGCCCCGGCGTACTCGACAGGCTCTGCTCCGACGCACACGACAGACGACACCCCTGCGCCGCACACGATCGAGACTGCCCCTCCGGCGTATACGACCGCGGCCGCTCCGGCTGCCGGTCTCGACGTGGAGCTGTCCGACGCCCAGGCGACCGACGAGGTCGCCCGTCTCGATCTCGCCGAGCAGGTGCCGCTCTCCTCGCACGCCTCCGGCGGGGGGACAGGTACCGAGGAGACGACTTCCGATGAGGACTACGTCCCCGCGTACTCGCGTCGATCGCGCGGTCAGGAGCCCGAGATCGTGTCCGACACCGGCAGCATCGAGTCTCTTCTGGGAACGACCGCTCGTGACGTCTCGTCGGCCGAGACGACCGCATTCCCCGCCGTCGACGACGAGACCGACTTCACCGCGACGAACCCGCAGCACGACTTCGCGGCGCCGCAGCCTTTCTGGATTCTCGCGCCGACCGAGCGTGACGTGCACGACGAGCGCGGCGAGAGCATCTTCCGAGTCGGTCCGAGCGCCTGGGCTCTCGTCATCGAGGACCGTGGTGGTGCATACGTCATCAGACACGACGACGGTCGCATCGGCTACCTGCACGACATCTCAGACATCACGAGAGGCTGACCTTGCGCACGATCGATCTGCGGGGACGCACGCTCTCGCCGGCTGACATGCTCGCGGCCGTGCCGCGCGCGACCCAGGCACGAGCCGAGGCTCTCGACACCGCGGCGCGAATCGTCGACGATGTGCGCGAGCGCGGCGAAGAGGCTCTGCGCGAGCAGGCCGAGCGTTTCGATCGTGTCTCCGGACACGAGATCCGTGTGCCCGCGCAGCACATCGCCGAGGCCCTCGAGAGCCTCGCGCCCGACGTCCGTCTCGCTCTCGAGGAGGCGATCCGCCGAGTGCGCATCGCCTCGGCGGCGCAGGTCCCCGAGCGTCAGATCACGCGGATCGGGGCCGGCGCGACGATCACCCAGCGCTGGCAGCCCGTCCACCGCGCAGGGGTGTACATCCCCGGAGGCAAAGCGGTCTATCCCTCCAGTGTCATCATGAACGTCGTCCCGGCGCAGGTCGCGGGCGTGCAGCAGATCGCACTCGCCTCACCGCCGCAGGAGGACCAGGGTGGCCGCGTGCACCCCACGATCCTCGCCGCGGCGGGCCTGCTCGGCATCACGGAGGTGTACGCGATCGGCGGAGCAGGCGCGATCGGATCCTTCGCGCACGGCGTCGAGGGAATCGGGCTCGACCCGGTCGACGTCCTGTCGGGGCCGGGGAACAACTACGTCGCCTCCGCCAAGCGGGCTGTGGCGGGCGTCGTCGGCACCGACTCCGAGGCGGGGGCAACCGAGATCCTCGTCGTGGCCGATGCGGCAGCTGACCCGCGACTCATCGCGGCCGACCTCGTCAGCCAGGCGGAGCACGATGAGCAGGCATCGGCCGTGCTCGTCACAGACTCCCCGGAGCTGGCCGATCGCGTCGCCGCGGAGGTCGAGCGGCACGCGGGCGCCACGCGTCACGCGACGCGAGTGGCGGCAGCGCTGGACGGGCCGCAGTCGGCCATCGTCCTGGTCGATGACCGTGCGATGGCGACGGCGTTCAGCAACGCGTATGCTCCCGAGCACCTCGAGCTGCACCTCCAAGACGCCGAGGCCGCGGCCGACAGCTTCACCAGCGCGGGTGCCGTGTTCGTCGGAGACCACACCCCCGTGAGTCTCGGCGACTACATGGCCGGCAGCAACCACGTCCTGCCGACCGGGGGACAGGCGCGCTACGCGCCCGGACTCGGTGCATACACGTTCCTGCGTCCGCAGCAGGTCATCTCCTACGATCGCGCCGCACTCGCAGACGTGCGCGCGGGAGTCGTCGCCCTCGCCGAGACCGAGGCGCTTCCCGCACACGGTGAGGCGATCGAGGCGCGTTTCACCGCGTAGGATCGGTCAGATGCACTGCCCCTTCTGCCGTCACTCGGACTCTCGGGTCATCGATTCGCGCACCAGTGATGACGGTCTCTCGATCCGTCGTAGACGTCAGTGCCCCGAGTGCGGAGGTCGTTTCACGACGACGGAGACGGCGAGCCTCAACGTGATCAAGAGATCCGGTGTCATGGAGCCGTTCAGCCGAGAGAAGGTGATCTCGGGCGTGCGCAAGGCCTGTCAGGGCCGGCCCGTCACCGAAGCCGATCTGGCGATCCTCGCTCAGCGGGTGGAGGAGGCCGTCCGACAGACGGGTGTCTCCCAGCTCGACACGAACGAGATCGGCTTGGCGATCCTCGGACCTCTCCGCGACCTCGACGAGGTCGCATACCTGCGCTTCGCGAGCGTGTATCAGGCCTTCGACTCGCTCGAGGACTTCGAGAGCGCGATCACCGATCTTCGCGCCGACCACGTCGAGCCGGAGTCCGTCGACCGGTAATCTGGCAGGGATGTATCCGCTGCTCTTTCGCGCTGTCCTGTCGCGCTTCGACCCTGAGTTCGCCCACCACGCCGGGATGGCGGTGATTCGCGTGCTCGGGGCGCCGCCCTTCTCCTGGGCGACGCGTGCTCTGACGAAGCCCGACCCGTCGCTGCAGGTGCAGGCCCTCGGATTGACGTTCTCCTCGCCCTTCGGGATCGCGGCCGGTTTCGACAAGAACGCCGTCGGCGTGCGCGGTCTCGCTGCGCTCGGCTTCGGGCATGTCGAGGTCGGCACCGTCACTGCGATCCCTCAGGACGGAAACCCGAAGCCCCGGCTGTTCCGCCTCATCGCCGATCGAGCGGTCATCAACCGCATGGGGTTCAACAACGAGGGTGCAGATGCCGCAGCCCGGCGACTCGCGCGACTGCGGCGCGGAGCACCCGACACGGTCATCGGCGTGAACATCGGCAAGAGCCGGGTCGTCGATGTCGAGAACGCCACCGCCGATTATGTGGCGTCGGCGACGAGGCTCGCGCCACTCGCGGACTATCTGGCCGTCAACGTCTCCTCTCCGAACACCCCCGGTCTTCGGGGGCTTCAGGCCGTCGAGACACTGGCTCCGCTGCTCAGAGCGGTGCGCGCAGCATCCGGTGAGACTCCGCTGCTCGTCAAGATCGCCCCCGATCTCTCCGACGAGGAGATCGTCGCCATCGCGAACCTCGCAGTCGATGAAGGGCTGGCCGGCATCATCGCTCACAACACCACCGTGAGCCGGGACGGCCTCACGACGGATGCGGCCACGGTCGCGCAGATCGGAGCGGGCGGACTCTCCGGCGCGCCGCTCAAGGAGCGTTCCCTGCAGGTGCTGCGGCTCGTGCGCTCGGCTGTGCCCGAGGAGTTCTGCGTGATCGCCGTCGGGGGAGTGGAGACGCCGTCCGACGTGCAGGAGCGGCTCGAAGCCGGAGCGACGCTCGTGCAGGGCTATACGGCCTTCCTGTACCGCGGTCCCTTCTGGGGGCGCGAGATCAACCGGGGCCTCGTCGCGCGCTGAGTCGCCGCATGCACGAAAGCGAGAGGCGCCTCCTGCTCGGGGAGCAGGAGACGCCTCTCGGGAAGATCTGAGGATCAGGCGGGGTAGTCGCCGCGCTTCACCTGAGGCTTGGGCAGACGCATGAACCGCATCTGCAGCGACCGCATCGCGGCGTACCAGCCGAGGCCACGCTCCATGCGCTCCTTGCCGAACTTCGCGGCGATCTTGCGCTTGACGCGCATCCCCAGCAGCACCATGCCGCCGATCGCGAGGATCAGGTACGCCATCATGACCAGGTATGCCCAGCCGGCGATGGCGAATCCGCCGATGGCGAGGTTCGCGGGCAGAAGCGAGATCAGGATGACGAGCACCATGACACCCATGACGAATTCGGCCGGGTGCCAGCCGGCGTCGACGTAGTCGCGGACCCACCGGCGCTGTGGCCCCTTGTCGCGAGCCGGGAGGTACTTCTCCTCGCCGGCAGCCAGGCCGGCCTGTGCGCGGTTGCGTCGTTCGTTGAGCTCTGCGCGTGCGGCGGCCTTCGCCTCTTTGGTGTTCGCGACCAGAGGCCGACGGCGCGCCGCCTCCTGCTCGGCCCGGGTCGGCGTCGCGCGTCCCTTGCCCGACGCAGTCGTCTCGGGGGCGTCGTCATTCGTCGAAGGGGGGACAGGGGTAGTGGCCACGAGGTTCCTCGGTTCAGTGAAGGCGGATCACCTTAAGATTACTCGCATGACATCTCCTGCCCAGCCCGGCGACCAGAATCTGTCCAGCGAACGCGAGCCCGCCGTCCTCGAGGCGGTCTCGACGGGGTTTCCCGCGGCGCTGAGCGACCTGGGCGCGCTCGTCCGCATCCCCGGCATGGCATGGCCTGCGTTCGATCAGACGCAGCTCGAACGCAGCTCCGAAGCCGTCGCGGCACTGGCCACGGCCACCGGGGTCTTCGACGACGTGCGCGTTCTCCGTGCCGCGATCCCCGGCACCGACGAGCACGGGCAGCCGGCGGTGCTCGCGACGCGCGCAGCACGCAACGGCAAGCCGACGATCCTGCTCTACGCGCACCACGACGTACAGCCTCCGGGTGACGCCGCGCTGTGGGAGACGCCGCCGTTCGAGCCCACCGTCCGCGGCGGACGTCTCTACGGTCGAGGCGCTGCGGACGACAAGGCGGGCATCATGGCGCACATCGCTTCGATCCGTGCGGTCGCCGAGGTCGTCGGCGACGATCTGGAACTGGGCATCGCGATGTTCATCGAGGGCGAAGAGGAGTACGGTTCCCGTTCCTTCGCGCAGTTCCTCTCCGACAACAAGGAGGCGCTCCGCGCGGATGCCATCGTGGTCGCGGACTCGGGAAACTGGGACTCGGTGACTCCCGGCCTCACGGTCTCGCTCCGCGGCAACGCACGATTCACCGTGCGCGTGCGCACGCTCGACCACGCATCGCACTCGGGGATGTTCGGGGGAGCCGTCCCCGACGCGATGATGGCCACGGTCAAGATGCTCTCCACGCTCTGGAACGAAGACGGCTCTGTCGCGGTCGAGGGGATGACCGAGCGCGATGCGCCCACTCCCGAATACACCGAGGAGACGCTTCGGGACGAAGCGGGCCTTCTGCCCGGCACCTCGCCGATCGGCGGCGGCAGCATCCTCAGCCGGATCTGGAACAAGCCCGCTGTGACCGTCATCGGAATCGATGCGACCAGTGTCGCGGCGGCGTCGAACACCCTCCTTCCCCAGGTGACGGTCGTCGTGAGCGCGCGCGTCGCGCCTGGTCAGACCGGTGAAGACGCGTATGCCGCTCTCGAGGCGCATCTGCGAGCGAACGCGCCGTACGGCGCGGAGCTGACGTTCTCGGACGTCGATCTCGGCAACGGCTTCCTCGTCGACACCAGTGGCTGGGCCGTCGCGCTCACCCGCGACGCCATGCGGGACGGCTACGGCGTCGCCCCTGTCGATCTCGGCGTCGGCGGATCGATCCCGTTCATCGCCGACCTCGTGCGGGAGTTCCCCGATGCGCAGATCCTCGTGACCGGCGTCGAGGACCCGCACTCGCGGGCCCACAGCCCCAACGAATCCCTGCATCTCGACACGTTCCGCCACGCCGTGGCGACCGAGGCCCTGCTGCTCTCGCGGATGAACGACATCATCATCTGAGCCCGATCGGCGAGGCTGAGGGTAAAATCGAGTTACCAGCCGTGCGAGCACGGCCCGTCCGAAGGAGCGACATGAGCGACACCACACTGACCTCAGCAGAGACCACCCAGGCGCACGGCGTGAAGCTGACCGACGCCGCGGCGATCAAGGTGAAGAACCTCCTCGAGCAGGAGGGCCGTGACGACCTGCGTCTGCGCGTCGCCGTCCAGCCCGGCGGATGCTCCGGCCTGATCTACCAGCTGTACTTCGACGAGCGGTTCCTCGAGGGGGACGAGACCGTCGACTTCGACGGCGTCGAGGTCATCATCGACAACATGAGCGTCCCGTACCTCGATGGCGCATCCATCGATTTCAAGGACACGATCTCCGAGCAGGGCTTCACGATCGACAACCCCAACGCCGCGGGCAGCTGCGCCTGCGGAGACAGCTTCCACTGACCCGGACCCCTCCGCCAACCTGCGTGGTTGGCATGAATCAGGTGTGAGGTTGCCCTAGACTTGGGTGTGCCCTGTCCGCAATCTGAAAGGTGCATCGTGCCCTCGAAACGCCGCCTTCGTTGGGCCGCTCTCCCCCTGGGAGTAGCGGCAGCCGTGGCCCTGGCGGGATGTACTGCCACTGAGCTGAACGGTTACCTCCCGGGCTTCGTGGAGGGTGAGCCTGCGGCCACCAACCAGACCGAGCGCGTGTCGTCGCTCTGGGTCAACTCGTGGATCGTCCTGCTCGCCGTCGGCGTGATCACCTGGGGCCTGATGGCCTGGGCCGCGATCGCCTACCGCCGCCGCAAGGGCCAGACGGGTCTGCCCGTGCAGATGCGCTACAACATGCCGATCGAGATCTTCTACACGGTCGTGCCGCTGATCCTCGTGCTGGGAATGTTCTTCTTCACGGCCCGTGACCAGTCGGCGATCGAGGCGAAGTGGGACGAGCCCGACGTCGAGATCACGGCGATCGCCAAGCAGTGGGCGTGGGACTTCCAGTACGACGGCGAAGAGGAAGACAACTCCGACGCCGTCTGGACCATGGGAATCCAGGCTCAGCCCGATGCGGACGGCAACATCGACCAGGCGCAGCTGCCCACCCTGGTGCTGCCGGTCGACGAGAAGGTCACGATCAACCTCCAGTCTCGCGACGTCATCCACTCCTTCTGGATCATCGACTTCCTCTACAAGAAGGACATGTACATCGGGAAGGACAACTCCTGGTCCTTCATCCCGACCCGTGTCGGCGAGTACGCCGGCAAGTGCGCCGAACTGTGCGGCGAGTACCACTCGATGATGCTCTTCAACGTCAAGGTCGTCGAGCAGGACGAGTACGACGCCTACCTCCAGACTCTCGAGGAGGAAGGCAACACCGGAGACATCACGGACGCCTACGACCGTCTGTCGAACTACCCCGGGACCACCGCCCCGACCTCCGAGGAAGGAGAGGAGTAAGCCATGTCGACCACTGAAGCCCCCCGCACCGACGAGGCCCCTCGCTCTCGACCCACCACTCTGCCCGCACGCCAGGCTGCTCTCATGAGCACGTCGCGCGTCGAGCAGAAGGGCAACATCGTCGTCAAGTGGATCACCTCCACCGACCACAAGACGATCGGGTACATGTACCTCATCGCCTCGGTGCTGTTCTTCCTCCTCGGCGGCGTGATGGCCCTCGTCATCCGCGCAGAGCTGTTCGCTCCCGGGATGCAGATCATCCCGACCAAGGAGCAGTACAACCAGCTCTTCACGATGCACGGCACGATCATGCTCCTCATGTTCGCGACGCCGCTCTTCGCCGGCTTCGCGAACGCGATCCTGCCGCTTCAGCTCGGTGCACCGGATGTGGCGTTCCCGCGTCTGAACGCCTTCGCCTTCTGGCTCTTCCTGTTCGGCTCGACCATCGCGGTCGCCGGCTTCCTCACCCCGCAGGGCGCTGCGTCGTTCGGCTGGTTCGCCTACCAGCCGCTCGCCAGCGCGTCGTTCTCGCCGGGTGCAGGTGGAAACCTCTGGATGGTCGGACTCGGAATCTCCGGCTTCGGAACGATCCTCGGCGCGGTGAACTTCATCACCACCGTGATCACGATGCGTGCTCCCGGAATGACGATGTGGCGTATGCCGATCTTCTCGTGGAACACGCTCATCACGAGCCTTCTGATCCTCATGGCGTTCCCCGTCCTCGCAGCGGCGATCTTCGCTGCAGCCGCGGACCGCATCCTCGGCGCTCACATCTACGACCCGGCGAACGGCGGTGTTCTGCTCTGGCAGCACCTCTTCTGGTTCTTCGGTCACCCTGAGGTGTACATCATCGCCCTGCCGTTCTTCGGAATCGTGTCGGAGATCTTCCCGGTCTTCAGCCGCAAGCCGATCTTCGGGTACAAGACGCTCGTCTACGCGACGATCGCCATCGCCGCGCTGTCCGTCGCCGTGTGGGCGCACCACATGTACGTGACCGGCTCGGTCCTGCTGCCGTTCTTCGCCCTGATGACCATGCTCATCGCGGTGCCGACGGGTGTGAAGATCTTCAACTGGATCGGCACCCTCTGGCGTGGGTCCGTGACGTTCGAGACGCCGATGGTGTTCGCGCTCGGCTTCCTGGTGTCGTTCGTCTTCGGTGGTCTGACCGGCGTGATCCTCGCGGCTCCGCCCCTCGACTTCGCACTGTCCGACTCCTACTTCGTCGTCGCGCACTTCCACTACGTCGTCTTCGGCACCGTGGTGTTCGCGATGTTCGCCGGCTTCTACTTCTGGTGGCCGAAGTGGACAGGACGCATGCTTAACGAGCGTCTCGGCTACGTGCACTTCTGGATGCTGTTCATCGGCTTCCACATGACGTTCCTCATCCAGCACTGGCTGGGTGTCGACGGCATGGTGCGTCGCTACGCCGACTACTCGGCGGCTGACGGCTGGACCTGGCAGAACCAGGTCTCGACGATCGGTGCGATCATCCTCGGCGCGTCCATGCTGCCGTTCTTCCTGAACGTCTGGATCACGGCTCGCAAGGCGCCCAAGGTCACGGTCAACGACCCGTGGGGCTATGGAGCTTCGCTCGAGTGGGCGACCTCCTGCCCGCCGCCGCGCCACAACTTCACGTCGATCCCGCGCATCCGCAGCGAGCGTCCTGCATTCGACCTGAACCACCCGGAGGCGGCGGAGTTCACACCGGCCGCACCCGGCGAGCGAGAGGGCCACTGAGCCATGCGCGACAACGTCATCCTCTGGTGGGTCCTGACCGCCTTCTTCGCACTGGTCGGAGTCGTCTACACCGGCTGGCATATCCTTGCCACGCCGTCGGACAACTTCGCCGAGCGCATCGAGTGGGTCGGCACCGTGGCACTGTTCTTCGCCGCGTTCATGGGCGCGATGATCGCCTTCTACCTCGACCGCACGCATAAGGCTCAGAACGGCGAGCTGCCTGAGGACATCCTCACGAGCGACATCGACGACGGCGACCCCGAACTGGGTGAGTTCAGCCCCTGGTCCTGGTGGCCGATCGTGCTCGCCGGATCCGCCGGAGTCTTCGTGGTGGGTCTCGCCGTCGGGCACTTCCTGCTCCCGATCGGCCTGGCGATCTTCGTGGTCGCGATCGTCGGCTGGGTCTACGAGTACTACCGCGGGAACTTCGCCCGCTGACATACAGCGAGAAGGCCCCTGGGATTCCCTCCCGGGGGCCTTCTGCATGTCGGGCTATGCTCGCGAGCGGATCCGGGCGATGCCGGTCAGGGGGTCGACAGGGCGGCGGTGAACGCCGTCGGCATCCTCCACGGGGTAGCCCTCCCTGACCCAGTACTCGAACCCGCCGATCATCTCCCGAACGGCATATCCGAGCTTCGCGAACTCGAGAGCGCCCTTCGCGCCCGCGTTGCACCCCGGACTCCAGCAGTAGACCACGACGGCGGAGCCGGCCGGTATCTCAGCCGGCGCGCGATCCGCGATCTCGCTGTAGTGCATATGCGTGGCCCCTGCGACGCGTCCCTGAGCCCAGGCCTCGTCGGAACGGACATCGATGATGACGATGCCGTCCTCGGCCCGGAGAGCGGCGTACACGTCACTCGCGTCGGTCTCGTAGGCGAGTTTGGCGGCGTAATACTCAGTGCGATCGATCATCTCCCCAGCCTAGGAAGACGCGCGGGCACCTGCCGTCGTCTTCCCGACGATGTCAGACCGGATTCCGCCAATGTCGACGTGGCGTCTCAGAGCTCGACCGTCATCTGCACCCGGCGTCCGTATCGATCGAGACCGAGAGAGGTCTCGGTGTCCACGAGGCCGCGCTGGAACGGAGTCTCGGGGATGCTCTCGAGAAACCCGCACGACGAGTAGAACGGAGCGTTCCAGGGGATCTCCGCGTACGTCCGCAGAGTCATGCGGGTATAGCCATGCTCGCGTGCGGCCTCCAGAGCGGCGCTGACGAGTCGGCGCCCGAACCCCTGGCGTCCGGAGGTCGGAAGCACGGAGAGCTGCTCGAGGTGCGCGTGGCCGTCGGCATCGAGGACGTGCACGAAGCCGACGGGGGAGCCGCTCGAGTCTTCCAACACGAGCACGAACCCCGGAGCTGCGAGTCGTTCAGCGCCATCGCCTGCGGGCGGCCACTCCGGCGCCCCCAGGCGGTCGATCAGGAGCGCGTCGGCCTGCATCTCGATGGCGTGCAGGATCTCCGCGTCCTCAACGACGGCCGGCCGGATGAGATCGCTCACCGTGCATCCTCCGCGACTGCCGCGATCGCTTCGATCTCCACCAGCTGGTGGTCGTACCCGAGCACGGTGACGCCCAGGAGTGTGCTCGGTGCGTCATGGTCGCCGAAGGCGTCGTGGATGACATCCCAGGCCGTGACCAGATCAGCCTGGGACGACGAGGCGACGAGTACGCGCGTGCTGATGATGTCCGAAAGCGTGGCGCCGCTGGCATGCAGGGCGATGTCGAGGGTCTTTACGCAGCGTGCAGCCTGTGCGGCATAGTCGCCGGGGGCGGTCGTCGAGCCGTCGTCTTCGAGGGGGCATGCACCCGCGAGGAAGATGAGCCGGGAGCCGGCTGGGGCGGTCGCCGCATATGCATAGGGTGCTGCGGCGAGGTCGGCGGAACGGATGAGTTGGACTGCTGAGCTCATGTCACGATTCTGCCATGTGCACATGAACGGCGACCGGATGCGAAAAGGCCCTGTCCGAGATCGAACAGGGCCTTTTCGGGCGAGAACCGGCGGTCTTACTCGCTGTCCTCGGACTTCTTCTTGCGGGGCTTCTTCACCGGCTCGGTCGAGATGACCGTGCTGGGGGTGTTCGCCGTCTCATCGACGTGGGTCTCGCTGACGGTGATCGGGGCATCCGGGACGCCTGCGCGCTCGTGAGCGCCCTGGATCTCGGCCGCTTCGGTCTCGTCGTTCTGGGCGGTCACGTGATGCTGGTGCGCATCTGCAGCCTCGATCTCGGCCTGCGTCAGCGGAGCGAGACGATCTTCGAAGAACCAACGTGAGATGGCGGAGCGCAGGTTCTCAGTCCACGAGATGCGTCCCTTCGCATTCGGACGCACGACCAGCGGCTCGTAGCCGTCGACATCGATGAGCTTCCAGCGGTCGTACTTGTCGACGGGCTGGTGGACCTCGATGAACTCGCCGCCGGGAAGGCGGACGATGCGGCCGGACTCGAAGCCGTGCAGGACGATCTCGCGGTCCTTCTTCTGCAGAGCGATCGCGATGCGCTTGGCGATGAAGTAGCCGAGAACCGGTCCGACGAACAGCAGCGCCTGAAGCGCGTGGATCACGCCCTCCATCGTGAGCATGAAGTGCGTCGCGATGAGGTCGGACGATGCTGCAGCCCACAGGACGGCGTAGAAGACGACTCCGGCCACGCCGATGGCGGTCCGGGTCGCCGCGTTGCGCGGGCGCTGAGCGATGTGGTGCTCGCGCTTGTCCCCCGTGACCCAGGCCTCGATGAACGGGTAGATCGCTACGAGCACGATGAACAGACCGAGGACGACCAGCGGCAGCAGGATGCCGAAGGACCAGGTGTGATCGAGGAAGACCACATCGAGGTTCGACGGAGCGAGTCGCAGAGCGCCGTCGGCGAATCCGATGTACCAGTCAGGCTGCGTGCCGGCCGAGACGGGGGAGGGGTCGTACGGGCCGTAGTTCCAGATCGGGTTGATCTGGAAGAACGTCGCGATCAGCACGATCGTGCCGAAGACGATGAACAGGTAGCCGCCCATCTTCGACATGTACACGGGCATCATCGGGTAGCCGACGACGTTGTCGTTCGTGCGGCCGGGGCCGGCGAACTGCGTGTGCTTGTTGACGATCATCAGCATCAGGTGCACGGCGATGAGGCCGATCACCAGCAGCGGAAGCAGCAGGATGTGCAGCGTGTACAGGCGTCCGACGATGTCGGTGCCGGGGAACTCGCCGCCGAAGAGGAGGAACGAGGTCCAGGTGCCGATCAGCGGGATGCCCTTGATCATTCCGTCGATGATGCGCAGACCGTTGCCCGAGAGCAGGTCGTCGGGAAGGGAGTATCCCGTGAAGCCCTCGGCCATGGCGAGGACGAACAGCACGAAGCCGATCACCCAGTTGAGCTCGCGGGGCTTGCGGAACGCACCGGTGAAGAAGACGCGCAGCATGTGCACGCCGATGCCGGCCACGAAGACGAGTGCGGCCCAGTGGTGGATCTGGCGCACCAGGAGGCCACCACGGAGGTCGAACGAGATGTGCAGCGACGACTCGAGCGCCGCCGACATCTCGATTCCGCGCATCGGGGCGTAGGCGCCCGTGTAGTGCGTCTCGACCATGGAGGCCTGGAAGAAGAAGGTCAGGAAGGTTCCGGAGAGGAACACGACGACGAAGCTCCACAGCGCGATCTCACCCAGCATGAACGACCAGTGGTCGGGGAAGATCTTGCGGCCGAGCTCCTTGACGAAGCCGGAGATGCTGGTGCGCTCATCGATGTAGTTCGACGCGGCGCCGACGAATCGACCGCCGAGAGGCGCCTTGTTGTCCTTGTCCTCTTTGGACAGCGTTGCGGTGCTCAATGGCGCTCCCAGAAGCTCGGGCCGACGGGCTCGGTGAAGTCACTGCGTGCGACGAGGTAGCCCTCGTCGTCGACGGTGATGGGCAGCTGCGGCAGCGGACGTGCGGCCGGTCCGAAGATGACCTTGGCGTGATCCGTGACGTCGAACTGCGACTGGTGACAGGGGCAGAGGAGGTGGTGGGTCTGCTGCTCGTACAGTGCCACGGGGCATCCGACGTGCGTGCAGACCTTCGAGTACGCGACGATGCCGTCGTACGACCAGTCCTTGCGGTCCTCGGCCTCGATGAGCTGCTCGGGGCGCAGGCGCATCATCAGCACGATGGCCTTCGCCTTCTCCTCGAGGTAGCCGTCGTGGTGGCTGAGCTCGGCGAGGTCCTCCGGGATCACGTGGAACGCGGATCCGAGGGTGACATCGGCCGCGCGGATCGGCGTGCCGTCGGGGTCGCGGACGAGGCGCTGACCCTTCTCCCACATGGTGTGCTTCAGCAGCGTCACCGGGTCGCCCGCGGTGGGGTCGTCCGGCGTGCTGTGCGGAGCGAGACCGCGGAAGAGCGTGACCCCGGGGATGATCGAGGCCACGATCGCCGCGAACAGCGAGTTGCGGATCATCGTGCGTCGTCCGAATCCGGACTCCTCGTTCGCCGTGGCGAAGGCCTCGACGACCGCCTCTCGCGTCGAGTCCTTGCCCCGGGTGGGGTGGCGGTGCTCGATGTGCTCCTTGTCGCTCATCAGCGCCTTGGACCAGTGGATCGCGCCGATGCCGATCGAGAGCAGCGCCAGTGCGATGCCCAGACCGATGAAGAGATTGTTCTGACGGATGTCGATGAGCGCGCCGCTCTCGATGGGGAAGAGCATGTAGGCGGCGACCGCCCAGATGCTTCCTGCCAGCGAGAGATAGAACAGCGTGTAGACCGTGCGCTCTGCAGCCTTCTCAGCGCGCGGGTCCTTGTCGGTCATCCGCGCGCGGTGCGGCGGCAGCCCCGGGTTCTGCACGGGATCGCTGACTGCGACACCCAGCCCTGGAGAGGGCTGGTAGGCCCTGTCAAGAGCCTGCGAGTCGTCGTCGTGTGCCATGGTGCTCCTCGTACGTTCCTCTTCGATGAATAAGCGTCAGTTGGACTTCGCCGTGATCCACACGGTGATGGCGACGAGCGCGCCGATTCCGAAGATCCAGACGAACAGGCCCTCGGAGACGGGACCGAGCGAACCGAGCGAGAAACCGCCGATCTGCACGGACTGCTGCTGGTAGAGCAGAGCCGAGATGATGTCGCGCTTGTCTTCGTCCGACAGGTTCATGTCGCCGAAGACGGGCATGTTCTGGGGGCCCGTGACCATGGCGGCGTACATGTGCAGCGCGCTGGTCTCGGTCAGTGCCGGGGCGTACTTGCCCTCGGTGAGTGCTCCACCGGCTGCCGCCACGTTGTGGCACATCGCGCAGTTCACGCGGAACAGCTCTGCGCCGTTGGCGACATCTCCGCCGCCGTCGAGGATGTGGTCCTCGGGGAAGGTCGGACCAGGAGCAGATGCCTGCACGAAGGACGAGATCGCGAGGATCTGCTCCTCGGTGAACTGCGGCTCCTTCTGGGGTGCCTGCGGTCCCTGCATCTGCAGGGGCATGCGACCCGTCGACATCTGGAACTCGACTGCGAGCTCGCCGACGCCGTAGAGGCTCGGTCCGTTCGCCGTGCCCTGCATGTCGAGACCGTGGCAGGTGGCGCAGTTCGCCGTGAACAGCTTCTCGCCGTCCTCGACCGTGAGCGTGTTCGCAGCAGTGGTCTGGGTGTCGGTCGCAGCGAAGGCTGCGGATGTGCCGGCGTATACCGCGCCGGTGATCATGAGGCCTGCTCCGATGAGGGCTGCCGCAGCCAGTGGGCTGCGACGGCCATTCGAACGGCGCTTCTTCTCTCGTGCCATCTCGGGGATCAGCTCCGCTCTTATTTCAGGAAGTAGATAACGACGAACAGCACGATCCAGACGACGTCGACGAAGTGCCAGTAGTAGGACACCACGATCGAGGACGTCGCCTCTTTGTGCCGGAAATTCTTGACGGCGTATGCACGCCCGATGACGAGGAGGAACGCGATCAGACCGCCGGTGACGTGCAGGGCGTGGAAGCCGGTGGTGATGTAGAACGCGGACGCGTACGAGTCGGCGCTGATCGGCAGGCCCTCTGCGACGAGCTGTGCGTACTCCCACACCTGCCCGGAGACGAAGATCGCGCCGAGTGCGAAGGTGAGGAAGAACCACTCGACCATGCCCCACCCGAACAGGCGGCGACGGCCTGCGCCGTTCTTCTGCCCCTTGGCGATGCGGTACGGCTGCAGGTCCTCCGCCGCGAACACGCCCATCTGGCAGGTGAACGAGGAGAGCACGAGGATCGCCGTGTTCACGAACGCGAACGGCACGTTCAGCAGTTCGGTGCGGTCGGCCCAGAGCTCGGGGGAGGTGCTGCGGAGCGTGAAGTAGATCGCGAAGAGTCCCGCGAAGAACATCACCTCACTGCCGAGCCACACAATGGTGCCGACAGCTACCGGGTTGGGGCGCTTGATCGTTCTTGCCGCCGGGGCATACGTCGCTGAGGTCGTCACCCTTCCATTATGGCCGATCCGCGGGGATGATTCTCGCACCGGAGGCCCCGGTTTCGCCCTCAGGCGACTTAGGCGACCCTAAGAAAACGCTGCGAATCCTCGGTGAATACGCGGGAAACGAGGGATGGTCGAACTTCGAGTCGTGGTTCGGAAGAGCCTGCACGTTTTCCCGGCGCCGATAGGATCGCACACATGGCTGATTCCCTGACCTGGTCCGACGTGCTCACCACTCTTCTGGAGCGTCGTGATCTCAGCGTCTGGGAGTCCACCTGGGCCATGCGCCAGATCATGCGCGGCGACGTGACCCAGGCTCAGCTCGCCGGCTTCCTCGTCGCTCTCCGGGCCAAGGGGGAGACGATCGACGAGATCGTCGGCTTCCGCGACGCCATCCTCGAGGCGGCCGTCCCGCTGCCCGTGTCGCCCGACGTCCTCGACATCGTCGGCACCGGCGGCGACCGTGTCGGCACGGTCAACGTCTCGACGACCGCCGCGGTCATCATCGGCGCCACCGGCATCCCGGTCGTCAAGCACGGGAACCGTGCTGCCAGCTCGGCCTCGGGGTCGTCCGACGTGCTGAGCGCACTCGGGCTGGAACTCACCCTCGATCCCGCAGCCGTCTCGTCGATCCTCGACCGCACAGGCATCACGTTCGCGTGGGCCGGTGCCTTCCACCCGGGGTTCAAGCACGCGGGGGCTGTCCGGGCCGAACTCGGCGTCCCCACGGTCTTCAACATGCTCGGCCCGCTGTGCAACCCGGCTCGCGCGGAGGCGAACGCCGTCGGCGTGGCTCAGCTCGAGCGTGTCCCCCTCATCACGGGTGTGTTCCGCACGCGAGGCGCGACGGCGCTGGTGTTCCGCGGAGACGACGGGCTCGACGAGTTGACCACCACGGGGCACAGTCGCATCTGGGAGGTCACGCGCGGTGACATCCACGAGCACGACCTCGACCCGCGCGACCTCGGCATCCCGATCGCGGACCTCGCGGATCTGATCGGCGGAACCCCCGATCACAACGCCGCCGTGCTGCGCAGGACGCTCGACGGCGAGACGGGAGCCGTGCGAGACATCGTCCTGCTCAACGCCGCTGCGGGGATCGTCGCGTTCGAGCTCTCGCAGGATGCGACGCAGGTGCAGCGCCCTATCCTCGAGCGTCTGCGCGAGGGATACGAGCGAGCGGCCGCCGCGGTCGACGACGGCCGCGCGATCGCCAAGCTCGATGAGTGGATCGGCGTGAGCCGCGAGCTCGCGTCGGCGTAGACACCACGATGGATCCCGTCGCCGCTCTGCTCGAGATCGCCTCGCTGCTCGAGCGCGAACGGGCATCTCGATATCGGGCGAAGGCCTTCCGCCAGGCCGCGGCGACCTTGCAGCAGCTGCCGGAGGACGTGCGCGCAGATCCTACGAGGCTGCGCGCGGCGAAGGGGATCGGCGAGTCGACGTTCGCGGTCATCCGGCAGGCACAGAGCGGAGAAGTGCCCGGCTATCTCGTCGAGCTGCGCGGCGATGTCGAGCCGGAGCGGGTCTCGGAGCTGAGAGCGAAGCTGCGGGGCGATCTGCACGCGCATACGGATTGGTCGGACGGGACGACGCCCATCCCCGTCATGGCGGCGGCTGCGCGAGCGCTCGGACACGAGTACCAGGCGATCACCGACCACTCACCGCGCCTCAGGGTCGCCCGAGGGCTCTCACCCGAACGGCTGCGCGAGCAGATCCCGCTGGTGCGTGCCGAGACGGGGGACGGATTCACGCTCCTCGCCGGCATCGAGGTCGACATCCTCGAAGACGGCGCCCTCGACCAGGACGACGCGCTGCTGGGCGAGCTCGACATCGTCGTCGCGTCCGTGCATTCCAAACTGCGCATGGACGCGAGGCCGATGACGGCTCGCATGATCGCGGCTGTCTCGCACCCGCGGGTCAACGTCCTCGGCCATTGCACGGGCCGCCTCGTGCAGGGCGAACGCGGCACTCGCCCTGAATCGCAGTTCGATGCAGCAGCGGTCTTCGCGGCGTGCGCGGAGAACGGAGTGGCTGTCGAGATCAACTCCCGGCCCGAACGTCAGGATCCGCCCGACGAGCTGATCGCGATCGCGTTGCAGGCGGGCTGCCTGTTCTCGATCGATTCGGACGCGCATGCACCGGGTCAGCTCTCGCTGCTCGATCACGGTGCGGAACGGGCGGAGCGAGCCGGCGTCCCCGCATCGAGGATCGTCACCACCTGGGGACTCGACCGGCTGCTCGCCTGGGCGAGCTGAGTCAGCCCTCGATCGTCGCGATCGCGGCCACGGCGCGGGTCATCGAGCCTCCGAGGTTCCACTTCTCCGCGAGCGCGGTCGCAGCATCGACCTCGGACGGGTCGAGCGGACGGAGTGCGTCGCTCGGCACCGCGATGTCGAGGTCGGGCGCCACGGCTACCACGGTCGGGGCGACATCGAGGTAGTCCGCCGCGGCGAGGATCTTCGCGCGGACGCCGGCGCTCATGCCCTCGCCGGCTGCGGCCGCCTCTCGGATGCCCACCAGATCGCCATGGGCCTGGAGGAGAGTGGCTGCTGTCTTCTCTCCGACGCCTGCGACGCCGGGCAGTCCGTCGGAGGCGTCGCCGCGCATCGTCGCGAAGTCGGCGTACTGGCTGGGCAGCACGCCGTACTTCGCCACCACGACGGCATCCGTGACGATCTCGAGGTTGCTCATGCCCCGAGCCGTGTAGATGACGCGGATGTTCCTCGAGTCGTCGACGAGCTGGAACAGATCCCGATCGCCTGTGACGATGTCGACAGGCATGGTCGCGTGCGTCGCGAGGGTGCCGATGACGTCATCGGCCTCGTGCTCGGCGACCCCGATGATCGGGATGCCGAGCGCTCCGAGCGTCTGACGGATCAGAGGGATCTGCGCCTTGAGGGGATCAGGGACCTCTTCGACGTCGGGACCGGCGGTGACGACCTCGACGACTCGATGCTCCTTGTAGCTGGGGATCAGGTCGACGCGCCACTGGGGCCGCCAGTCGTCGTCCCAGCATGCGACCACGTGGGTCGGCTCGTACAGGGTGACCAGCTTCGCGATGATGTCGAGCAGCCCTCGCGCGGCGTTGATGGGAGACCCGTCTGGTGCCGTGACCTTGTCAGGCACTCCGTAGAAGGCGCGGAAGTAGAGGCTTGCGGTGTCGAGCAGGAGAAGCTTGTCGGCGCGGGGCATGGAGACAGTCTGTCAGCGCGCCGAGCGAGGATGTTATCGAGTCCGTCATATCGCCCGGTGATCTGATAGCCTTGATTGTCACTAGTGGCGTGTCTATGCATGCCTTGGTGTCGAAAACCAAATCAATCGCTGCAGAGCTCATCGTCGGCCGTGCGCGGCCGGAGCGCTCAGCCCGAGTCTCCATTCACAAGGACAACCCACTACATGACTACCGCAACGACCGCCCCGGCCACCAAGCAGGTCGCGATCAATGACATCGGATCTGCTGAAGACTTCCTGGCCGCGGTCGAGAAGACCCTGAAGTTCTTCAACGACGGCGACATCATCGAGGGAACGATCGTCAAGATCGACCGCGATGAGGTCCTCCTCGACGTCGGATACAAGACCGAGGGTGTCATCCCCTCGCGCGAGCTCTCGATCAAGCACGACGTCGACCCCAACGAGGTCGTCAAGGTCGGCGACGAGGTCGAGGCCCTGGTTCTCCAGAAGGAGGACAAGGAAGGCCGTCTGATCCTCTCCAAGAAGCGTGCGCAGTACGAGCGCGCCTGGGGAGACGTCGAGAAGATCAAGGAGAACGACGGCGTCGTCACCGGAACGGTCATCGAGGTCGTCAAGGGTGGACTCATCGTCGACATCGGTCTCCGTGGCTTCCTGCCGGCCTCGCTCATCGAGCTGCGCCGCGTCCGCGACCTCACGCCGTACCTCGGCCAGGAGATCGAGGCCAAGATCCTCGAGCTCGACAAGAACCGCAACAACGTCGTGCTCAGCCGCCGTGCGCTGCTCGAGCAGACGCAGTCGGAGTCGCGCACCACGTTCCTGAACAACCTCCACAAGGGTCAGGTCCGCAAGGGTGTCGTGTCGTCGATCGTCAACTTCGGTGCGTTCGTCGACCTGGGCGGCGTGGACGGCCTCGTGCACGTCTCCGAGCTGTCCTGGAAGCACATCGAGCACGCCTCCGAGGTCGTCGAGGTCGGCCAGGAGGTCACCGTCGAGATCCTCGAGGTCGACCTCGACCGCGAGCGCGTCTCCCTGTCGCTGAAGGCGACGCAGGAGGACCCGTGGCAGGTCTTCGCCCGCACCCACGCGATCGGTCAGGTCACGCCGGGTAAGGTCACCAAGCTCGTTCCGTTCGGTGCGTTCGTTCGCGTCGCAA
>NZ_JXQX01000001.1:0-118013 GCF_000834175.1 Microbacterium sp. MEJ108Y | reverse complement strand
TTCTCAAGGATCGGATGCTCCCACGACCCAGTCATCACAACCAGGCCCGAAGGGCAACTTCTCTATCTTAGCCATCCCGTCCCGCTTGTCAAATCAGCGCGCCGTGCGGATCTTGGATCCGATGCGCAGCCGGTGACAGCCGCAGAGGGGGTGGATCTCCCATCCTAGGCGCAAGCGCCTGTTCTCACAAGTGAGTGGATCGGGAGGTGGTTCTCCACTTGAGGGGGGTGAGGCTCTCGGCCTCTCCGCTTCCCTGTGGGGCGAACAAGTAATAAGTTACGTGGGTTCCGGGGTTCTGGCAAATCGGGCCACCACCCCCGGGCGTGTCGCCGCATCGTTCGATGGATCTTTTCCCAGTCCAGCGCCGGTATCCGTCTCATATCGCCGCCACGAGTACGATCGCAGCGTGAACGAGCCGACGAATCTCGACCCCGCTCTCGGGCTGTTGGACCGGGTGTGGGCAGAGCTCGGCATCGAGCCGCACCTCGCCGCCAGCGCTGCGCCGCCCCCTCATGCCGTGCCCCTCCCGTCGCGCCTGGCAACGGGTGATCTGGCATGGGCGAGCGTGCGCGCCGTCTGTCTGGCGTCCGGCATAGGCGTATCTCCCGACCCCGATCGCATCGCGGCCGCATATCGGAGCGATCGGGCCCTGACCATCGATGGTCTCTCCCCCGATGTCTGGTCGCCGTACTCGGGGTTCTTCCGAGCATCCGATGGGTGGATCCGCACGCACGGAAACTATCCGCACCACGCGATGCGGCTGCAGGCCGGGCTCGGACTGACCGCCGACGCCGACGCCGACGATGTGCGCACTGCCATCCTGCCGCTGAGTGTCACCGAGGCGGTCGAGCGGATCACGCTCGCACGCGGGCTGGCTGTGCCTGTGCTGCAGGAGAACCCAGAGCGCGACGCGAGACTGCGCGCCACTCCCCTGCTCCAGGTCGAGCGGATCGACCTCGCACCTCGCCCCGGGCGACACGGGACCGATGAACGGCACAGTCTCGCGCCTCTCACCGGCGTGCGAGTGCTCGACCTGACACGAGTGATCGCCGGCCCTGTCTGCACCCGCACTCTCGCACTTCTGGGCGCCGACGTGCTTCGCGTCGACCCACCGGACCTGGTCGAACCCGAATGGCAGCACCTCGATACCGGCCAGGGCAAGAGGACGACATTGCTCGAGGCCCGCACAGATCGGTTCGAGGAGCTGCTCGCTGCGGCCGACGTCGTCGTCCTGGGGTATCGGCCGGAATCCCTCGACCGCCTCGGTCTCTCTGCATCTGCACTCCTCGAACGGCATCCGGCGCTGGTGGTCGCCCAGCTCAGCGCGTGGGGAATCGACGAGCCGTCGAGAGCCGGGTTCGACAGCCTGGTGCAGGCGGAGTCCGGGATATCCATGATCGAGAGCCCCGACGGTGATCGCCCCGGGGTTCTGCCCGCGCAGGCCCTCGACCACAGCACGGGGTATCTTCTCGCGGCCGCGGTCGTCTCGCTGCTCGAACGACGGCGGCGCGAGGGCTGCGGCTGGGTGGTGCGGACCTCACTGCGTCGCGTCGCAGCCGAGCTTCTCGGCATGCCGCGGTGCTCCCAGCCGGAAGCGGGGCAGGAGCTGGACCTCACCGCCCACACCTCCGTGTTCGATGTCGCCGGGCAGACGGTCACCACCGCCGCGTCGGTGCTCCCCGGCCTCGAGTTCGCGGCTCCCCACCGCTGGGGGTCGGATCAGCCGCGCTGGTGAAGACGGCGGAACAACGGCAGTGAGAGGCACAATGCGAGTGTCAGGACACCCCACAGCGCACACGCCGGCGGCAGCATCCGATAGGCCAGATGCTGGTACGTGAACCCCGCGGTGAAGGGTCCGTATGCCGCGTATCCCAGGATCCACGCGGTTACCAGCACTGCGGGAAGCGACAGCCACCAGGCGAGTCGGACGGCTGCCGGCATCGCGCGCTCGACGTCTTCGCGAGGGTCGGCGCTCTGCAGCCGGCGGATCGCCCAGATGCCGATGATGAGCAACCCGATCAAGCTCGATCCGTGCTGCAGCCATTTGTACCCGGTGAGCGGCCCCCACATGTCGTCCAGTGCGGGAAGCGCATCCACTCCCCATCGCCCCTCGTGCGTGAACAGATCCCAGACGATGTGCGTCAGGACGCCCAGCACCAGCGACGCCCCGAGCATGAGCGGATACAGCCGACTCTGCGCCCCGACGCCGACGGCCGCTCTGGCCGCCTCGATACCGGACTGCGCCCACCCGGCGGGCAGTCGCCGAGCCAGCCAGAGGGGCGACAGCTCGCCGACCGCCGGGCGCAGCACCACGCGCCAGAGCAGGAACAGGACGAACGCGACCAGCGCTGTCCAGAGCACGTTGCCGAACGTGTGGGTGAACGAATACGGGAGGCCGACCCCCCTGAGGAACAGGGGAAGGTCCGGCGTCATGGCTCCGATCGCGATCGCGGCGGGCACGAGCGGGGTGCGGATGAAGGGCAGGGCGACCAGCGCGTGACTCGGCGTGAACGGCATCGGCTCTCCTGACGAGCTGGGTGGGGGAAGCGTGACGGCGGTCGCCCGAGAATCCTCAGACGACCGCCGTCACGCGATCAACGACAGATCTCAGCCGAGGAAGACTCCCGCGAGAGTCTTCTTGCCGCGGCGCAGCACGGAGACCCCGCCCGGAAGAGTCCCCTGGACTGTGGCCGAGTCGTCCTCGACGCGTGCGCCGTCGAGCGACACCCCGCCCTGACTGATCGCGCGGCGCGCTTCGGACAGGCTGGATACCAGCCCCGTGGCGACGAGCGCATCCACGACCGGTGAACCGGCGTCGACTGTCGCGTGCGGGAGCTCCTCGAGGGCGGTGCGCAGCGTCGACGCGTCGAGAGCGGTCAGGTCGCCCTGACCGAACAGCGCTTCGGATGCCGCGATCACGGCGGCCGTCGCATCGATCCCGTGGACGGTCGCCACGACCTCGAGCGCGAGGCGCTTCTGCGCTGCACGCCGGAACGGCTCGGACTCGACGAGAGCCTCGTACTCCTCGATCTCGGCACGGGTCAGGAACGTGAACACCTTGAGCCGCTCGATCACGTCGGCATCCGCCGTGCTGAGCCAGAACTGGTACATCCGGTACGGGCTGCACATCTCGGCATCGAGCCAGATCGCATTGCCCTCGCTCTTGCCGAACTTGGTTCCGTCGCTGTTGGTGATCAGCGGCGTGCCGATGGCGTGCGCGGAAGCCCCCTCGGCGCGACGGATCAGGTCGGTGCCGCTGGTCAGGTTGCCCCACTGGTCGGAGCCGCCCGTCTGCAGAACGCAGTCGTACTGCCGGTAGAGCTCCAGGAAGTCCATCCCCTGCAGGATCTGGTAGCTGAACTCGGTGTAGCTGATGCCCTCGTCCGAGTTCAGACGCGCGGCGACAGCATCCTTCTTGAGCATCGTGCCGACACGGTAGTACTTGCCGATCTCGCGCAGGAAATCGATCGCCGACAGCGGCGCGGTCCAGTCGAGGTTGTTGACGATTCGCGCCGCGTTCTGGCCCTCGAAGCTCAGGTAGCGCTCGACCTGCGTCCGCAGGCGCCCCACCCACTCCTCGACCGTCTCACGGGTGTTGAGTGTGCGCTCCGCCGTCGGCCGAGGGTCGCCGATCAGACCGGTGGAGCCGCCGACGAGGCCGAGCGGCTTGTGGCCGGCGAGCTGAATGCGACGCAGTGTCAGCAGCTGCACCAGGTTTCCGAGGTGCAGGCTGGGAGCAGTGGGGTCGAAACCGCAGTAATACGTGATCGGGTCCCCAGCGAGAAGGGCGCGCAGCGCCTCCTGGTCAGTGGACACGTGGACGAGGCCGCGCCACAGCAGTTCGTCCCACACGTTCTCGAACGTGGGGTCGATCGCCGGCGGGGCGGTCGTCAGAGCGGAATTCGACACGCGCCCCAGGCTATCAGCGGTCGGGGCAGGCGAATCGCCGTGACCGAGTCCGATCAGCTGTGCGCCGCCCACCACACCAGGAATGCGGCACCCAACCCGATGACCCAGCTCACGAGGCTGCCGACGAGGAAGTACTCTGCGCGGGCTCCGGTCTCCCCGTCTCGAGAGATCTCAGGGAAGCGGACGATTCCCTTGGCTGCCAGCATCGCGGCGAGAATCGGATACGCGGCGGCCAGGGTGAGAAGCATCACGAGAATGCGTTCGAGCGGGCCGATCAGTCGCCCGCCCTTGAAACCCGCCCGGGGATCGCGGGCGGGCACGGCGTCGGCTTCGCCCGCCGGCTCGGACTGCTCTGCGGCCACCGTGTCTGCCGCACCTACGCCGGCCTCACCGATGACTCCGATCACGCCGTCGTCAGCCTGGGCGCCAGGGACCACCGGATGCGCGACCGGAGTGTCGGACGCAGTCGGCTGCTCGTCTGGAGAGTCGAGCACCGCTGCTCGCCTCAACTCGGCAGGCCGCCACGTGTGCTCGCCGTCGAGCGCTGCCCGGACCACGAGATTCGCGGACTCCAACAGGAACACCCCTGTGCCCACGGTGAGGAGCGCGAGATCGAAAGGGATCTCTCCGAACGGGGAGCGCACACTCCACACAGAACCGATCAGACCGGCATCCGTGCGAGCACCCAGCCATACGACCGATCCGATGCTCAGCACACCGAGCAGCACGGCGGGCCAGAAGCCGAGTGGCGCGCGCCTCTCCGCCGGCATGCACCACACCCAGAGCGCGCCGACCACGAGCCCGAGGACCATGGGCAGCAGCGCGTCGCTCACGCTGCCGAGCAGAAGGAGCATCACTGCGACAGTGAGGTAGCCGACCCATCGGCGTGGGGCGAACTGGCGCACGAGATCGGCTGAGCCCACGGCCAGCAGGATGAATCCGGCGACGATCATGCGCTCGACCCCCTCAGCGCGGCCACCCCTTCGATGAGGGCGGCGCTGCCGGCGCTGCGCAGCGACTTCGAGACGCTGGGCTGCGAGATGCCCTCCTCAGCGGCGAGGTCGTGCTGCGATCTGCCGACCAGGCGCCCATAGGTCAGACGCCGTTCACGCTCGTTCATCGCCCCGACCAGCTCGTCGCGGACGAGGAGGTAGGCGTTCGACGCGGCGATGGTGCTCTCCATGACCTCATCCTGCCCCGGGGCTCCGACAATCCACGTCCGCGTGCGCGGCACGGTGCGGTTCTCCCTCGCGTGCACGGTCTCGATCGCGGCGCGTGCCGCGTACCACCCCGGCCCATCGGCGAGTTCGCCGTGCACGGAGTCGACCGAACGCACATCGCCGACGCCGATCCCGAATCGGAAGGCGATGCCGTCGGGAAGCGCGAGCTGGATCATCAGCAGCGACACCATGGCGTCCTCGAGTTCGAGGTACACGCCCTGCTGCTCATCCCCCACCGTGGGCGTCAGCGCGTGGTGCGCGAGGGGCAGATGCTCCTCGACGCGAGCGATCGCGTCATCGAGGATGCGCTGCGCTGCCGAACGATCGTCGAGCTTGCGAGAACCCACGATGTCGGCGAGTACGGCGATGACCATGTGATAACCGTATCACGAATAACTTCTATTTATGCCTTATTTGGCTATAGTCTGAGAACATGCCTGAATCAGACATCATCCCCTGGTCCGAAGGGTCGTGGACCCACACTCCCGCTCATCTCGCCTCCGACGGCGACCACCTGGACGCGACCGCCGTAGAAGGCAGCGACGCCTGGCGGCACACCGCCTACGGGTTCGTGCACGACACCGAGCACGCGCTGCTCGCACCCCTGGAAGTGGGCGAGGCGATGGATGTGTCGTTCCGCGCCCCCTGGGACGGCCAGTTCGACCAGGCCGGAGTCTTCGTGCGCACCGACGACGAGCACTGGATCAAAGCGGGAGTCGAGTACGCCGACGGCCATCTCGGTCTCGGCGCCGTCGTCACCGACATCCGCTCGGACTGGTCGGTCGGCTATGTCGACGACTGGCACGGCAGCGAGATCACGGTTCGTGTGAGCCGCTGGCCGGATGCCGTGATCGTGCGTGCACGCGCCGACGACGGCGAATGGCGCCTGGTGCGCGTGGCGCCGTTCGACGGTGAGGCCACGGCATCCGCCGGCCCGTTCCTCGCGGGCCCCACGCGCTCCGGACTCGTCGTCCGCTTCACCCGCTGGACGCGCTCGGCGGCAGACGTCGCATTGCACTGACCCCACCGCGCGAACGCCCACGGGACGCTCTGCGGAGCGCCGAACGGCCCGCGGGACTCTCGCCGAGAGTTCCGCGGGCCGTCTGCGGTCGTGCAGGTCGCTGCGCTCCACCTGTTCGTCGGCTAGAGCCCCAGAGCGTGTGCAGCCGCCTGAGCTCGGGCGACCAGCTCGGCACGCTGCTCGGCTACCCGGACAGGAGCCGTTCCGCCGACGCCCGTGCGGGACGCCACGGAACCCTCGATCGTGAGCACCTCTCGCACCTCGGGCACGAGGTGGGGCGACACCGAGATCAGCAGCTCGTCAGATGCGTCTTCGAGACCGATCCCCCGGTCTTCGCAGGCGCGCACCAGCGCGCCGGAGATCTCGTGCGCATCGCGGAACGGCACACGGCGCTTCACGAGCCACTCGGCGACGTCGGTCGCGAGCGAGAACCCCTGAGGTGCGAGGGCGGCCATGCGCTCGGTGTCGAAGCGCAGCGTCGCGATCATCCCGGCGAAGGCCGGCAGCACGACCTCGAGCGTCTGCACCGAGTCGAAGACCGGCTCCTTGTCTTCCTGAAGGTCGCGGTTGTAGGCCAGCGGAAGCCCCTTGAGCGTGGCCATCAGCCCAGACAGGTTGCCGATCAGGCGCCCCGACTTGCCGCGAGCGAGCTCGGCGATGTCGGGGTTCTTCTTCTGCGGCATGATGCTCGAGCCGGTCGAATACCCGTCGTGCAGAGTGACGAAGCCGAACTCGCGAGTGTTCCAGAGGATGATCTCCTCGCTCAGACGCGAGATGTCGACCCCGGTCATGGCCGTGATGAAGGCGAACTCGGCGACGACATCACGCGCCGCGGTTCCGTCGAGCGAGTTCTCGGCCGGGCGGTCGAGTCCGAGTTCGGATGCGACCAGCGCGGGGTCGAGTCCGAGCGTCGAGCCCGCGAGGGCTCCGCCGCCGTACGGCGAGACACCGGCACGGCGACGCCAGTCGACCAGACGCTCGAGCTCGCGCACGAGCGGCCACCCGTGTGCCTGCAGGTGGTGCGCGAGGAGCACCGGCTGTGCGTGCTGCAGATGCGTCCGTCCGGGGAGGATCGCGTCAGGATGAGCCTCCGCCTGAGCGACGAGGGCATCGACGACACGGAGGATGTCCCGTGCGATCACACGAGCGTGGTCTATCAGGTACATCCGCACCAGGGTGGCGATCTGGTCGTTGCGGCTGCGTCCCGCACGAAGACGTCCACCCAGCTCCGGGCCGAGCTCGGCGATCAGGGCCTGCTCGAGAGCCCCGTGCACGTCTTCATCCGAGGGGACGGGCCGCAGGGTGCCGTCGGCGACCTTGCGCGCCACGGCATCGAGCCCCTCGTGCATCTTGGCTGCCTCGTCGGGTTCGAGGTAACCGGCAGCCGCGAGAGCCGTCGCGTGCGCGTGCGACCCGGCGATGTCATACGGTGCGAGGATCCAGTCGAAATGCGTCGACCGGCTGAGCTCGACGAGCTCGGGCGACGGGCCGCTCGCGAAGCGGGCTCCCCACAGCGCGCCTTCGTTCGTGCCCTCGTTCTTCGCGTCGACCATCATGCGTCCTTCTTGTCGAGCAGCCAGACGAGCAGGGCCTTCTGGGCGTGGAGGCGGTTCTCGGCCTCGTCCCAGACGACGCTCTGCGGTCCGTCGATGACCTCGGAGTCGACCTCGTAGCCTCGGTCGGCGGGAAGGCAGTGGATGAAGATGGCCTCCGAGTCGGCGATCTCCATCGTCTCCGGCGTCACCTTGTAGCCACCGAGATCGCGGATGCGTGCGAGCTTCTCCTCTTCCTTGCCCATCGACACCCAGGTGTCGGTGACCACGACGTCGGCACCGGCCGCAGCCTCGACCGCATCGGTGAACAGGGTGATCGAGCCGCCGGTCTCCGCCGCACGGCGGTCGGCCGCCTCGACGATGTCCGCACGCGGCGCGTAGTCGGCGGGCGAGGCGATGCGCACGTGCATACCCGCGGTGACCCCGGCCAGCGCGTAGGAATGCGCCATGTTGCTCTGCCCGTCGCCGAAGAACGTCAGAGTCAGACCCTTCAGGTCGCCCTTGTGCTCGCGGATCGTGAGCAGGTCGGCGAGCAGCTGACACGGGTGGAAGTCGTCCGAGAGTGCGTTGACGACGGGCACCGTGGTGCCTGCGGCCATCTCTTCGAGCCCTGCCTGCGCGTACGTGCGCCAGACGATCGCCGCGACCTGACGCTCGAGCACCCGGGCGGTGTCCGACGGAGTCTCCTTGCCGCCCAGCTGACTGCTCGCGGTCGAGATGATCAACGGCGACCCGCCGAGGTCGGCGATGCCGACGGCGAACGAGACACGGGTGCGGGTGGAGGACTTGTCGAAGATCACCGCGACCGTCTGGGGGCCTTCGAGGGCCTTGTTCGCCCAGCGATCCTTCTTCAGCTCGATGGCGAGATCGAGGATCTCCGCCTGCTCAGCGGGGGTCAGATCATCGTCACGCAGCAGGTGGCGGGTCATGCGAGGGCCTTTCCGGATTCGGCGAGGGAGGTCTGGACGTCGGAGAGCGACGCGGCGAACAGCTCGCGGAACTCGGCGAGTTCGGCGTCTCCGATCGTGAGGGCCGGCGCGATGCGCACGGTCTCGGGGTTGGCGGCGTTCACGATGAGGCCGCGCTCCTGAGCGGCGGCGACCACCTCATTCGCGACGGGGGCGCTCAGAGCCACCCCGATCAGGAGCCCGCGGCCACGCACTCCCGTGACCAGAGGCGAGTCGATATCGGCGATGATCTGGAGGATCTCTTCCCCACGACGCGCGGCGTTGTCGACGAGGCCTGCGCGCTCGATCTCGGTGAGCACCGCGTCTGCGACGGCCGTCGCGAGCGGGTTTCCGCCGAACGTGGAGCCGTGCGAACCGGGAGTGAAGAGCGAACTCGCCGCACCGTAGGTCACGAGAGCACCGATCGGGAAGCCACCGCCGATGCCCTTCGCGAGCGTGATGGCGTCAGGCGTGATGCCTTCGTGGCTGAAGCCGAACCAGGCGCCCGTGCGCCCTGCCCCGGTCTGGATCTCGTCGACGATGAGCAGGGCCCCGTGCTTCAGAGTGAGCGAGCGAGCGGCCTGCAGGTATCCCTCGGGAAGCTCGACGACGCCTGCCTCACCCTGGATCGGCTCGACGATCACGGCCGCGACGCGGTCGTCGATCGCCGCCTCGAGTGCCTCGATGGTCGCCGGGATGTGCTCGACTCCCCCGGGCATCGGCTCGAACGGCGCGCGCATGGCCGCCTTCGCCGTGAGCGCGAGAGATCCCATGGTCCGGCCGTGGAATCCGTTCTCGAGCGCGAGGATGCGGGGCTTCTCCGTCCCGCCGTGCAGGCGGGCGAGCTTGAACGCGGCCTCGTTCGCCTCGGCGCCGGAGTTCGAGAAGAACACGCGCCCATCGATCCCGGCACCGGCGAGACGCTTCAACCGTGCGGCGAGCGCGAGCTGCGACGGTGTCGCGAAGTAGTTCGACACATGCGCGAGGGTCGCGGCCTGCGTCGACACGGCCTCGACGAACACCGGATGCGCGTGACCGAGCGAGGTCACAGCGATGCCGGCGAGGAAGTCGAGGTGGCGCTTGCCCTCGGAGTCCCAGAGGTACGATCCCTCGCCGCGAGTCAGCATCGCCAACCGGGGACCTGCGTTGAGGACCAGATCGCTCGCTGCGTCATCCTGCCAGTTGCTCATGCCTTCACTCCTGCGCTTCCCATGACCACTTCTGTTCCGATTCCCTTGCTGGTGAAGAGTTCGACGAGCACCGAGTGCGGCACGCGTCCGTCGATGATCGCGGCGGCGTCGACGCCGCCCTCGATCGCGTCCAGGCACGCCTTCATCTTCGGGATCATGCCTGATTCGAGGGTCGGCAGCATCTCGATGAGAGCCTCCGAGGTGAGGTGCGACACGAGAGAGTCGCGGTTGGGCCAGTCGGCGTACAGCCCGGGGACATCCGTGAGAATGACGAGCTTGCGCGCCTTGAGAGCCACGGCGAGCGCGGCAGCCGCGGCATCCGCGTTCACGTTCAGCGACTGGCCCGGGTGATCGAGGTCGGGGGCGATGCTCGAGACCACGGGAACGCGTCCGGCCGCGAGGTGGTCGAGCACAGGCGTCGGGTCCACCTCGACGACGTCGCCCACACGACCGAGATCGATCTCCTCGCCGTCGATCACGACGCCGCGGCGACGCCCGCCGAACAGCCCGGCATCTTCGCCGCTGAGCCCGGTCGCGATTGGACCATGAGAGTTGATCTTCGAGACGAGCTGCGGGTTCACCTGGCCGGTGAGCACCATGCGCACCACGCTGATCGCCTCGGTGTTGGTGACGCGGTAGCCGCCCTTGAACTCGCTCGGGATCTCGAGGCGCTGCAGCATGTCGGAGATCTGGGGCCCACCGCCATGCACGACCACCGGCAGCACGCCGACGTACCTCAGATACGCGATGTCCTGCGCGAACGCCTCCTGCAGCTCGTCCGAGACCATCGCATTGCCGCCGTACTTCACGACGACGATCTGGTCGCGGAACTTCTTCAGCCACGGGAGCGACTCGATGAGCGTCGCGGCCTTGACGGCGGCGACGTCAGGCGTGGTGTCCTGGATGTCGGTCATGAGGCGTAGGCGCTGTTCTCGTGCACGTAGTCGTGGGTCAGGTCGTTGGTGAGGATCGTGGCAGTGGCCTCGCCGACTTTGAGGTCGATCACGAGGTGCGTGGCGCGAGGGGTGAGGTCGACCTCTTCGCGCGGACGGTCGGGGCCGCCCTCGCTGCACACGCGGACGCCGTTCATCCAGACGTCGACGTCGTACGGGTCGAACTGCGCGTTGGTCGTGCCGATCGCGGCGAGCACCCGGCCCCAGTTGGGGTCGTTGCCGAAGATCGCGGCCTTGAAGAGGTTGTTGCGGGCGACCGAGCGGCCGACCTCGACGGCCTCCCCCTCGCTGGCGGCGTGCCGCACCTCGATGGTGATGTCATGACTCGCGCCCTCGGCATCACTCTGCAGCTTGACCGCGAGTTCCAGGCAGAGCTCGGCGAGGGCAGCAGAGAAGTGCTTGAGGTCGGGAGTCACCCCGGAGGCGCCGTTGGCGAGCAGCGTGACCTGGTCGTTGGTCGACATGCAGCCGTCGGAGTCGAGGCGGTCGAACGTCGTGCCGGTCGCGAATCGCAGCGCCGCGTCGGCCTCGAGAGGCTCGAGCACGGCATCCGTCGTGATGACCACGAGCATCGTCGCGAGGCCCGGGGCGAGCATGCCCGCGCCCTTCGCCATGCCGCCGATCGTCCAGCCGTCCCGGCTCACGACAGCGGTCTTCGAGACGCTGTCGGTGGTCATGATGGCCTCGGCCGCGACGTCGCCGCCGTCGGCCGACAGCTCGGCGATCGCCTGTTCGGTGCCCGCGAGCACCTTGCCGCGGAAGACCTCGTCTCCGACCCCGATGAGACCCGTCGAGCAGACGAGGACGTCGCCGGCGCTGACGCCGAGCAGCTCTGCCGCCTTCTCGGCGGTCTGGTGCGTCGTCTGGAAGCCGAAGCTGCCGGTGAAGCAGTTCGCTCCGCCGGAGTTGAGCACGACGGCCTCGACCACGCGATCGGCGACGGCCTGCTGAGACCAGATGATCGGGTTGGCCTTGGCGCGGTTGCTCGTGAACACGGCGGCACCGACCTTGCGCGGGCCGCGGTTGACGACCACGGCGACATCGGGCTTGCCGGTCGACTTGAGGCCGGCGGCGACTCCGGCCGCCTCGAATCCTGCGGGGGCGGTGACGCTCACGGTGCGACTCCGTTCACTGAGAGGGCGCGGGACTCGGGAAGTCCCAACGCGAGGTTCATGGACTGGATGGCAGCGCCTGCGGTGCCCTTGACGAGGTTGTCGACCGCGGCGACCACCGTCACCCGGTTCGCCGCACGGTCGATCGCGAGGCCGATGAGTGCGGTGTTCGCGCCGAGGACATCGGCCGTGCGCGGGAACTGCCCCTCGGGCAGCAGCTGCACGAACGTCTCGTCACCGTAGGCGTCCTCCCAGGCGGCGCGGATCTCCGCGTCACTGACGTCACCGGCGATCGGCGCGGTCGAGGTGGCGAGGATTCCCCGCGACATCGGAACGAGCACAGGGGTGAAGGAGATGCGGATGCCGTCGGCGGCAGCACCGGATGCCGCGGCGAGCGCCTGGCGGATCTCGGGGATGTGCCGGTGGGTGCCGCCGACCGCATAGGGATTGGCGCTGCCGAGGATCTCACTGGCGAGCAGATTGGTCTTGAGGCTCTTCCCCGCACCCGAGGGGCCGACGGCGAGCACCGAGACGATGTCTCCCGCGTCGATCACTCCCGCTGCGACGCCGGGAGCGAGACTCAGACTCACCGTGGATGCATTGCATCCGGGGGCGGCGATCCGCTTCGCATCGCGCAGCGTCTCGCGCTGCTTGATGCCGTCGACGAGCAGCTCGGGGACCCCGTAGGCCCAGGGTTCGTGGAAGTCGCCGCCGTAGAACGCATCCCAGGACGCCTGCGAGGTGAGGCGATGGTCGGCCCCGGCGTCGATCACCAGCGGGGTGTCGCCGAGCGCATCCGTGTACTGACCCGACTGACCGTGCGGCAGAGCGAGGAACACGATGTCGTGACCTGCGAGCGTCTCGGGTGTGGTGTCCTGCAGAGTGAGGTGAGCGAGAGACCGCAGGTGCGGCTGATGCTGCACGAGCGGCTGACCGGCGTTCGAGTGAGCCGTCACGGTGCGGATCTCGATGTCGGGATGAGACGCGAGGAGGCGCAGGATCTCGCCGCCCGCGTAGCCGGATGCGCCGGAGACGGCGACGGAGTACGTCATGCTTCTACCTTAACGGTCGGACCCCTCGGCGAACGCGGGGTGCAGTGTCGGGAACCGGGGCGGCGACACCGGCACTCGACCGCCGTGCGTACGCAGGCAGAAGCGCAGGGTCGCCTAGAGTCGGCGGCCGCTGCGGCGTCGGCGCACGGCGATGGCGCTCGGAGCGAGCGTCAGAGTTGCGGTGGCGGCCGAAGGCATGCCGCGACGATAGCGCGCTCGTCGCGGCATGCGCAAATCCGGTCCGTCATCCGGCAGGCACGTGGAGCGCCGGCGCCGCGAAGAACGCGAGCTCGTGGGCGCTCGAGACCTCGAACGCTCGGAGCATCCGTCGACGCCGCGGGGGATCCGACTCCGCCGCCGCGTCCATCACGTAGCCGACCGCCTGCTCTGTCGCCGCCTCGAAGGCCGGATCGGCGTAGGTCGCGAGCCACGATGCATAGGGATGCTGCGGATCGCGGGCGTACTCGCCGAACGCCCCCGCGTGCAGACGCGTCCCGAGATCGGTGTAGAGCCAGAAGCACGGCAGCACGGCGGCGATGAGCTCGGCGTAGTCTGCGCCGAAGGCGACGGATCGCAGATGGTCGAGGTACGCGACGGTCGCGGGGGCCGGATCAGCGGCGAAAGTCTCCGCCTCCACGCCCGCACCGGGGGTCAGCCACGACGCGTGGAGTTCGAGTTCTCCGGCGATCGCCCCGTGCGCCGACTCCGCCCAGAACGCCTGCTCGTGCGGTGACGGTGCGAGCCGAGAGGCCTCGGCGAGGACCCTCGCGTACTCCCGGAGGTACAGCGCGTCCTGGCGAAGGTAGAACAGGAACCACTCGCGGTCGAGTGTCCCGTCGGCGAGAGCGCCGACGAAGGGGAGCTCGTCGATATCTGCCCGCAGGTGCGCGATCCGCTCCCACCACTGATCGCGGATGTGCGCCCGGTCGGGGGTGGTCTCGAGTCCGCCACGTCGCCAGAGGCCGCCGAAGTGGTTGATCGGCCCGTGTCCTCGTCCGACGTGGAGCGCATCGCTCTCCGTCAGAGACTCACGCAGCCACGAACGGGCCGAGGCGACCGCGTCGGTGAGGGACTCGCCCCTGGCGAGGCGGGTGGCGAGGGCGGACGAGAGGGAGCACCCGGTGCCATGCGTGTTGCGAGTCGCGATGCGCGCGCCCGGATACCCCCGACTCACTCCGTCGGCAGCGTCGATCACCGCGTCGGGAACGTCGTCGCCGTCGAGATGCCCTCCCTTCACGAGCACCGCCGCGCTCACACGGTCGGAGAGCGCAGCGGCCGCCGCGAGCGCGTCATCCCACCCGTCGATCGGATGGTCGGCCAGCGCGGCGAGCTCGGCGAGGTTGGGCGTCACGACATGCGCGCGCTCGAGGAGTCCGCGCAGCGCGACCTCGGCCTCCCGGTCGAGAAGCCGGTCGCCACTGGTCGCGACCATCACCGGGTCGAGCACGACGATCGGCGGCCGGATGGCATCGAGCCAGTCGGAGACCGCACGGATCACGTCGGCATTCGCCAGCATCCCGATCTTCACCGCATCGATGACGATGTCGTCTGAGATCGCATCGAGCTGCTCCCGCAGGAACTCCGCGGGCGGCACATGCACCGCCCGCACGCCCACGGTGTTCTGAGCGGTGAGTGCGGTCAGAGCCGCCATGCCGTACCCGCCGTTCGCGGCGATGGACTTGAGGTCGGCTTGGATCCCCGCACCGCCCGATGGATCGCTGCCGGCGATGCTGAGCACCCGCGGCGTGCCTGACGCCCGCCACCGCCGGAGGAAGCTCTGCGCCGTCTGCTTCGGATCGACCGCGGCGCAGATGGCCGAGACCACCGCGAGGCCGGCCGCGCCCGCGTCGCGGAGTCGCTCAGTGTCATCGATGTCCACGCCGCCGATGGCCACGCAGGGCACGGCGCACGTCTCGATGAGCGACCGGAAGCCGTCGATGCCCAATACCGGCGGATGGTCGGGCTTGGTGTCGGTGGGGCGGATCACACCGACGCCGAGGTAGTCGACCACGCCCGCAGGCAGAGCCGCCACCGCGTCGAAGTGGTCGGGTGTGTTCGCCGTCAACCCGATGATCGCCTCGGCACCCAGTCGCTCGCGCGCCCGCAGTACCGACGCATCGCCCTGACCGAGATGCACGCCGTCGACGCGAGCTCCCCGAGCGCGAGCGGCGAGCGCCGCGTCGACCCGGTCGTTCACCAGGAGGATCGCACGGCCGGCGATCACGCGCGACAGCTCGACCAGCTGATCGGCGGTCTCGGCATCCGTCGCGATCTTGTCGCGCAGCTGCACGATGCGCACTCCCCCGTCGACAGCGAGGCGCACGGTCTCGACGACACCCCGCTCACCGCAGAGGCCCGGATCCGTGACGAGGTAGAGCGAGAGGTCGGCGATCACAGCGCGCTCTCCTGAACACGCGCGGAGGCCACCAGGTCAGCCGGCTGCACGGCGGCGAGCGCGTCGAGCAGAGCGACAGCGAAGGTGCCTGGGCCCGAGGCGTGCACCGCGGCCCTCTCGGCGGCGATCGTGTAGACGAGGCTCGCCGACGCCACCGCCGTGAGCGGATCGGCAGAGGTCGAGCGCGCCGCGCCGAGGAACGCGGCCATGACCGCGCCCAACGCGCACCCGCCGCCGGTGACCCGGGTGAGCAGCTCGTGACCGTTCGCGATGCGCAGCAGACGGACGCCATCGGTCACCAGGTCGACCGGTCCAGACACCGCGACCACAGAGCCATGACGCGCGGCGAGTGAGAGCGCTGCCTCTGCCGCATCGTCTGTCGTGTCTGTCGCGTCCACACCCCGGCCGCCTGCGCTGAGTCCGGCGAGCGCGAGGATCTCGGATGCGTTCCCCCTGATCGCCGTGGGGCGCGAGGCGACCAGCTCGTGGGCGAGGGCCGTGCGCACCGGGAGTGCGCCGATCGCAACGGGATCCAGCACCCACGGAGTGCCCGCGGCGACGGCACCGGCCGCAGCTTCGAGGCTCGCCGCTCGCTGCTCGGGGGTCGGCGTTCCGAGGTTGATCAGGACGCCGGACGCCACCCCGGCGAACATTCCTGCTTCGTCGACGATGTCGACCATCGCCGGTGCCGCGCCGAGGGCGAGCAGCACGTTGGCGGTGAACCCCGTGACGACGCTGTTGGTGATGCAGTGGGTCAGAGGTGGACTCTCGCGCAGCTCGGACAGGAGCTGTCCGGCCGTGGCAGCCAGGGTCGATTCGGATTCAGGACGCAGACGATCGCTCATTGCGACATCCCTTCGCTAGTACGAACTAGATCAGGTTCGACGGGTCTGTTCTCAGCCGCGGATGCGGCACCCCGTGTCACTGCTCGCAGTCTAGCGACGCGCGCCGTCAGCGCAGGAGCTGGATCAGCGCGAGTTCGTCTGTCCGGGTCAGACCTGCCCGCCGCTCGCGATCGACACCGCGTTCCCGCTCGTCCTCGATCACCACGGCGATGGTCTCGTCGAGCGGACGCAGCTCTCCCCCGGCCGCACGGTAGCGCGCGTTCGACCTCGTCATGAATCCGGTCATGTCGCGCGGGAGCCAGAGCGGCAGCGATCGCGTGCCCGCCCAGTACTCCACCTCATTCGCCACGAGCCAGTCGTCGGTGGCCGTGACGGTGTCTCCTCGGTGACCCGCATGCCTGCGCACCGCCTCGATGACCTCGGCCATCGGGTGCCGGTCGCCGGTCGTGTTGATCACTCCGGTCGCGGTCGTCGTGCTGATGAACTCCGACAGGTCATCGACGTCGATCACCTGCACGTCGCGCCCGTCTGCACGGGGCAGCAGCACGGGTTCGTCGTGAGCGCGCAGGAACGCCGCAGCCCAGTATCCGAAGCGGTCGCTCGGGTCGCCCTTCCCGACGATCAGCCCCGGGCGCACGATCAGCGTTCGGTCGCCGAGCGTGCGAACCGCTTTCTCGGCGGCGACCTTCTGCGCGCCGTACTCGTACTCATCCCCGGCGCCGGCCGGCTGATGCAACGGCGCGGACTCGTCCGCCCCGACCGTCTCGTCATCGGAGTATGCCGACACCGACGAGACGTACGTCCAGCGGGCGGCTCGATCCCCGAGCGCCTCGACCGCCGCCGCCACGTGCGCCGCATTCGAGGAGACGTCGATCACGTGGTCCCAATCGCGACCGCGGACGGCGTCATAGGCGTCGGCGTCGTCACGATCGGCCAGAACCAGGCTCGCACCCTCCGGGGACGGTCGACCTCCTCGCGCGAGGCACATCACCGCCGCCCCGTTCACCAGCAGGCGTCCGGCGATCCGACCGGACAGCCAGCCGGTCCCGCCGAGGATCAGAACGTCAGTCATGGACCCATGCCACCATCTCCGCCGTGCGAGGGGAAGTGTCTTCCGCTCACGGCGGATGCCGGGTTCACCGCGGACGGAGGTCTGACAGCCCCGTGAGCTCGGGGACGGTCCAGGAGGGATCCGGCCGCCAATCTCGCCATTCCGCGGCGAACGGCCAGTCACCGTCGCGGTACGACGCGATCGCCGCGTCGGCGTGCCGCTCGATCTGCGCCGCCTGCTCGGATGTGAGGCGGCCCTGCTCGACGGCCGCGATCAGCTCGTCCTCATCCTTCAGATGCACCCGGCCGTCCGGCTCGATCTCGACGTCGAGGATGTGGTCCGACGAGTAGGTGTCGCGGTCGGTGCGCAGGTGCGCGTTCTCGAGGTTCACGTACCAGCCGGCGAACTGCCACTCCGCCCCGCTCACATCGCTCCAGAAGAGCCACACCGACCACGCGGCGCCTGCGGGGGCGATCCGCAGGATGCCGTTGCCCCACCACTCCTCCACGATCCGCGTCCGCGGGTCCAGCCATCGCCGCTCGAGCGGAACCGTTCGGATGCGCTCGCCTGCCGGAGTGCCCTGCCCCTCCTGCAGCGTGCCCGGAGCGAGCCAGGCGACGAGGCCCCGCTCGTCGTCGCGGACCACTCGCATGGGTGTGATCGTCGACGCGTCTCCGGGCTGCCACCCCGGCTTCCGGTAGTGCCAGGAGATCTGATCGCCCGGGTCGAGGAAGGGCGCCTCGCCCATCGGTCGGACGCCATCGGGAACCGCCGCAGGCGTGCTGTGGGGAAGGATGCTCATCACGACACGCTACCTCGCGGGAAAGCCAGGTTCAGGTCGGCTCGGCGGTGGCGATCACTTCCACACCCGACGCCTCGACCGCCTGCGTGGCGGACTGCATCCCGTAATGGAATGCAGTCCGCGCAGCGCTGAGTCAGTCGCGCAGCGTCGCGCCGAAGCGCTCGGCCGTGACAGCGACGCCCGCGAGCTTCGCCTCGGTCGCCTCGGCCGCGGTGAGCGTGCGATCGTCCGCGCGGAACCGCAGAGCGAAGGTGAGACTCTTCTGTCCGTCCGCGACGCCGTCTCCGCGGTAGTCGTCGACGAGTCGGATCGCCTCGAGGAGCTCTCCCGCGCCTTCGGCCAGCGCAGCCTTGACCGCGCCGGCGGGGACGTCAGCCCCGAGCACGAGCGACACGTCCTGCGTGGCGGCCGGGAACGTCGACAGCGAGGCGGCGACCGCACGCGCGTTCGCCAGCGTGAGGATTCCGTCGAGATCGAGCTCGAGCACGGTCGCGCGACCCGGCAAATCTGCTCCCGCTGCGACGTCGGGGTGGAGTTCTCCGACATAGCCGACCTCGACGCCGCCGACCGACAGCACGCCGGTGCGCCCGGGGTGCAGCGCCGCGCGCTCGCCCTGGGTCACCTCGATGTCCACGCCGGCAGCTGCGGCGATGACGCGAGCCGCGTCCAGCGCTTCCGACAGACCGGCCGCTTCAGCCGCACGGCCGGGCTGGCGTGCCACGACATTGCCCGTGAACAGCGCCGCGACGTGGCGGTGCTGCGGCGGGATCGACGCGTTCAGCGCGGCGAGGGTCTCGTCCGACGGACGCACGCCGAGCGGCGGAACATCATCGGTGCCGTACTCGACACCGGGCTCGGGCAGGAACACGACGCCGGTCTCGAACAGCGCGAGATCCGTGAGGCCGCGCGAGATGTTGCGATGCGCGGTCTGCAGCAGTCCCGGGATGAGCGAGCGACGCAGGAACGGAGCAGAGCCGTCGAGCGGGTTCGCGAGCCGGATGCTGGGCAGGTGCTCTCCCGACGCCGAACCGTGCAGGTCGTTCTCGGCGTCGGTGGTGAAGGGGAAGGAGGGCGTCTCGACGAGACCGGCTGCTGCGAGCGCGTCAGCCACGCGACGTCGCCCCTGCTGGTGCGGCGTCAAGCCACGGCCGGACGGAGGCGTCGGCAGCACCGAGGGGATGCGGTCGAGACCGTGGATGCGCGCGACCTCTTCAGCAAGAGACCACTTGTCGGTGAGGTCCGGGCGCCAGGTCGGCGGGATGACGACCCAGCCGGCATCCGTCTCGGTGACCTCGCCACCGATCGTCGTGAGCGCGCCCACGATCTCGTCGTCGGAGTAGTCGACCCCGATGAGTCCCTGTACGAATCCTCGCGGCAGCTCGATCTCGGCGACGAAGACCTCGGCGAACAGCGCGCCACCCTCTTCGGTGAGCGTGCCGCCGGCGAACTCGACCATCAGGTCGGCGGCTCGACGAGCCGCGACGAACGGCACCAGAGGGTCGACGCCGCGCTCGAAGCGCTTGGAGGCCTCGCTCGGCAGCTTGTGCCGACGGGCGGTGCGCGCGATCGTCACCGGGTCGAACGTCGCTGCCTCGATGAGGACGTTGCGCGTCGTGTCGCTCATCTCGGTCGTGCCACCACCCATGACACCGGCCAGGCCGATGGGCCCGGATCCATCGGTGATCAGAAGATCCTCGACGTGGAGCTTTCGCTCCTGGCCGTCGAGAGTCGTCATCTTCTCACCGGGGGTCGCACGGCGCACCGTGATGCCGCCCGAAAGCTTGTCGAGGTCGTATCCGTGCAGCGGCTGCCCCAGCTCGAGCATCACGTAGTTGGTGATGTCGATCAGGATGCCGAGCGAGCGCATGCCGGCGAGCGACAGGCGAGCGATCATCCACGGCGGGGTCGGGCGCGACGGGTCGACGTCGCGGACGACACGGGTGACGAACTCGCTCGCCCCGACGCGGCCGCGCACGGGGGCGGCGTCGTCGACGATCGCCGTATGACCGGTTCCGGGCTGGAGTTCGGCGAAGTCGCGTTCGGCCGGGTCGCGGAACGTCGCTCCGGTGGCGTGCGAATACTCGCGTGCGACACCTCGGAGCGAGAACGCGTACCCGCGGTCGGGTGTCACGTTGATCTCGACCGCGACATCGTCGAGACCGAGCAGGCTGATCGCGTCGGTGCCGACGGGAGCGTCGATTCCGAGGTCGGCGAGAACGAGGATGCCGTTGTGCTCGTCACCCAGACCGAGCTCCCGCGCCGAGGCGATCATGCCGTCGGACACATGACCGTAGGTCTTGCGGGCGGCGATCGGGAACGGCCCAGGCAGCACAGCGCCCGGCAGGGTCACCACGACCTTGTCGCCGGCGACGAAGTTGTGCGCTCCGCAGACGATCCCGCGGATGCCGCCGTTCGCCTCGCCGACGTCGACCTGGCACCAGTTGATCGTCTTGCCGTTGGACTGCGGCTCCCCCTCGAGGGAGACGACCTGTCCGACCACGACGGGACCCGAGATCTCGAAGCGGTGGATATCCTCCTCCTCGAAGCCGACGGTGACCATCGCCGCCAGAACGTCTTCGGGCGTAGCATCCGCTGCCAGATCGACGTACTCACGCAGCCACGAAAGCGGGACGCGCATCACACCACCATCCCGTACTGCTCGCTGAAACGGACATCGCCCTCTGCCATGTCCCGCATGTCCTGCACATCGCTGCGGAACATGAGTCCGCGTTCGACGCCCATACCGAAGGCGAAGCCGCTGTAGACGTCGGGGTCGATCCCCGCCGCACGCAGCACGTTCGGGTTGATCATGCCGCAGCCGCCCCACTCGATCCAGCGGGCGCCGCCCTTGAAGGTCGGGTGCCACAGGTCGAGCTCGGCCGACGGCTCGGTGAAGGGGAAGAAGTTCGTGCGGAAGCGCGTCTTCGCCTCCGGGCCGAAGAGCTGACGCGCGACGTGGTCGAGCGTGCCCTTGAGGTGGGCCATCGAGATGCCCTTGTCGACGACCAGCCCCTCGAACTGCGTGAAGACGGGGAGGTGCGTCGCATCGAACTCGTCGGTGCGGTACACGCGACCGGGGCACAGCACGTAGATCGGCACGTCGCGGTCGAGCATCGAGCGCACCTGCACCGGGCTCGTGTGCGTGCGCATCACGAGGTGGCGCGAGGGCGGGTCTACGTAGAAGGTGTCCTGCTCCTGGCGAGCGGGGTGGTCGACGTCGAAGTTCAGCGCGTCGAAGTTGAACCACTCGTGCTCGAGCTCGGGCCCTTCCGCGATCTCCCAGCCCATGCCGACGAAGATGTCGGAGATCTGCTCGCTGAGCAGGGTGAGCGGATGCCGCGCACCGACGCGGGTCCGGGAAGGAACGGCGGTGATGTCGAGGCGCTCGGATTCGAGACGGGCGGCCACCTCGGCGGCTGCCAGCTCCTCCTCCTTGGCGGCGAGGGCCTTCGTGACCTGACCGCGCCCCTGCCCGACGAGCTTGCCGAAGGCCGCCTTGTTCTCGGGAGCCACCTGCCGCATCGAGGCGTTGAGGACGGCGAGAGGCGAGCCGTCTGCGACATGAGCGGCTCTCGCCGCCTTCAGCTCGGCGCTATCGGCGGCCGCAGTGATCGCTTCGAGTGCGGCCGCGACGGCGGCTTCGACCGCTTCCGGGGTGATTTCGGGAGACTCAGACACGAGACAGGAGTCTACCGGGACGGCGGGCTGCTCCTTCCCGGGGCCGGGCTCAGAGCGGGCCGAACATCGGCACTGCGACCAGGGGCACCCACGTGACCCGATCGCGCTCGAGCGCGGCCACGAGTCGCTGGTCCCGCGCCGCTTCGCGACGCAGCGTCTGACGCCCCCTGCCGATGACCGCGGCCGGGATCACGAACACCGAGACGAGCAGGAGTGCGAATCCTGCGTCGAGGACGAGGAGCGGCACCGGGTCGACCGAGGAGACGATTCCGGGGATCAGGAAGACGTTGAGCGCCCCGAAGATGCTGGCTGCGGCGATGAGGCCGCCTCCGAGCGAGCCGGCACCCCGGGTCGTGTGCGACGTGCCGGGTTTCGGGATCCAGCCTCTCACCCGTGCGAGGAACACGCCGGAGACGACGGCGACGATGCCACCGACGATCATCGACGGCACGTATGCCGACGGCGGCATACCGACCGCCAGCAGGACGAGCCCGACGACGACGGACGACGAGCCGAGCGCGAGGAACGAGGCCCACATCCCACGGCGCATCGCGCGGGCATCGGCGACCTCACGCAGCCGAGACCGGGAGTCCGCGCCATGCAGCGCGGCCAGGTCAGCATCCATCCACTCCGCGAGCGTGCGGCTCGTCGCAGGCGGATAGGCGGAGACCGGCTCGACGCGCATCACGACGGACGCTCAGACCGGGCCGGGGCCGTCCCCGCCCGCGACCCCGCCCCCGCGCTGCAGGGTGATGAGCTCGGTGTTGGTGCCGTCGCCGTGCTGGCGCGGGTCCCCGGCTGCCTGGATCGCCTTGACCTTCGGCGAACGACGGGTGCTGATCTCCACCCACTTCGCGATGCCGGAGAGAATGAGGCACATGACGATGTAGATGCCGCCGATGACGAACGCCGACTGCAGGATCGGACGACCCTGCTGCGACGTCAGCTGCTTCGCGTAGTACAGCAGCTCCGGGTAGGTGATGATGAACCCGAGAGCGGTGTCCTTCATGGTCACGACCAGCTGGGCGACGATCACCGGGAGCATCGCCCGGATCGCCTGCGGCAGCAGGATGAGACGCATGACGCCGCTCTTGCGGAGTCCGATCGCGTAGCCGGCCTCTTTCTGCCCGCGGGGCAGGGACTCGATACCGGCCCGCAGCACCTCTGCGAGCACGGAGCCGTTGTACGCCATCAGCGCGATGACGACCGCCCAGTACGGGTCCATCTTGACGCCGACCACGGGCAGTCCGTAGTACAGCAGCATCATGAAGACCAGCACCGGGACCGCGCGGAAGAGCTCGGTGATCGCGGTCACCGGGATCCGCACCCAGGCGTGGTCGGAGAGCCGACCGATCGCGAGCACGAATCCCAGCACGATGCTGAGCACCGCGGCGAGCGCGAACGCGGCGAGGGTGTTGCCGAGCGCCTTGAAGATGCCCATCCACACGTTGGAGAACGTGAAGACGAACCACTTCTCCGCCGAGAACTGGCCCGTCTCCACCATCCGCAGGACGATGAAGCCGAGAGCGGCGAGGACGAGGATGACGGTGGCGACCGCGATGACGCGGTTGCGGGCGATCGCCCGGGGCCCCGGGACGTCGTACAGTACAGAGCTCATCGCGCGATCCTCCATCGGTTCTCGAGATATCGCTGCAGCCAGCTCAACAGCAGCACCAGGGCGACGAACACCACCGCGACCCAGAGGAGGACCTCCATCGGGTTGCCGGGGCGATCGGCCGAGTCGTTGATGGTCGAACGCAGTGCCGCGAGTTCGGCGACCGAGAATCCGGCCGCCACGGTCGTGTTCTTGAGCAGGGCGATGAAGACGCTCATCATCGGAGGCACCACCGAGCGGAACGCCTGCGGGAGGATCACGAGGCCCATCACCTGGCCGAAGGGAAGCCCGATCGCGCGCGCCGCCTCAGCCTGGCCGACCGGGACCGTGTTGATTCCGGCCCGCAGCACCTCGGCGACATAGGTCGCCGTGTAGATGCCGATGGCGAGGATGCCGAGCACGAGGTTCGACAGATCGGGAAGCCCGAGCTGCGGGTACCCGAAGATGAAGAAGAAGAAGACGAGGGTGAGTGGGGTGTTGCGCACGGTGTTCACGTACACGGTGCCGACGCCTCGCGCGATGGGCACCGGAGACACGCGCATCGCCCCGACGATGAGGCCGAGGATCAGCGCGATGATCCCGCCGGCGAAGAACACGATCAGCGTGTTGCTGATCGCCTGTCCCCACAGGTCGAGGTTGCCGAAGATGACGTCCACGCCACCCTCCCTTCTTCAGAATGAGTGGGCGGCCTCCCTGAGGAGGCCGCCCATGTCGATCAGTACGCGTCGACCTCGGGCTGCTCGACCTCGATGCCGCTGGAACCGAGGTTCGCGTCGAAGATCGCCTGCCAGATGTCGCCGTTGTCGGTGAAGAGCTCGTTGATGTGCGTGCGCAGCGCGTCATCGCCCTTCGTGAGGCCGACACCGTAGCGCTCCTCGGTGAAGAGGCCGCCGGTGACCTTCACGTCGTCCGGGTACTGCGCTGCGTAGCCGATCAGGATCGCCTGGTCAGTGGTCACAGCGTCGACCTTGCCGTCGATGAGATCCTGCACGCAGGCGGAGTACAGGTCGTACTCCTGCGTCTTGATCTCGGGGAAGTTCGCCTTGATGTTCTGGATCGGCGTCGAGCCGGTCGCAGAGCAGACGGTCTTGCCGTTGAAGTCCTCGAGCGCCTCGGCGTCGTCAGCATCAGCGGCGACCAGGAGTCCCTGGCCGGTGATGAAGTACGGGCCGGCGAAGTCGATGAGCTCCTTGCGCTTGTCGTTGATCGAGTAGGTGCCGACGTAGTAGTCGATGTCACCGTTCGTGATCGCCTGCTCGCGGTTCGCCGAGGCGATCGGCTTGAACTCGATCTTGTCCTCGTCGTAGCCGAGCGATGCGGCGATCCACCGAGCGATGTCGACGTCGAAGCCGGTGCGCTCCCCCGTCGTCACGTCGAGGTAGCCGAGTCCTGGCTGGTCCTCCTTGACGCCGACGACGACCTTGTCGCGCTCCTGGATGGCGTCGAACGTCGGGCTGCCCTCGAGCTGCACGTCCTCGGCGACCTCGAACCAGGTGGAGTCCTCGCCCTCGTCGCCGCCGGTTCCGGCGCCGGGGTCGGACGGGCTGCCGCTGTTGCAGGCGGTCAGCGCGAACAGTGCCACCGTCGCGATCCCGATTCCTGCCAGTGTGCGTGTGCGTCGCATGTGCGTCTCCTTCGTGTGCTGTGTGTGCAAAGGTCTGTGAAGCTCGTCAGTGCGTGAGGAGCTTGGAGAGGAAGTCCTTGGCGCGGTCGCTCTTCGGGTTGGTGAAGAACTCCTCGGGTGTCGCCTCTTCGACGATCTTCCCGTCCGCCATGAACACGACGCGGTTGGCAGCCTTGCGCGCGAAGCCCATCTCGTGGGTGACGACGATCATGGTCATGCCGTCACGGGCGAGTTCGACCATGACGTCGAGGACCTCGTTGATCATCTCGGGATCGAGCGCACTGGTCGGCTCGTCGAAGAGCATGACCTTGGGCTGCATGGCGAGGGCACGGGCGATCGCGACGCGCTGCTGCTGTCCGCCCGAGAGCTGAGCGGGGAGCTTCGACGCCTGCTGGGCGACGCCGACGCGCTCGAGCAGCATCATCGCCTCCTTGTCGGCATCGGCCTTCTTCATGCCGCGGACCTTGATCGGGCCCAGCGTGACGTTCTCGAGGATCGTGAGGTGCGCGAAGAGGTTGAACGACTGGAACACCATGCCGACGTCGGCTCGCAGGTTCGCGAGTCCCTTGCCCTCCGCCGGCAGCGCCTTGCCGTCGATGCTGATCGTGCCGCTCGTGATCGTCTCGAGTCGATTGATGGTGCGACACAGGGTCGATTTGCCCGAGCCGGAGGGGCCGATCACCACGACCACCTCGCCGGCGTTCACGGTGAGGTCGATATCCGTGAGCGCCTGGAAGTCGCCATAGTGCTTCTGGACGTTGTCGACCACGACGAGAGGCTTACCAGAGGTCATCATTTCTCCAAACTAGCCAGGTCGATCACGTGGCTCCACATTGATCCGTCGACATTTACACGTTCGTAACCACGCGAAGAGGCGAATCCCGTCCGGATGCCGGAGTGCCCCACGGTCCGCCCCCGCGAACCGTGGGGGCGTCCCTGCTGCGCGGTTCCTCCCCCGAGTAAAACGTTGCAGCAAGCCTCCGACCGGATCCGCTCGCACGACGATCCCCGGAAACGACCGAGAGCGCGCCCGAGTGAAGGGCGTGGGCTCTGTGGCATCTGAATTCTCCGTCGAATCGAGCGCGATCGACCACCACATTGGCAGAGCAGCATGCCGGCATGAGACTTCTTGAGGATTTCTTGAGGCCTCAGTCCCGCTGGTCTCGGTAGTACTCGATCGCACCGGGGTGGAGGTCGACCGGCCCTGTGAAGATCGCCTGTCTCCGGTCGAGCAGAGAGGCGACCGGCACCCGCTGCGCGATATCCGTGCGGCCGTCGAAGAGGCTCGTCAGAACGTCTCGCACGATGCCGTCGGGGGTGTCGGACGAGGTGACCAGATAGTTCGGGACCGCCATCGTCGGCACCGACTCGTCGAGCCCGTAGAGGCCCACGGGGAAGTCCGACGGACGGTATGCGTCGGAGTAGCGCGTGTTGATCGCGGTGACCCAGGTCTGCTGCACCGGCACCAGCCGCACGGGGGTGGTCTTCGCCAGTTCGGCGATGCCGGGGGTCGGGATGCCACCCACCCAGAAGAATCCGTCGATGCCCGACCCCTCGAGTGCGCTGATCGACGCGCTGAGGTCGAGCTGCGGATCCGCGATCGACGCGATGTCGACCTCTGCGGCATCCAGGGCTCGTGCGGCGATGACGTTGACGCCCGAGTTCTCCGCGCCGAGCGACACGGTCTTTCCCGCCAGGTCTCCGAGGTCGACGATGTCCGAGTCGGCGCGCACGACCACGTGGAGGTACTCGTCGTACAGGCGGGCGACGGCCCGCACCGGCAGCGCCTCGTCGAATGCCCCGGCACCCGCGACCGCGTCCGCCGCGGCATCCCCTTGTGCGAAGCCGAGGAGAGCCTCCCCCGAACTCACCCGAAGAAGGTTGTCGACCGACCCGGCGGTCTCTGCCACCTCCACGCGGACGCCCAGCGAGCCGGACAGCGCGCGAGCGACCTCCGCACCGTAGGCGTAGTACACCCCGTTCGATCCCCCTCCGGCGATCGCGTACTGAGAGTCACCCCATTCGTCCGACCGGGTGCTGCAGGCACTGCTCGCGCCTGCGATCACCAGCACGGCCACCGCAGCCGCGATCCTGCGCCAGCGGGCGTGGCGGTTGCCGCGCCGGCTCATTCCGCAGCTCCGTCCGGCAGCAGCAGCGAGACAAGCAGTCCGCCGTCCTCCGGCGTGTCGACCCTCAGCTCGCCACCGATCGTCGCCAGGAGGTCGGTGGCGATCGCGAGGCCGAGCCCTGAACCGGGCACCCCGCCGCTGTCGTCGCTCCGCCAGAACCGGTCGGCGGCGTTCTCGGCCTGCTCGCGAGTCAGACCAGGGCCGTGATCGCGGACGGTGAGCACGCAGATTCCCTCGCTGCGGTGCGATCCGATCTCGACGACGGTGTCGGATGGAGAGAACTTCACCGCGTTGTCGACGATCGCGTCGAGCGCGCTCTCGACGATCGTGCGATCGGTGACGCTCATCACCGGGGCGTCCCCCGACGAGAGTGTGCGGATCCCCCGGTGAGAGGCCACCTCGCTCCAGGCCTCGGCGCGCCTGGCCGCGAGCGTCGTCAGATCGACGGCCGAGATCGTGGTGTCTGAGCGTCCGCCCCGCGCGAGCCCGAGGAGCGTCTCGAGGATGCGAGCCATGCGGCGTCCCTCCTCCCTCGTCTCCTCGACGTCGTCCTTCCAGTCGTCATCGAGGCCAGTCGAGAGGTGCTCGACGCGCAGAAGCAGCGCATTGAGGGGGTTGCGGAGCTCGTGCGAGGCGTTCAGCGCGAACTCCTGCTGGCGCGTCATGACGCGCTCGATCTCATCCGCCATGCCGTTGAAGACGCGGGTCATCCGGCGCAGCTCGGGTGGTCCGGTGTCCTCCGCGACTCTGGCGTCCATCTCCCCCCGCTCGATCGCGATCATCGCCTCGTCGAGACGACGCACCGGAGAGAGCACCCACCTGGCGAGCTGGAACACGAGCAAGACGCCCAGTCCGATCGACACCGCCGACACCGCCGACAGCACGAGGATCTGCCGCAGGATCTCCGTCCTCGGCGCTTCGACGTCGGCGGAGAGCATGACGGCGCCGATGACGTCCCCGTCATCGAACACCGGCTCGACGAGCGAGGACTCGGCCGCGATCCAGGGGAACACCGGCTCAGGAGCTTCGGCCCGCCGCCCCGAGAGCGCGAGGCCGACGCGTGCGGCATCGTCGTCGGGCAGCACCTCGGCCGCGTCCACTCCCGAAGCCCACACGCCGCCGGCGAGATCGAACACGACGACGTCGATCCCGTACACCTCGTGGAATCGCTCGACCTCGGCGTCGATCACGGTCGCGCTCCCCGACCGCAGCGCCTGTCGTGCACTCGTCACGAAGTACCCCAGGTCGCCGAGCTGCTCGGTGTAGAACGCCTGCTGGATGCTGCGGGTCGCGCTCCAGGCCGTCGCGCCGCCGAGCGACAGGAGGATCGCGACGAGCGGCACGAGGAACACGACGACCAGACGTCTGCGCATCGACGGCTACCCGGCCAGCCGGTAGCCGACACCGCGCACGGTCTCGATCAGACGACGCTGGCCCGTCTTCTTGCGGATGGCGCCGACATGCACCTCGAGAGAGTGGCCGAACCCGCGCCAATCGGTGTTCCAGACCTCGCGGATGAGTCTCTCCTTCGGCACGGCCACACCGGGGTACCGGGCGAGCACCGACACGATGTCGAACTCCTTGCGAGTGAGCTCGATCGGTGCCCGGTCGATGAGCACCTGACGAGCGACGAGGTCGATCTCCACCTCGCCATCCTGCAGGAGCACACGCGCTTCGGACTCCGGCCGCACCGGTCGCGAACGTCGGGTGACGGCCTCGATGCGAGCCAGGAGCTCGTGCACGTCGTAGGGCTTGACGACGAAGTCGTCGGCTCCGGCCCGCAACCCTCTGATGCGCTCGGTGACCTGGTTGCGCGCTGTCACGATGACGATCGGAACCTCGGAGCGACCGCGGATCCGGCGGCAGAGATCGATGCCGTCGACGTCGGGCAGACCGAGATCGAGGAGCACGACCTCGGTGTCGGCACCCAGCAGCTGCAGGGCGGACGCACCGTCTGCCGCTCGTACGGACGCATAACCCGAGCGGGCGAGGAATGCCTCGAGTGCGGCGGCGACGCGCTCGTCGTCCTCCACGATCAGAATCTGCATCGACCCTGGGTCCCCTTCTCCGCTCGAGCAGGGACAAACCTACCAGCAGAGCGAGAGAGCGCCTCGCCGCCCGCGATCAGGAGGAGGATGCCGCCCGCTGCGCGAAAGCGCTCTCATAGAGGCAGACGCTCGCGGCCGTGGCCAGATTCAACGACTCGGCCCGACCGAAGATCGGCAGCTTCAGCACCTGATCGGCCTGGTCGAGCGCGTCGTCCTCGAGACCCCGCGCCTCGTTGCCGAACAGCCAGGCCGTCGGCTCGGCGAGGACTCCGTCCGCGCGTGCCCGAAGCAGATCGTCGCCCTTCACATCCGCCGCGAGGATCTGAAGACCGGCGGCGTGCGCCTTCTCGACCACATCGGCGAGCTCGGCTCCCACCGCCACGGGCAGGTGGAACAGTGACCCCGTCGTGGCACGGACGACCTTCGGGTTGTACGGGTCGACCGTGCGACCGGTGAGCACGACGGCATCCGCCCCCGCCGCGTCGGCGGCCCTGATGATCGTGCCGAGGTTTCCCGGGTCCCTGATCTCCTCGCAGATCGCGACGAGACGCGGGGAGTCCGCGAAGATGTCGCGGACGGAGGTCGGTGCCTGCCGGACGACCGCGACCAGTCCTTGCGGCGTGACCGTGTCCGCCATCGCGTTCAGCACGTACTCGGTGACGTGCTCGACGTCGATGCCGGCATCCGATGCCTTCGCGCGGATGTCCGGATGCTTCTCCCAGCCGGTCGGTGTCGCGAACAACTCGACGATCGCCTCGGGGCTGTAGGTCAGCGCCTCTCGAACCGCCTGAGGTCCTTCGAGGAGGTACAGACCTGTCTCTGCTCGCGCGCTGCGCTTGGTCAGCTTGGCGACGGCACGGACTCGGGGCGAACGGGGGTTCTCCAGCACGTTCTCAGTCTAGAGAACGGCAGAGCTGTTCCTGCGCAAACGCCGGGGGAACGACAGAGGACGCCCTCCCGAAGGAGAGCGTCCTCTGTGGTGAAGAGCTGCTTACGCAGCGGACTTCGGAGCGTTGACGTCAGAGGGCAGAGCCTTCTTCGCCGTCTCGACCAGCGTCGTGAAGGTCGCTGCGTCGTTGACCGCGAGGTCGGCGAGCATACGACGGTCGACAGTGACACCCGCAAGACCGAGGCCCTGGATGAAGCGGTTGTACGTGATGCCGTTCTGGCGTGCAGCAGCGTTGATGCGCTGGATCCAGAGACGACGGAAGTCGCCCTTGCGCTTGCGACGGTCACGGTACGAGTAGACCAGCGAGTGGATGACCTGCTCTTTGGCCTTGCGGTACAGGCGCGAACGCTGACCGCGGTAACCCTTTGCGCGCTCGAGGATGACCCGACGCTTCTTGTGGGCGTTTACCGCCCGCTTGACTCTTGCCATTTTCCTGTGTTCCTATTCGTGCGTCGGGCGCGTCAGCGGCCGAGAAGCTTCTTGGCCGTCTTGGTGTCAGCCTTCGAGAGCACCTGGTCCTGGTTCAGACGACGGGTGCGCCGGCTCGACTTGTGCTCGAGGTTGTGGCGCATACCGGCCTGCTGCTTCTTCAGCTTGCCGCTGCCGGTGATCTTGAAGCGCTTCTTAGCACCCGAGTGGGTCTTCTGCTTCGGCATCTTCTCTTCCTTCGTATGGCGCCTTCTCAGGCGACGGTGTCAACCCGCGGTGCGGGAGTCTGGGGGGCGGGAGTTACTCCGCTGCGGCCTCGGCCGGGGCATCGGTGTCGCTCTTGGCTTCGCGGGCGGCCTGCTTGTTCGCTGCGCGCTGGGCGTCGCGAACCGCGTTCTGCTCCTGCTTGGCCTCGGACTTGCTCTTGAGCGGAGCCACGATCATCACCATGTTGCGACCGTCGATGGTCGGGTTCGACTCGACGGTTCCGAGCTCGGCGACGTCCTCGGCGAACTTGCGGAGAAGACGGACACCCTGCTCGGGACGCGACTGCTCGCGGCCGCGGAACAGGATCATGGCCTTGACCTTGTCGCCGGCCTTCAGGAAGCCCTCGGCGCGCTTGAGCTTGGTCGTGTAGTCGTGCGCCTCGATCTTCAGTCGGAAGCGGACCTCCTTGAGAATGGTGTTCGCCTGGTTGCGGCGAGCTTCCTTCTCCTTCTGGGCGGCTTCGTACTTGAACTTGCCGTAGTCCATGATCTTGACCACGGGCGGCTTCGAGTTCGGTGCGACCTCGACGAGGTCGAGGTCGGCTTCCTGCGCAAGGCGCAGCGCCGCCTCGATGCGGACGACGCCGATCTGCTCACCCGCGGGGCCGACGAGGCGGACCTCGGGGACGCGGATGCGCTCATTGGTGCGGGGATCGCTGATGCGTAACTCCTTAGACGATGGGATTCAGCCACCAGGACGCAGTCAGCATCCCGGGCGAAATCAGAATCGTCCCCCACCCACCGGCAGTCAGACGCCGGCTATGCACCCTGCCTGCCGGATCAGTCTCACGACGCGATCCGGTGGAGTGCAAGACCCGGTAGCCTGGAACGGCAAGCGCGGGTGGGAAGTGAATCCTCTTTCGTACCGGAGCATGACGCTCCGGAGCCCGACACAGTCTAACAGAAGGCAAGGCGAAGTGACGAACCAGGCATCGGACGAGGCTGCACGCGAGCGCGAAGAGCGCTGGGCACGGCAGGAGGAGGCGGCATCTTCCGCCACCCGGGACATCGCAGACGTTCCGGCGGTGGAGGTCATCACCACCGCAGCCGTGCATCTCATGAGCGCGGCAGCCGTCAAGCTCGGCCTCGCCGACGACCCGCACGCGGCAGAGCAGCTCGATCTCGACGAAGCTCGCAAGCTCATCAACTCTCTGGCCGGTCTCATCACCGCCGGCGCGCCGGAGATCAGCGACATGCACGCACGCTCCCTGCGTGACGGGCTGCGCTCACTGCAGCTCGCGTTCCGCGAGGCATCGACGATCCCCGACCCGATCGGCAAGGGTCCGGGCGAGAAGTGGACCGGGCCGGTCAACTAGTCACCGCGTGTGGCGGGCTCCTGGATCCCGTGGGACGCAGATGACCTGAGCGTCAGAATGCTGCGGTCCGGGTTCCAGGAGCATCGCGGGCTCCGTCGCAGGGTTCCCAGATGGTCCGGTCGGCGGCGCGCACCACGACGACACACGAATCAGTGGGGCGCATGCGATGGACTGCGTCCGAAACGTGCCAGCAGATGCCAGACCCGCTTCAGCGCCTGCGGCTCATGGATGCCGGAGCGCGCTGCCGCTCCGACCACGTCGGGCGTCAGTTCGTCCGACAGACTCCTCGCCAGGTCGACGTACTCGGCTCCGCGATACCTCGGATCGAGGGCGGCCGTGTCAGCCCTGAAACCGGGATGGAAGTCGACCGCTGCGAGCCGAGCGGCGGCGGCATGTGCGTCGGAGTCGCGAAAGCAGGGGTCGAGGACGATCTCCTCGACATCCACCGCGAAGTCGACTCCCCCGTGAACGTGCGCCTCGACGTAGCGGTCCAGCGGGTCGAGGTCACCCGATCGCATCTGCTCGACCAGAGCGTCGACGCCATGGAGGTCGACGACGCCGTCGGGCTCGAAGACCGAGTCCGGGTAGCAGAACGTGGCACGCGCAGCCGCCTCGGGGCGGAGCCGGACGAACGACGACCCGAATCGTGGGGATGCTCCGTGCGCGTCGCCGAGGTCGAGCGCGCCGTACACGGGTCTCGCGTGGGGCGCGCCGGCGTCGTATCTCCCGTCGAACAGACGGCTCTCCCAACGCCACCGATCGCCTTGCCGATGCGCAGTGAGCCCGCCGTTCGACGTCCCCGTCTCGAACTGTGAACGATACCGGCCGTCCCTCGCCATCGCATCCATGACCGTGCCGTCTCGAAAGGGCCAATCCGGATGGAAGTGCAGGAGGACGGCGACGGGCATGCAGCAACCCTAGCGATGGGGTGCGCTGCTCCGGTCAGGCCGAACGACGGAGCTTGACGGTCAGCGAGTCGGCGAGCACGGCGATGCGGTCGTCCGCCGCCCAGCGTTGTGCGAGGCGGGCGAGCACGGCGTCGAGCACTTCGCGTTCGAGGCCGTCGACCAGCTCGAGGATGACGATGAGCTCTGGCCCGCGCAGGCGCGCATCCGGGTCGCCGGCGGCGACTGCGACATCGATCACCGCGAGTTCGTGCGCGACGCTCGCCTGGAGGGCGCCGAACACCTCGGGAGACAGGAAGCTCGGCTCCCAGCCGTGCCCCTGCGCGATCGCCCACACTGCCGGGCGACGGATGACGAACTCGGTGTCGGAGGTCGGATCGAGCACGATGAGGTCGGTGTCGTCCGCGGACGCCGCGAGTGCGGCGCGCGTTGCGTCGACCGGAATCGGTCGCGCCGTGGCGTCCCAGCGCTGCATCGCCTCGACCGAGGAGAACACCGGCTGCACCCGGCGACCGTCCGGCGCAGCCACCGTCACGATGGAGAGCTCCTGCGTCTTGTCGACCGCGAGACCGCTGGGGGCGACGCCCTCTTCGCCCTTCTCGGCGACCAGAGGTATCAGCACCCGTGCCGTGCGGAACGCGTCGACGACCTCGCTCTGAGCGCCCTCACCTGCACGGAATCGCAGGAGGGCGTCGAGAAGCGCCGGGTCCGCGGAGCCGTCATCCCCCGCATGCGGATTCGACTCGAAGCTGCGCCCCTCCCAGGGCACACCTGCGGAGTCTCCCTGCTTCGGCGAGGCATGATCCTGTGAGCCGTGGCCCTGTGAGCCGGGGCTGCAGGCGTCGTCAGTCCCCTGCGACATCCAGAGCCTCAGCCAACGTGAAGGCGACGGCGTAGAGCGCCTTGCCGACGATCGCACCTTCGACACCCAGCGGCACCAGCTCGCGAAGCGCGGCGATGTCGTCGAGGCTCGAGATGCCCCCGGAGGCCACGACAGGCTTCGGCGTGCGGGCGGTGACCTCGCGGAGCAGCTCGAGGTTCGGGCCCTTGAGCGTTCCGTCCTTCGTGACGTCGGTCACGACGTAGCGGCTGCAACCGGCATCCTCGAGGCGCTCGAGCACCTCCCAGAGGTCGCCGCCTTCCTTCGTCCAGCCGCGTGCGGCCAGCGTCGTGCCGCGGACGTCGAGTCCCACGGCGATCGCCTCGCCGAAGCGGCCGATCACGTCGGCAGCCCACTCCGGGTTCTCGAGCGCGGCCGTGCCGAGGTTGATCCGTGTCGCGCCGCTCTCGAGAGCCGCTTCGAGCGTCGCATCGTCACGGATGCCGCCGGACAGCTCTACGTTGACGTTCTTGAACTGCTTGATGACCTTGCGGAGGATCGGGGCGTTGCTGCCGCGACCGAAGGCGGCATCGAGGTCGACGAGGTGGATCCACTGCGCGCCCTGCGCGACCCACTCCCCCGCGGCGTCGAGCGGGTCGCCGTAACTGGTCTCGGTGCCGGCTTCACCCTGGGTGAGACGGACTGCCTTGCCGCCGGCGACATCGACGGCGGGGAGCAGAGTGAGAGAGGGAGACTGCGCGAAGTCGTTCATGACGTCCTCAGGTGAGATGGAGAGCCGATTCACCGGCACGAGAATCGACACTAGCCCGCGCATCCGCCCGCTCCAAAACGATGACGGCTGAGAACATCGTGTGCCACGCGGTAGCCTCGATGACGCCCCTGTTCGGTCGGTGAGGAGATGTTGCATGGTGCGCGATGCGGAACCGCGAGGAGGCGGACCCCTGCGGCGCGGGAATGCGCTGCCTCCCGAGACTCCGGATGACGGCGCGCAGAGGCCGGTCGCACCGGAAGGGAATCCCGACCATGCACGCCAGCGACCGCTGACCGGCGACGCGCCGTCGAGCCCGCCCCTGCCCGGGACGCGCGCAGCCGCGGCGGCGGCGTGGGCGGCAGCATCTGCCGAGACTCCGCCGGCCGGCACTCCCCGAGCGGTCAGCCCCTCCGACCCGATCTCCCGACCGCCTGCAGCCCCCTCGGTTCCCGGACCGCCTCCCGCTGCGTGGGCGGGGCCGCAGAGCCCTGCCGCTCCCGGTACTGACGCCCGTTCCGCGGCGAGCCCTGCGGCGCCGATCCCTGCCCCTGCCCCTGCCCCTGCCCCTGCCCCTGCCCCTGCCCCTGCCCCGAACATCCCGCCGACGTCGACGCCGACCCCGGCGAATGGCGTGCCGCAGCACCAGACCCCCGGCGTCCCGCCCACCCCGCCGCTGCCGGCGCCGACCACCGCGCCCCCGCCGGCACCGAACGCCGCTGCGGCCGAGTCGGCGTCTTCGGCATCATCGCGCCGTCAGCAGCGTGAGCAGGGTGTAGGACGACGCTCGTTCCTGCAGGAGGAGCGCCGCGAGGAGCCCGCGCGACAGGGCGGGCGCGGGCTGCTCAATCGCGTCGGATTCTCCCTCGGACCCAACGCCCGCGAGCGAGCCGTGCGCGACGACGAGCACGCTGTGAGCCGTCACTGGCCGGGACCCCGCACCGTCGCGGTCGTCAACGGAAAGGGCGGGGCGGGAAAGACACCGGCCACCGTGCTGCTGTCAGCGGTCTTCGCTCAGTACGGCGGAGCCGGCGTACTGGCATGGGACAACAACCAGACCCGCGGCACGCTCGGCTGGCGCACCGAGACCGGGGCTCACGACCGCACACTGCTTGAACTGCTTCCGCAGACGCAGCGTCTGCTCGGAGCCCAGGGACAGTCTGCGGACCTCGCGCACTTCGTGCACCACCAGCCTCAGGAGAAATACGATGTCCTGCGGTCGAAGCCGATCCGACTCGCGCACGAGAACCGGCTCCGGCCCACCGACGTCGACTCCATCCACGCGATCGCGGCCAAGTTCTATCGCCTGATCATCATCGACTCGGGCAACGACGAATCCGATCCCATGTGGCTGCGGATGATCGACCTCGCCGACCAGATCGTCGTCGCGACGACGACACGCGATGACCATGCCGAAGCCGGGGCCCTGCTGCTTGAGGCGCTCGAGGACCGCGACGAGCGCTCGGCGCGGCTCGCGCGGGAATCGGTGGTCATCGTCAGCCAGGCCGATCCGAAGGCGTCACCGGCCGAGGTGACGGACGTGATCGCGGGTTACCAGCCTCTCGCGCGCGAAGTCGTCGGCATTCCCTTCGACCGCGAGATGGTCGACGGCCACCTGCGCCTTCGGGCACTCGCGGCACCGACGCAGCGATCCTGGCTCTCGGCCGCAGCCGCGGTCGCGCGCGGTTTCTGAGCAGCCCCGCGGGCGGTCACCGACGCGCAGCTGTGCGACGGGCTCTCGATCCGGGGCGCCCGGTATCGCTCGTCACGACCGGAGGCTGTCGACCCAGTTGCGGAGCAGCTGGATTCCTGCCTCTCCCGACTTCTCCGGGTGGAACTGCGTCGCCGAGAGCGGTCCGTTCTCGACGGCGGCGAGGAACGGGTCTCCGTAGGTCGACCAGGTGAGCACGGGCTGTGGGAACGGCGGGATGACATCGAGCTCCCACGACTGCGCGGCGTACGAGTGCACGAAGTAGAAGCGCTCGTTCTCGATGCCTTTGAACAGCACGGAGTCGGCGCCCGGCTCGACGGTGTTCCACCCCATGTGCGGAAGCACGGGCGCGTTGAGTTCGGTGACCGCTCCGGGCCACTCGCCGAGGCCCTCGGCATCATGCCCGCGTTCGACGCCGTGTGCGAAGAGAACCTGCATCCCGACGCAGATGCCGAGGACGGGGCGTCCGCCTGCGAGGCGACGGTCGATGATCTCGTCGCCGCCGTGCGCGTAGAGCGCGTCTCGGACGGCTTGGAACGCGCCGACGCCGGGCACCACGAGACCGTCGGCCTCGAGCGCCTCTTTGCGATCGCGCGTCAGCACGGCGTCCGCACCCGCCGCGACGAGAGCCTTCACCGCCGAGTGGACGTTGCCCGATTCGTAGTCGAAGACGGCGACCCTGGGTGCCGAGCTCACAGCGCACCCTTCGTCGACGGGATGCCGTCGACCAGGGGGTCGAGCGCTTTGGCCTGGCGGAATGCTCGAGCGAACGCCTTGAACTCGGCCTCAGCGATGTGGTGGGGGTCACGGCCACCGAGGACGCGCACGTGCACCGTCAGCCCGGCGTTGAACGTGATCGCCTCGAAGGAGTGGCGCACCAGCGACCCGGTGAAGTGGCCCCCGATGAGGTGGTGCTCGAAACCGGCGGGCTCTCCCGTGTGAACCAGGTAGGGGCGCCCCGAGATGTCGACGACGGCCTGGGCGAGCGCCTCGTCGAGCGGGACCAGCGCGTCGCCGTAGCGGGAGATCCCGGACTTGTCGCCGAGCGCCTCGCGGATCGCCTGACCGAGCACGATGGAGATGTCTTCGACGGTGTGGTGGGCGTCGATCTGCGTGTCTCCGGATGCGCGCACGGTGAGGTCGGTGAGAGAGTGCTTCGCGAACGCCGTCAGCATGTGGTCGAAGAACGGCACCGACGTGTCGATGCGGCTCGCACCGGTGCCGTCGAGGTTCAGCTCGAGCTCGACGGTGGACTCCGACGTGCTGCGCACACGCGTGGCGGTGCGGGAGATCTGGGCGGGGGTGCTCATGAAGCCGATCCTATCGAGGCGAGGGCATCGAGGAACGCGGTGGTCTCCGCCTCGGTGCCTGCGGTGACGCGGAGGTGTCCGGGGATCCCGACGTCGCGTATCAGCACTCCCCGGTCGTACAGCTGCTGCCAGATCTTCTGAGGCTCTGCCACGCCCCCGAAGAGGACGAAGTTCGACCACGACTCGTGCGGCGTGTAGCCGAGGGCCTCGAGCGTCGCCGAGATGCGATCCCGCTGCTCGACGATCTCCTCGACCATGCCCAGCATCACGTCGGAGTTGCGCAGTGCGGCCACCGCCGCCGCCTGAGTGAGAGCGCTGAGGTGGTACGGCAGACGCACGAGCCTCAGGGCGTCGATGAAGGCGGGATCGGCGGCGAGGTAGCCCACGCGAGCACCCGCGAACGCGAAGGCCTTGCTCATGGTGCGAGACACGGCGAGCCGAGGGCGTCCGTCGAGCAGTGTCAGGGCGGAGGCCGCCTCGCGCGGCGCGAACTCCTGGTAGGCCTCGTCGACGACCACGATCCCCGTCGATGCCTCGTAGACCGCTTCGACCACGTCAAGACCGAGCGGTGTGCCCGTCGGGTTGTTCGGGGAGCACAGGAGGATGACATCGGGGTCGACATCCCTGACCTGGGCCGCCGCCTCTTCGGGCGTGATCGTATAGTCGGGCTGCCTGGCGCCGGCGACCCACCGCGCCCCGGTCCCCTTCGAGATCAGCGGGTACATCGAGTAGGTCGGGCTGAAGCTGAACGCCGTACGACCCGGCCCCCCGAATGCCTGCAGGATGTGCTGAAGGACCTCATTCGACCCGTTGCCCGCCCAGATCTGATCCGCCTCGAGACCGTGGCCGAGGTACTCGGCGAACCCCTCGCGCAGCGTGGTGAACTCGCGATCCGGGTAGCGGTTGACGTCTCGGAGCGCGACCGCGATGTCATCGAGGATGTCGCTGGCCACGGCGTCCGGAACCGGATGCGTGTTCTCGTTGACGTTCAGTGCGATCGGGAGAGGCGCTTGAGGCGCTCCGTACGGCGTGAGCCCCCGGAGGTCGTCGCGAAGTGGCAGGTCGTCGAGTGATGCAGTCACCCTTCCCATGGTAGGCCGCGTTCGCCCCATGAATGCCCGTCGAGACCGAGTGTGAACGGGAACTCCCCCGCCTCGCTCCACGAATCGGGCGGAGTCGGGCTCACTCCGAATACTGCGCCGGAATCGCCAGCTCCTGACCGATCTGCAGCTCCCCGCCGCGCAGCAGGTTCAGCCGTGTGATGTCGCCGATCACGTCGCGCGGATCGGCCTCGGGCGCGATGCCCTCTGCGATCGACCAGAGAGTGTCGCCCGGCATCACGGTCACGGTCGCGAACGTCGCCGTCGCCGTCTGCTCACCCGAGGCCATCGCGCTGCCGCCGCTGATCGCCGCGAAGGCGATTCCGACGGCGAGGGGCACCGCTGCGACGGCGAGCACGACGCGTCGACCACGCGCCGTCAGCCGGAGCCGCGTCGCCGGACGAGCCGGAAGGACTGCTGCACTGCTGAAGGTGATGGTGCTCATGTCGTGCTCCTCTGCATCTACCGCGTGGGCGGTGAAGTTGGCGTAGCGTTCGCATCCACGCCTCGGCCGGGAGCCGGGGATGCGAAGCTACGTACCGAAGTTATCTTCGAATTCGAACATCTGTCAAGCGTTCTTCGAAACAGAAGTGCGAGAATCGGCCGACACGCTCGAACAGATCTTCCACATCGTCGCGTTTCTCGGATACGGTTTCGATAGGAACACCCCATCACGGGCCTCCGACATTCAAACTGAGACGCCGGATCGCACACCTGAGGAGCACCATGAGCGACAACTCCGCCCCCGAGGCCGACGCCCCGCGCACTCGTCGCCGGAAGAGCCTGAGCCCGAAGCAGATGGCGATCCTCGAGGTCATCCAGACGTCGATCAGTCACTACGGCTACCCGCCGAGCATGCGCGAAATCGGCGACGCCGTCGGACTCAAGTCGCTGTCCAGCGTGACTCATCAGCTGGGTCAGCTCGAGCTCAGCGGATATCTGCGCCGCGATCCGGGAAAGACCCGCGCGATGGAGGTGCTCATCGACCTCCCCGGCGCGAGCGGTGAGAACCCTGCCGATGTGGCGACGCCCGTCGGAGACGCCGCACTGGTTCCCCTCGTCGGGCGCATCGCCGCCGGCGTTCCGATCACCGCCGACCAGCAGGTCGAGGAGATCTTCCCGCTCCCCCGTCAGCTCGTCGGCAAGGGCGACCTGTTCATGCTCAAGGTGTCGGGCGAGTCGATGATCGACGCCGCGATCTGCGATGGCGACTGGGTCGTCGTCCGTTCGCAGAACAGCGCAGAGAACGGTGAGATCGTGGCCGCCATGCTCGACGGCGAGGCCACCGTCAAGGTACTCCGGCGACGAGACGGCCACACGTGGCTGCTGCCTCGGAACTCCGCTTTCGAGCCGATCCTCGGCGACGAGGCCGTCGTGCTCGGCAAGATCGTCGCGGTGCTCCGCTCCGTCTGACCCTCTCCGCACACGAGCCTCCGGAATCGTGCATTCTCGGAGACCTCGTCGCCTGGCCCGAAACCCACCCTGTGTGACGCCGTGAGCCGGTGCGCCATAGGCTCGAACCATGTCGTCGCCGTTCGGTACCTGGCCCTCTCCGTTCACTCCCGACCGGATCGCCGCGTCGTCTCCGAGGATCGACGGCGCCGCCTTCGTCGGCGATGACATCTGGTGGGGCGAGTCGGTGCCTGCCGAGGGCGGTCGCCTGACGGTACGAAGTTCCAGCGGCGCCGAGATCCTCCCCGCGCCCTGGAGTGCACGGTCGCGCGTGCACGAGTACGGCGGAGGGGCGTGGACGGCGGATGCCGAGGGGACACTGTTCTTCGTCGAGGCCAAGGATCAGCGTGTGCATCGGATGCCCCGCGGTGGCGCCCCGATGCCCCTGACTCCCGCGGGGCCGGCACATGGCGGCCTGCGCCTGCAGAACGGGCGACTGTTCGCGGTGCGGGAGGACCTCTCGGTCGCCCCGCACCAGCGCGGCATCGTCGAGATCCCGACAGACGGGTCGGCCTCCGACGATCCGACGCTGCTGAAGGTGCTCGTGGAGGGAGAGTCGTTCTACGCGCATCCTGCGCTGTCTCCCGACGGGACTCGCGCCGCGTGGGTCGAATGGTCGGGCGAACGCATGCCGTGGCAGGACGCGTCGCTGGTGCTCTCCGACGGCACCGGCCGGACGGAGCTGCCCACGCGAGCCGCCCTCCAGCCGGAGTGGACGGACGACGGCGAGATCCTGTACTCGGATGACCCCTCCGGTCGCTGGGCGCTGCACCGACAGCGCGTCGACGGCCGCGAGGCGGTCGGTCCCGCAGAGCGGATCGACGACACGGACGCCGACACGGGATACGGACTCTGGGTGCTCGGCAATCGCTGGTATCGACCGCTCGCCGACGGTCGCATCGTGGCGGTGCGCACGAACGGACGCGACGAGGTGGACGTCATCGAGCGGGACGGCGGTGCCCACCGCATCCCCGTTGCCGCCGACGGCCATGTCAGCATCGACGATGTCGCAGGCACCCGAGTGCTCCTCTCCGGCAACAGCTCGACGACCGCGCCAGGTGTCTGGTGCGTCGACGTCGACTCCGGCGACATAGAGGTGGTCGCGGGAGCGACGCCGGCGGACCCGACGTGGATGCCCGCAGCATCAGAGATCCTGGTCGATGGCGCTCACGGCCCTGTCCATGCTTTCGTCTACGAGCCCGTGAATCCGTCGGTTTCAGCCGCAGACGACGAGCTCCCGCCCTACCTCGTGCTCGTGCACGGCGGCCCGACCGCCCATGTGACGGGCGCCTCGTCCGCGGCCATCGCGTTCTGGACCAGCCGCGGCATCGGCGTGCTCGACGTCAACTACGGCGGATCGACGGGATACGGGCGCGCCTACCGAGAACGACTCGACGGCGGATGGGGCGTGGTCGACGTCGACGATGTGATCGCCGCGGCGCGCGGCCTCGCCGAGGCCGGGCTCGCCGATCCCGACCGCATCGCGATCCGAGGGGGTTCGGCCGGCGGCTGGACGGTGCTCTCGTCGCTGGTGCGGGGCGGCACGTTCGCCGCGGGCATCAGCCGATACGGCGTGGCCGATCTGCGGATGCTGACCGAGCACTCGCACGACTTCGAGGCGCACTACGTCGAGGGCCTGGTGGGACCGCTGCCCGAGGCCGAGGCGCTCTACGTCGATCGTTCTCCCCTGACGCACGCCGATCGGATCGGCGTGCCCGTGCTGCTCATGCAGGGAGCGGAGGACCGTGTCGTGCCGCCGTCGCAGTCCGAAGCGATCCGCGACGCTCTGGCGCAGCGAGGCGTCGAGCACGAGTACTTGCTCTACCCGGGTGAGGGCCACGGCTTCCGTGCGAGCGAGACCATCATCGACGCACTCGAGAGGGAGCTCGGCTTTCTCGGACGCGTGTTCGGCTTCACGCCCGCGCGCTGATCACTCCCCGACGCGGTTGCGCAGGCGCATGGCGCGGTCGGCCTCGCGGGTGTCCTGACGCTCACGCAGCGTCTGACGCTTGTCGTATTCCTTCTTGCCCTTGGCGAGGGCGATCTCGACCTTGGCCCGACCGTCCGAGAAGTACAGCTTCAGCGGGATCAGCGTGTAGCCGCCGGCAGACACCGCATGCTGCAGCTTCGCGATCTCCTCGCGGTGCAGCAGCAGCTTGCGGACGCGCTTGGCGGAGTGGTTGGTCCAGTGCCCCTGCGAGTACTCCGGAATGTGCACGGAATCGAGGAAGACCTCGTTCCCCTTGACGAACGCATACCCGTCGCTGAGGTTCGCGCGTCCCTGACGCAACGACTTGACCTCGGTGCCGGTGAGCACCATCCCCGCCTCGTACGACTTCTCGATGTTGTAGTCGTGACGTGCGCGACGATTGGTCGCGATGACCTTCTCCCCGCGTTCCCTGGGCATGATTCTCTCCTGATCCGTGTCGCGCAGTGTTCCAGAGCCCGAGTCGGGCGCACGACAGCCTGTCAGTCTATACCGGCGAGCCGCTCACGTGCGAAGCCAGCGCCGGATCGCGAAGCCCGCCGAGAGCGCGGCCAGCACGACACCGATCCCGATCAGCACGGGGACGACGACGACGGCATCCTGCATCGACACCCACGTCGTGATGAACGGCACGCGTCCTCGAAGGTAGCCGTCGACACCGAAATGCACCCCGGCGACGACCGCCGCGCTCGCGAGGGCCGAGCCGAGGAACGCGGCGAACACGCCCTCCAGCACGAACGGCGTCTGGATGAAGCGGTTGGATGCACCCACCAGACGCATGATCCCGATCTCCTTGCGCCTGGCGTAGGCGGAGAGTCTGATAGTCGTGCCGATCAGCAGGATGGCGGCGATCAGCATCAGCGTGGCGATCCCCACCGCGATGTATGTCGCGACCGTCAACGCGGAGAAGAGCGGCTCGAGGTACTGCAACTGGTCCTGCACCTGCTCGACGCCGGCGACGCCGTTGAACGCCTCGGAGATCACCTGAGACTGGCCGGGGTCCTTCATGGTGACGAAGAAGACCTCGAACGCCTGCTCCGGGGTGATGACGCTCGCCTGGTCCTCGCCGAGCTGCTCGACGAGCTTGGCGTAGGTGTCCTCCTTGGAGTCGAAGGTGACCTCGCTGATGAGGGGGGCGAGCGCCTCGCCCTCGAGCTGGGCCCGCACGGCGTTCACCTGCTCCTCCGAGGCACCACCGTCGACACAGGTGTCCTGCTCGGAGATGTCGGAGCACATGTACACGGCGACCTGGGCCCGCTCGGTCCAGTACCCGCGCATGGTGCCGATCTGCGCCTGCATGAGGATCGCAGCGCCGACGAACGTCAGCGACACGAAGGTGACGAGAACGACGGAGATGACCATCGAGATGTTCCGTCGGAGGCCGCCGAGGGCCTCGGTGAGGATGAGTCCGATTCTCATGACGTCGGCCCCACTTCTTCGGAACCGTCATCAGACAGGCCGAGGCGATCGGCCACGCCGAGCTCGGCGACGTCGACCTGCGGCATCACGATGGGATGCGTCCGAGGCGCGACAGGGGCCTGGACGGCCACGGGCTGCTCCTCGACGACGGGCGGCTCGATCGGTGCGGCCTGCGCCTCCGGCGTCTCGGATGCGGTCGGTACGGCATCCGCGGATGCTCCCTCGGCCCTGCGCTGAGCGGTGAGCTCCTCAGCGAGCGCAGCGCGGACGAGCGAGAGGTCGGCGGTCTGGCGCTGCACCTCCTGCACCGCGGTGAGGGCGGCTGCCGCTGCCGCACCGCGCACCTCCTCCGGGACGAGGCGCGGGATGTTGGATGTGTCGCCATACCCGCCGTGCACTTCGTCTCGCACCATCTCGCCGTCGCGGAGCTCGATCACTCTGCGCTGCATCTGGTCGACGAAGCCCGCCTCGTGCGTCGCCATGAGCACGGTCGTACCGCCCGCGTTGATCCTCGCGAGAAGCTGCATGATGTCGACCGACGTCGCCGGGTCGAGGTTTCCGGTCGGCTCGTCCGCGAGCAGCACCTGGGGGCGGTTGACGAGCGCTCGAGCGATCGCGACGCGCTGCTGTTCTCCACCGGAGAGCTCGTGCGGCATTCTCTTCTGCTTGCCGTCGAGCCCGACCAGCGCGAGCGCCTCGGGGACGGCCTGCTGGATGAAACCGCGCGACGAGCCCGTCACCTGCAGGGTGAAGGCGACGTTCTGATAGACGGTCTTCGACGGAAGCAGTCGGAAGTCCTGAAACACGGATCCGATGTGGCGGCGGAAGTACGGCACCTTGCGGTTCGCCAGCGAACGCAGGTCGCGTCCGAGCACGGCGACGCGACCGGTGGTCGGCACGTCCTCTCGGAGGATCAGCCGCAGACAGGACGACTTGCCCGACCCTGAAGCGCCCACGAGGAAGACGAACTCGCCTCGCTGCACTTCGAAGTCGACATCGGACAGAGCGGGCCGTGAGGTCCCGCGGTAGCGTTTCGTGACGTTCTCGAACCGAATCATGGCGGTTCGAGCCTAAGCGCGCCCGTTCATCTGTTCGCGAGCGACACCCCGCGGGAGCCCCCTGCGTGTCACACCGCACTGCTATACATGGAGGTGCGATCCACGCCATCAGGGTGGACGATACTCCGAGGGGGAACCATGACGACGCCTGCAGGCTGGTATGACGACGGATCCGGGCGCCAGCGCTGGTGGGACGGCACCCAGTGGACCGAGCACTTCGCTCCGATCGTCGACTCCACGGAGCCCGCAGCGGATGCGTCGACCGCCGGTTCGACCGACGACGAGGCGACGAACTCCGGTTCCGCCCAGAGCGCGCATGACGCCTCCTCCGCAGGCTCCCCGGAGACCGCGGCCGACGCAGAGACCGCCGCGTCGATCGAATCCGTCGCTGCGGTCGAGACCCAGTCGTGGAATGCCCCTGCACCCTCCGACTCCGATGCCGGTGCGCAGGCGCCTGCGGACGAGGTCGCAGCTCCCGAGTCCGAGTCCTCCTGGTCCGCCTCCGAGACTCCCGTTGAAGAACCCGGCAGCGCGCAGGCACCCGACTTCACCGCTCCGGGCGCCGCTGCGCCGGCCGACGGCACCGTGCAGCCGTATGGCGGGGGCGCGCCCTCGTACCCCGGTGCCGCTGCTCCTGCGCAGCCCCAGGAGTACCCCGTCACCGCCGGCTACCCGGGGGCCGCAGCGCCGAGCTACCCCGGCGCCGCACCCTATGCGTCCGCAGGACAGCAGTACGGTGCTCCCACGGGCTACCCGCCCGCGTACGGAGCGACGGCCCCGGCAGCTCCGTCGGGGCCCTCGATCCTCGGCCTCGTCGGGCTCGGGCTCGCAGCGCTCGGCACCATCCTGTCGTGCATCCCCGTGATCTTCTGGCTCGGATGGCTCCTGCTGGGCGTCGGATTCATCGTCTCGCTGATCTCGCTGTTCCTCAAGGGCAAGAAGTGGCCGGGCATCTCCGGCCTGATCCTGTCGGTGATCGGCGCGATCATCGCGATCGTCATGTTCTTCGTCATCGTCTTCGCGACGGTGTCCGAGGCCGTCCGCGACCTGCCGACGGCCCCGCCGTCGAGCGATTCGGACACGGGCACCGGAACGGAACAGGATCCCGGGACCGACGAAGAGGGCACGGGAGCTCCCGAGGTCGTCGAGGGCGAGATGGGCTCCCCCGTGCCGATCAACCAGATGGCCGCCACGAGCGAGGTCACGATCCACTCGGCCACGTGGGCGACGAGCGACGGCTCGAGCATTCCCTCGACCAACGGCGGTTACGTGATCCTCGACGTCACCTTCACCGGCGTCTCGGGCACGAGCTACCTGAGCGCATTCAACTTCGGCATCGAGACCGCTGAAGGCGTCGAAGGGACCTACGACTACTACGTCGACGGGATCGTGGCTGAAGAACTCGAGCCCGGCGACACGGTCGACGGCAAGATCACCTTCGACGTCGCGCAGAGCGAGTCCTACGACGTGATCTTCACCGACGAGGTCCTGCAGGAGGTCACGCGCATCACCGTCACCCCGTCAGCCGGCTAGAACACAGCGCAAGGCGAACCCGTCCGGCGGTCGCCGGCGGTTCGCGTCGCAGGTGGGCCCGTGCACGATGCTTCGGCATCCGGCACGGGCCCACTTCCGTCCCGGCCCACTTCTGCACGGGCCCATCTCGGCTCCGGCCCGCTTCAGCTCCGGCCATGTCCGCCCGTCGCCACGCGCACTCGTCGGGGTTCGGCCTCCGACATGGACACGAACCGCGAGGGGGGACGACAAAAGCGGGCCGCCTCGAAGAGGCCGCCCGCTGAGAGTGAGCCTTCGCTCAGTCCTCGTCTTTGCGCTTGCGCCAGCGGATGCCGGCCGAGATGAACCCGTCGAGATCGCCGTCGAACACGGCAGCCGGGTTGCCCGACTCGTGTCCGGTGCGGAGGTCCTTCACGAGCTGCTGGCCGTAGAGGAAGTAGGAGCGCATCTGATCGCCCCAGCTCGCCGTGATGTTGCCGGCGAGTTCCTTCTTCTTCGCGGCCTCCTCCTCCTTCTGCAGGAGCAGGAGTCGGGTCTGCAGCACTCGCATGGCCGCGGCGCGGTTCTGGATCTGCGACTTCTCGTTCTGCATCGACACCACGATGCCGGTCGGCAGGTGGGTCAGGCGCACCGCGGAGTCGGTGGTGTTGACCGACTGTCCGCCAGGGCCCGACGAACGGAAGACGTCGACACGGATGTCGTTCTCGGGGATGTCGACCTCGGTCGCCTCCTCCATGAGAGGGATGACCTCGACCGCGGCGAACGACGTCTGACGTTTGTCGGCAGAGCCGAACGGGCTGATGCGCGCGAGGCGGTGCGTTCCGGCCTCGACGGACACCGTGCCGAACGCATAGGGCGCGTCGATCTCGAACGTCGCCGACTTGATGCCGGCCCCCTCGGCGTACGAGGTGTCGAGCACCTTCACGGGGTACTTGTGACGCTCGGCCCAGCGCAGGTACATGCGCATCAGCATCTCGGCGAAGTCGGTGGCATCGTCGCCGCCGGCACCCGAGCGGATCGTGACGATGGCGGAACGCTCGTCGTACTCGCCGTCCATCAGCGTCTGGACCTCGAGCTGGTTGATGATCTCGGTGAGCGCGGTGAGCTCGGCGCGAGCCTCGACGGCGGATTCCTCATCGCCCATCTCGTTCGCGAGCCCGACCAGCACTTCGAGGTCGTCGAGTCGACGACCGATGCCCTCGACCCTGGCGAGCGCCGACTGCCGGTGGCTCAGCGCGCTGGTCACCTTCTGGGCGCGTTCGGGGTCGTCCCAGAGGTCCGGCACGCCGGCTTCCTCGCTGAGGCGCGCGATGTCGGAGCGGAGGGTCTCGACATCGATGACCTCGCGGATGTCACCGTAGGTGAGTCGCAGGGCCTGGATGTCGGCGGAGAGATCGAGTTCGAGCATGTCGCGTCCAGCCTAACGTGCCGCCTGCGCGGGCGGGGACGGCGTTCGAACGGGAGTAGCGTGAAACGGGTGAGCAGCGCATCCACGGTCCTGAGGCGGTTCGGGCCGATGGTGTACCTCCCGACCGTCCTCTTCTCGCTCGGGGAAGGCGCGGTGATCCCGCTCATCCCGGTGATCGCGGCGCGGATGGGCGCCGACATCGCGTTCGCCGCGCTCGTGGCCTCCGCTCTCGTGGTCGGCCAGCTCTGCGGAAACCTCCCCGCAGGCTGGGCTGTGGGCCGCATCGGCGAACGCTTCACGATGGTGATCGCGGGCGTGATCGCGATCAGTGCCGGCGTGGGCATGGTCTTCGCCCCCACGCTCGGCGTGCTCGCGGCATCCGTCTTCCTCCTGGGCTTCTGCGCGGCCGCCTTCGGTCTGGCACGTCATGCCTTCATGACGACGAGGGTGCCGATCGCCTTCCGCGCGCGGGCCCTCTCGCTGCTCGGCGGCAGCTTCCGCCTCGGGATCTTCATCGGACCGTTCGTCGCTGCGGGTCTGCTGCAGCTGTTCGGTTCGGAGACGGCAGCGATCTGGTTCTTCCTGGGCTGCCTCGTCGTGATGGTGCTGCTCGTGCTTCTCGGCCCCGATCCTGAGAAGACGATCGCGCCGACGACTGCGGTGCGCACCGCTGCGCTTGCGGATGATTCGGGCGAGCCTGTCACGGGTTCGATTCCCACGGCGGCGCGCGCGGGCATCTTCCGCACCATGTGGCAGCAGCGCAGCGTACTCGGCCGACTGGGACTCGCCGCCGCGTCGCTGTCGGCCGTGCGGTCTGCACGGCAGGTCGTGCTGCCGCTGTGGGGGTTGTCGCTCGGCCTCGACGCCTCGACGATCGCGCTGGTGGTCGGAATCTCGGGTGCGATCGACTTCGCGCTGTTCTATGCGAGCGGCCAGGTGATGGACCGTTTCGGACGGCTCTGGGCGGCGATGCCGGCGATGGTGCTGATGGGAGCGGGATTCCTCGCGCTCTCCTTCACACATGATCTGGATGCGGCCGTGCTGTGGTTCGGCATGTTCGCCGCCGTGCTCGGGGTCGGCAACGGGCTCTCGAGCGGCATTCTGCTGACGCTGGGCGCCGACGTCGCCCCGAAGAGCGAGCCTGCCGCGTTCCTCGGCTCGTGGCGCACGCTGACGGATGCCGGAGGAGCCGTCGCTCCCCTGCTGGTCTCGGCGATCGTCGCGATCGCGTCCCTGCCGATCGCGGCGGCGGCCATGGGCGTGATCGGTCTGGTCGGCGCGGGCGGGTTCATCCGCTGGATCCCCCGGTTCGTGCCCCGCACGAGAGAGGAGCCTTCATGACCGGTGGCCTCGGCGCCGATGTGCGTCTCCTGGTTCTGGGCGCCGCGGTGTCCTCCGAGCGCGAGCGCGCTGCCCAGGTCGACTTCGCGAGCTTCTTTCCCGACGACCACGGCCCCGTCTCCCGTGACGACGGTCCACGCCACGCCACGGCATCCGCGCTCGTGTTCGATCCGACACTCACTCGAACCCTGCTCGTGTTCCACGCCAAGGGGCAGTTCTGGGTGCAACCTGGAGGACATCTCGAGGCGGGCGACCTGTCGATTGCGGATGCCGCGCTCCGTGAGCTGCGTGAAGAGACCGGAGTGGTCGTCTCGGGCCTCGCCGAGCCTCTCGTGTACGACCTCGACCACCACGCGCTCTCCTCGGCCTTCGGACGCTGCGCCTCGCACCTCGATATCGGGGTCGCCGTCGTCGTCTCAGATGACACTTCACTGATCGTGAGCGACGAGTCGGAGGACGTGCGCTGGTGGCCGATCGACGCGCTGCCCGTGCAGGTGCCGGATGGATTCCCACGGCGGGTGCGTCGACTGCGGGATCGTCTGATGAATTGACGACCTCGCGAAGGACCGGTGTCCTGAAGGAGCGGTGTCGTGAAGGAACGGTGTCGCGATGGGCCGGTGTCGCGAAGGGCCGATGTCGCGACGGGCCGGTCCGTCCCGATCAACGCAGAGCCGTGCGGCTCGTCGCCGTCGCCTCCAGTCGCACTCCGTCCGGAACGAACAGCGACGCGAGCGGCGGACTCCACGTGGTGGCGACGGTCACCCGCGAGGAGCGGCCGTCGGGGCTCGACGCCGATTCCAGAGTCACCGCCGCCGGGAGTGCTGCGAGCAGCGCCTCGACCTGATCTCTGACGCCCTGATCGGTGAGATCCGCGTGTGCAGCCTCGCCGTCGAGCGCCAGGGTGAATCCGTCCGCTCCGGCGAGCGCTGCCGCGTCGGCGATCGCATCGAGTCTCTTCTGCGAGATGTACAGGTCCGTCGCGCACACGCTCATGAAGATGAGGGCGACTGCGAGCAGCGCATAGCCGAGGGTCAGGAGCAGCACGCTTCCGTCCTCGCCCGCCTGCTTCACCCGTCACCCCACAGACGGGACATCTTCTGCACCGCCGCCCCCTCGACGTCGATCGATGCAGCCTCGTCCACTCCGAAGATCGTCGGCACGAGGGGCAGGGACACCGACGTCGCGACCGTCACGGTCACGGTCGCGCCCGCCGACGGACATGCCACCTCGAGGGGTGCGCAGGTCACAGACACCTCGATGGATTCCGCATCGAGGCCGTACTGATCGGAGATGCTCGCGATCACCTGCTCGCTCCGCATGGCCGCGGTCCCGGCATCAGGCGCGAGGGCGATCGCCCGTGCCGTGTGCCGTGCGGCGGCCTCGACACCCAGCGTCTGCTCCTGGACAGCCCCCAGCGCGATGATCAGATACACGAGCGGCACGAGCAGAATGACGCCGACGGCGATGAACTCGAGGGCGGCCGAGCCGTCGTCATCCGTCATCGAACGACTCCTCCGGTGCATGCGCCTGCACCTCCAGTGCGAGCGGCACACCGAGGAGACCGATCACGGGAAGTGTGGTGCGGATGCGAACCTCGATCGTCGGCTGAGCGAGTGACATCGAACGGACGACAGTCACATCCTCGGCGTAGGTTTCGCCGACCGCGCGGGTGATGACCTCCCGTGCACGCTCGGCTCCCTGCTCTGTGCTCGTGTCCGCCAGAGCGGCGTGATAGGCCCCGTCGACCGCCGCGTCGTGCACGACGTTGCGGACGTAGACGGCGAGCGCGAGTTGCATAACGGCAAGGGTGAGCAGGGTGAGCAGCGTTCCCGCGAGCACGAACTCGACCGGGCTCGATCCGCGGTCGTCCGTAAAAGAGGGCCGTGATGATGTGACCGGCATCGAGATAGCCCCTCAGAGTCCCGACACACGCTGGATGGCCTGCTCGAACAGCGCACTGAGCGCAGGTCCGGCCACCGCCCAGATCAGCACCACGAGGCCTGCCGTCATCAGTGTCACCAGCACCCAGCCAGGCACGTCTCCGGATTCGTCGTCGACGAGATTCTTGGCGGGAGCCTGAGAGAGGCAGGTCGCGAAGCGCGCCCTGTGAGGTCGAGGAGTGTTCATGTCGTCCTTTCGTGATCGCTCAGCCGATGCCGAGACGCAGAATGAAGAGGCCCGGATAGATGGCGAAGAGAACGGAGAGCGGGAGGATCAGGAACACGAGCGGCGCTGGCATGGCGCTAAGGTACCTTCATGGATTGCGTCATCTACACCCGCATCAGCCTTGACCGCACGGGTGAGGGGCTGGGGGTTGCCCGCCAGGAGAAGGAATGCCGTGCCCTGGCGAAGAAGCTCGGGCTGCGTGTGGTCAAGGTCTACTCTGACAACGACATCAGCGCCACGAGCGGCAAGGTGCGCCCTGACTTTGAGGCCATGCTGGACGCCCAGCCCCCAGCCATCGTCGCCTGGCATCAGGACCGGCTACTGCGCCTGACCCGCGACCTGGAGCGGGTGATCACACTGAACGTGCCGGTGTATTCCGTGACCGCTGGCACCCTAGACCTGACCACACCCGCAGGCCGTGCAGTGGCGCGCACCGTGGCCGCGTGGAGCCAGTACGAGGGCGAGCAGAAGGCCACACGCCAGGTAGCCGCCAACGTGCAGCGCGCCGTCAGCGGAGTCCATCAGGGCCGCGTGGGCTACGGCTATCGGCGCGAGGGATCCGCCGTGGTGCTGCACGACGCCGAGGCTGACACCATCCGGGCAGCCGTGAAGCGCGTGCTCGACGGTGAGTCGCTGCGGGCCGTGTGCAAGGACTTGGACGCGCAGCAGGTGCCGACCCCGGGACGAGGCGCAGGCTGGAACACCACGACCCTGAAGCAGCTATTGCTACGGCCCAGCCTGGCCGGGTTGACTGTCCACAGAGGGCAGGTGGTAGGCCACTCCCCTGCCGACTCCCCGCGCGTCATCGACGAGGACACTCATGAGCGCCTGAAGGCCGTGCTGACTGACCCGCTGCGCCGCACCAGCCCCGCAGGCCGCACGCCAAAGTACCTGCTGGGTGGCATCGCCCGCTGCGGTCGCTCCACAGGCGCGCTGGATGAGCCCGGCAAGCCGGTGGAGTGTGGCGGGGTGATGGTGCGCGCAGTAGGCCGGAAGACGCGCCAGGCCAACGGCAACGAGAAGCGTCAGCCCCCGAGCTACGTGTGCAGCGAGTGCTACCGGGTGCGGCGCAAGCAAGACAGCGTCGATGACGCCGTTGACCGAGTGCTGATTGGGCGTCTGCAGATGCCTGATGCTGCGGCGCTGTTCACCCAGGGTGACCCGGCTACGCTTCAGGAGGCGCGCGACACCATAGAGGCGCTGGATGCCCGCCTGGCCAATGCTGCCGACATGTTCGCCACGGGTGACATTGACGCGGCGCAGCTGACGCGCATCACCGAGCGACTGCGGGCTGACCGTGTGCAGGCTGCGGCTGCCCTGGATGCTGCGCTGCCCCCTGCCGTACCCGCCGAGCTGATCGGCCCCAACGCGCTCCAGGTGTGGGGCGGGCTCAGCATGGACGTCAAGCGCGCCGTGCTGGATACCCTCGTGACGGTGACCATCCTGCCCAGCGGCAGCGGCAAGGCGTTCGACCCTGCAACCGTGCGTGTCACGTGGAAGAGCTAACAGCCGGGGTCTGCCAAGATCAGTTCGTGGACATCGCTGCGTTTGTCATCTCCGTCATTGCTGTCCTTATCGCTGGGCTTGGGACGGCCCTGGCCAACAAGCGTTCTAAGGAAGCCCTGCAGGAGTCCCGCAAGGCGGTCACCACGGCGCTGTGGTCCGCTCTGCAGGAAGCGGTGCAGCGGCTCGTCGCGTTCGATCCGACCACTGAGCCCGTGGGCGAGCGGCTCGCGAACCTGCGCATTGCCGGGATCGAGCTGGCCGACGAGTACACCGATTGGGAAGGCCTCGACACGTGGCTGGAAGCTGAACGTGTACTGGGGGCCACCCTCGCGCGGCAGGTGATGGCTGCCGCGAAGCCTGGCGACAGCGTGGACCAGCGCCTCGACAACCTCGACCCGTTCATGAGTTGGGCGCAAGCTCTCAGCCAGAACCTCCGCCTGTTCCGCCGGACGGGATACGACAAGGCGGCGCTTTCCAAGTTGCGAGAGAACGCCACGGGCCTCACGAAAGACGTCCATAAGAAGCACGGGTGGGAGCTTCCGCCTACCTCGAACCCGCGCGTTGCGCCCTTGGACTAGTGTCCTGGCAAGCGCTGCTTCATCATGGAGCGGCACCAAGTCAAGAAGGAGTCTGACCCGGCGGCAGAACCTTCCGCGCCTTTTCGATGAGTTCGAGAAGCTGCGCCAACGTCGTGACTGACGTCTTGTCGTCCGTCGAATCTTTACCACCGGTGGACGTCGTTTCAGCGTAAGTGTTGCCGAATGCCTTACCCACCAGCTCGATAAAGGCATCGTCCACCTTGGGCTTCTCGGACACATTCGCAAGGAACGGACCGATCGCGCGTAGCTCTAGTTCCATCCGTTTGATGGCGTTGGCGTTGTTGATCAACCGGCTTCCAAGTCTGATCGCCACGGTTGCCGCGGAGCCAGCCAAGATGCCTATAGCTGCCCGAGTAATGATCGCGGTCCAGTCCACGGTGCCGTCGTCGGACTTGGTGCCGTCGAAGATCAACCAGATGAGCGGCACTGTCGCAACGAGCAGGAGGGCAAAGCCGAGAAGGTAGAAGCGGTTTCCGACACGACGCCCCCAGTCCGCTTCCGACTCGAACTGCGACGCAACTTCGTCAGCGGCGATCGCGCTGACTAGTTTCGTGTACTTCTCTTTGGCGCCGATCAACTCCGCGTACTCTGCCTCAGCAGCATCGAGACGCTCGGCGGCGCTATCCCTCAGCGGCTGGAAGTCCTCGTTGAAGGCGGCTTCGCGAGCGCTGCGCCACTCTTTATAGGCCGCGGAGTTCTTCTCGTCGAGGGCCTCGACTGCCGACTTAGCTCCAGCCACTGCGACCGTGAGCTCGCTCTTCTGCTCTTCGATAGTTGCTTGCAAGGATTCGAGCTTGGCATGAGCCTCCAGCAGTTCCGCGCTAACTTCGTCGCGCTTCGCCTCAACTCGCGCGTCGTAATCAGTGATCTCGTTCCGCAGCTTCTCGTGCTCGGTGTTGAGTGCATCGATACTGATGCGCTGAGCCTCGAGCAACTGCTCGAAGAGAGTGTTCATCTGGTTGACCTCGCCGCCCCTGCCATAGGGACGTGGCCACGCGGCCATTTGCAGCAGGCCCGTTTCCGCTTGATCCGCAGCCTGATGAAGATAGTTTGTGTAGTCAACCCCACTGCCGACACGGGTTGACAACGAGTTCTCGACAGATTCCCATACCGTCTGCACTGGGGCGAGCATCTGGGGATGGAAGAAGGCTGCACGTGTCGAGGCGACGACGTCGAAGCTACGCACATACGCCATCTGTGCCTTGATGCGTTCGATGAACGGCATTTCAGCAGGCTGATGCTCGTCAACGATCTCAGTGAGCTGATCGTCGATCCTGTCGAGTACACCCCATAGCGCGTGACTATCGAAATCTGACCGCAGCATCCTTGCCTCCCGGCAGTCATGCTATCGGCCGTCACCGACATCGCTTCGACGGCGCGCCTTCGACGGGGCCGCCGCCCAGGATGAGCGCCTGCATAAGTGCGCCTAAAGGGCCCCCTTCGGGCAAGCCGAGGTCTGCCAGAGTCGACTCATGGTAATTAACAACTGGTGGGGCGCGGACCCCGACGAGATCTTCTGGATGGAGATTCGGCAGGAGCCGGTCGGGTTGGGCGAGTACCTGCGCGCGCCGAAAACGGGTGGGGATGGGAACCCCTCGTGGTCCTACGAGTTGACCTCCTACGTACAACCCGGCGACCGGGTGTTCCACTGGCACAAGACGCCCTCAGGCGAACAGGGCATCCTTGGTTGGTCTGAGGCCACAGGTCCACTCGAAACCATGCTTTGGTCGTGGCAAGCGCGCGGTACCCGAGGACGGAAACGTGGCGTACCTAGAGTGGGGCCAACGTGGAACATGCCACTCACCGGATACACCGAGCTGGCCCAGCCCATCACCAGATCGGCTCTTAATGCGCGTCGAGCCGAGGTACTCGAGGTCGTTGACGGCCTCGCCCGCACCTACGGCAAGCCGATCTATGCGCCATTCCAGAACTACGGTGGTCGTGAACTACGCGCTCAACAGGGCTATCTCACAAAGTTCCCGGCCGCTCTCGTGGCGTTGTTCTTTGAGTTCACGCCGACCGAGGCCCCAGAGTCGCCGAACGACCGTAGGAGAACTGCTCGTGCGGGACGTGGGCAGGGGTACCTTCGGGACGCGGAAAAGCGCTCTGCGCTTGAGGGCCACGCTGTGCGCTTGGCCATTGAGCACTACCGAGCTGCCGGTGCAACGAGCATCGAGGAGCTGGGCAAGCCCTACGACCTGCGTGTGATGCTGAACGGTGTAGAGCGCCACGTCGAGGTCAAAGGTTCGGTGGGCGATGAGCTGGAAAATGTGCAGCTCACGCAAGGCGAAGTCGTCCATGCCCGGGCCTACCAGCCGACTGACCTCTTCGTGGTCGACGGGATTAGCGCGTCCCACGATGCGGACGGGCTTGTAGTGACGTCGGGAGGGAGAGCGCGACTATGGTCGGACTGGATACCTAGCGAGAGGGCGCTTCGTCCGACCCACCTGCGCTACACACTCCCCGATCACTAACCGGACCTCAAGTGTCGAGCGGCGCTAGGCGATGTAGCTCGAGCCGGTCCGCTATATTCTTCCCATGACTACGTGGGGATGGGATTCCGGCAAACCGCTTGGCAGTGGCACGTTTGGCAAGGTATATGCGGCGTACGGACCCGACTCGGATCAACTCGCGGCTAAGGTCGTACCCAAGGCGAAAGGCACGACGCGCGAGCAGCTCATCGCGCAGGACGCGCCCAGCTCACCGCATGTCGTCCCAATTTTGCAGATCGAAGAGACGACCGATTCGTTCATTCTGTATATGCCGCGAGCGGAGTACTCGCTTCGGCAGAAGATGAACGCGGGCGTCGGCGCAGGCGAAGCGATCGCCATACTCACCGATCTGGCTGAGGCACTGAATGTCATCGCGCCCTTCGTCGTTCATCGCGATATTAAACCGGAGAACGTCCTCTTTCTCGACGGATCTTGGGCGCTGTGTGACTTTGGAATCGCACGCTACGCGGAAGCGGTAACTGCCGGCGACACAAGCAAGTTCTCATTCACGCCCGAGTATGCCGCCCCAGAGCAGTGGCGATACGAGCACGCGACGGCGGCGACGGATGTATATGCGTTCGGCGTCATTGCGCACGAACTGCTCGCAGGGCAACGTCCATTCAACGGGCAGCTTGATGCCTTGCGCGCTCAACATCTGAACGTCGTGCCTGACCTCCTGCCCGGCGGTCGGAAGCTGGCCTGGATCGTGGGCGAGTGTCTGAGCAAAGCGCCCGGAGCTCGTCCCGCAGCCGGAAACCTCATCGACCGACTCCAACGTGCGGGGGTAGAGGCTGCAACACGCGGCGGCAGCGCGCTCGCGGCTGCGCAGTCGGCGGTTCTTCAAGCCGCTGCCACGGAACAGGCGGCTGCAGAGGCCGCCCGTACGGAACGCGAGCGAAGGGAAGCCCTCGCGCAGAGTTGCCGTAGCGGCTATGCGGCGCTCATCGAGGAGCTAGTCGAATTTATCGCCGACAGCGCCCCTTCGACGGCGGTGTCGCGCTCGCGAGACGGAGGTGTGACGCTGACGCTCGGCGATGCCCGCCTGGTCATCACTGGCGTATCGGACTTCTCTGGCAGCGAGTCGTCGCCGTTCGATGTCATCGCGTACGGGCACATCCGACTTGATGACATTCGTCGCACCCGTTCTCGTTCCCACTCCTTCTACTTCGCCGACTTCGAAGCCGAGCGCTCGTATTCTTGGTACGAATTGGGCTTCATGCAGGGCTTCGGCCCTGACTTCGAGAACGAGCCACGCGCGGCCCAGCCCGGCGAAGGGCTCGGGGCTCTCGACGGGGTCTTCGGCGGCCTTGGCCTGGCGTACGGCGTTATTCCTCTCGACATCGGAGACCTGGACCGGTTCGTTGACTTCTGGGCGGAGCGTTTCGGACAGGCCGCGTCCGGACATTTCCCGCGCCTGTCTCAACTCCCGGACGGAGCCACGAACCGCCCGAGACGTAGGCGGTAGACCACGATGCGAATCGCTTACGTTGACGACACAAAACAACGCGGTCGTCGCCGCGGCATGGGCCAATTGGTCGCCCTCGGCGCGGCCATCTTCGATGAGGATCAGGTCCAGCCCTTCGCGCAGGCGTTTCGCGCGCTATACGACGAGTTCGAGGTGCCCTACGATGTCGAGCTCAAGTGGGCGAACTCCCAGCGCACCAACTGGTGGGGTCAGTCAGACGAGCGAAAAGCTAAACAGACCCCCATGCGTATTCGTGTCTTGGAACTAGCTCAGGCGCATAAGGCGCGGGTTATCGTCGTGATCTGGGACCTCGACGGAGGGGTGTCAACTGCAGGCGGTGAGGGGCCCGAGGACGCCGTCATCACGTTCATGTTTGAGCGCGTCTCGGCGCAGCTTGAGAACGCCGGCGAACGCGGCCTTATTGTGTTCGACAAGCCCGGCGGCAACCACCGCGACGAAGCGGACTGGCTCACGGGACGCGCGGAGATGGTCCGGCTAGGGACGGAATATGTAAAGCCCAACGCGATCGTCACCCAGATTCTCACGGCTCCCTCCCACCTCCATCCGCATATTCAACTCGCTGACCTAATCGCGGGGAGTACCACCGCCGCTGTGGCGGGGGTCCAGCATGGGCTCGATCTGCTCCCTCTTATCAAACCCATGATGTGCGTCAATTGGCGTGGCCACATCGGCGGGACAGGGTTGAAGCTGTATCCGGACACACTGAACAATCTGAATCACTGGGTGCTGGGAGAGGATACTTTCGTACGCGGTGCGGGAGGCGTCAGCCTCCCGTCTGCAAGCTGGCGCTATCCACACGACGACGGTCTCTAAGGCGCATCTCGACCTTCGCAACGCAATTCGCGGACCACGATTTGCTGGTCGCGGTGGTGAGCCCTTCGGCGTTGAGCTGCGAAGCGGTTTTTGCGAGCGTGTGCGTGGCGCGAAGGGCGAGCAGGCGGTCCCCCGTGCTCTGCGGCAGAGCTGATACCCGGCCCATGTGCTTTCCCTGACGCTTGGCAGCTTGCATGGCGGCGGAAGTGCGCTCCCCGATGACCTCGCGCTCCCACTCGGCAACCGACATCATCACGTTGGCCACGAGCTTGCCGGTGGGAGTGCTGGTGTCCACACCGAGGTCGATGGCTACCACGGCCCACTTGCGCGCGTTGGCAAGTTTGAGGATGCCCGAGAAGTCGTGCACGCTACGGCTCAGACGGTCGAGCTTTGCCACCACGATGCCGTCAACGTCGCGGCGCTTCGGTAGCACGTGCAGACGCGTGAGCGCGGCCTGTAGCTGCGGGCGGGCCAGCGACTTAGCCGACAGCCCCTCATCGACGTACCAGGCGACGGCCCACCCGTGCGCGTCGGCATAGCGCTCGATGGACTCCCGTTGGGCGTCAAGCCCCAGGCCGCTATTCGCTTGCTCCTCAGTGGACACCCGTAGATAGCCGATCATGGTGGTCATCGCTTGCTTTCCTGCGCCGTCTTGAGCTCGTCGCCATCGCCCTTGGGTCTCTGCTCGTTGACCGGCCACTCGACGCGGGCGATCTGCTGAATGGCGTCATAGTGACGGCGTTGCGCGGCGTTCATGCAGTCATCCCAGTCTTTCGAAACTTTGTTCGAATGTGTGAACTTTAGCCACAAGGGGACCCTTCAGTAAACACAATGTTCGAACTTGCCGCTTGACACTCTGCAATGTGCCGAATCCACGCGACCAGCGCGGGCCAGTGTGCCGCTGCGCACCCGTCGGCGAGCGCTTCTGTGCGCCCTCTGACGGACCCAACGCCCATGCCCAGCCCCCCGGGTACGCCAGAGGCCCCCCAGCATGTACCAGGGAGCCTCTGCGTGCTCGGCATGCACACCGAGCGTGGGCGGGCGAAAGGAGTCAAACAACCCCGCCCAGTCATGACTCAGACGTTGGGTGCCGCGTACGTCATCTGGTTGGACAGGTTGTAGGCGACCCCGCTTGTGTTCGCCTCGACGTACGAGAGCGCAGCCGCCGAGTCCGCCGTGTCCGGGTGTGCAGCCTGGTACACGTCCGACACATCGAGCCAGGTGAAGTTCCGGGCACGGGTACCGATTGCGTGAGCCATCTCGGCATCACCGTTGGCGATAGCGTCCTGCAGCACCTCCAACGCCTCATTCTTGTCGGTGAGCTTGCGGGCGCGGTCGGCGGCGTCACGGCGGAGCAGCACGCTGCTGGCGTCTGAAGGCTGGTTCCCCCGCAACTCCTTCTCGATCTTGCTGCGCAGGCCGCTGACGTACGACTCCTGCTCAGCCTTGATGGCGTCAAGCTTCGCCCGAGTGCCCACATTGAGGCCGTCCAGCTTGCCGCGCTTGGCCAGGTCGCTGGTCATCTTGTCGTCCTGAATCGCCTTGCGGGCAACGCGGTGCGCTTCCTTGACGGCAGCGGCCCGGTCCTTGAAGCCAGCGAGGGCGGTGGGCAGGGCGGACTCGACGGATGCAGCGGTTGACTTGCTCATGATGCTTCTTCCTTCTGTTGGATGGGTGCCAGGGAAACCGCCCCGGCGTCGGTAGTTCGTGACTGCCGTGGGCAGAGGGCGACGCAGACTTCATCAGCCCCCACAGCCGTCGGCGATGTGACAGTGGTCGTACATCAGCTGGCCCCCTTCGCCCGCCTGCGCTTGGGGCTGTGGTCATTTCCGGCCCAGAACCCGGAGTCGACCTTGGCTGCGGTGGCGTATGTGCGACACAGATCAGCGATGGGACACCCCGCACAGATTGATGAACACTGCTCCCGGTCCTCATCCGTCAACCAGTCCGACGTGAACATGTCCCAGCCGTTGCACGGCGGCACGTAATCCTCGAGCGCAGCTGCGAGCGGCGCGTACGCTTCATCGGGGCTCATCCGTGTCCTCCTGCGCAGCGTGTGACATGTCCACACAGGTGTGAGACCTTGTCCCGGACGGCAGGGAACCTAACGCCTCGCGCGTAGGGGGCTACAGCGTTAGGTGTGTTAGGAGTGTTACTTTCGCGAGGGGCCAAACCAACACACATAACGCCCCACGGGTGTGTAGAAGCCGGTGTTAGGTTTGCGGCTGCGGTGCGGCAGGGCATCATTTCTCCCCCTTCTTGGCCCGCTCGGCGCGGATGTCTACACCAGCGAGCGAGTGATACGCGCCCCGCGCCGCCTTCTTGATCTGCCCGGACTTCCACGCGCGGTCGAGGTACACGTTCACCTTCCGCACGTCTTCGCCCAGGGCCTCGGCTACCTCGGACGGCGACAGCGACACGCGCTGGCTGTCGATGTAGTGAACAATGGCCTGCCGCAGCTCACTGTTCGTGCTGACCATCCCCGTCTGCTTGGCCATGACGTCGTGCGCGGTAGTCGTGGACTGCTGCAGGTTGATCACGCGGGCGGTCTTGATTGGCTTCCCCCGGCCCTTGGGGTTCGGGTACACCACCTCCTCCGTCTCGAAGGAGAACGACAGGCGCGCCCCGGTGTAATTGCCTTTCTCGACGGTGGCGTACCGCATGCCGGTTTCCTCGTCCTTGACCACGAAGATGTGCGACCGTGCGATGTCGCGCCAGGCGTGCGCTCCGGACAGCTTCTCGGCTGCGGTGCCCTGCCCCTTCTTGTGGTGAAGGATGCAGATGACAGCGATGTTGAGCTCAGTGGCCAGGTCGCGGACGGGGTCCATAGCCTCTCGCACGTCCTTAGGCTTGTTCGGGTCGCCCGCTACATACGAGATGACGGGGTCAAGGATCAGTACGCGTGCCTCGGTGTCGATCACGGCCTGCCGGATATCGTCTAGGTCCTCCTGAATCTGCAAGGACGTGGCGTGCCCCTGGCTCGTGATCGTGATGACACGGAACCTTCGCGTCGAGGAGTCGTACCCTGCCGCCCGCATACGCGGTTTGAGCACGCGGCCCAGGTCGTCCTCACCTACGGCGGTCAGGATCGCGGTCGGCCCGTCGAGGTCGCCCTCAGCGGATCCCTCCATGATCTGCTTCGCCCACGTCGCCAGCAGCGTGCTCTTACCTACGTCACCCAAGCCCGACATGATCGACAACGTGCCCAGCGGGAACACGTCCTGCAGCGCCCAGTAGACGGGCTCTTCTTCGACGTCGTCGAGGTCAACCAGAATCAGCTTCCGGCCGGTGCTCTCTCCCGCGCGCTTCGCCTTCGACCTCGGCTGCGCGGCGGGTGAGTTTGACTTCTGCTGGTCCGCCTCAACCCGTGTGATCGCCTTGGCCCACGCCCGGTCGAACGCGATCAGGTACTTCGGGTCGGGGTAGTCATTCGTGTACCGCGCCCGCGCAGCCTCGTACGACTCTCGACGACCGCTGCCCCACATCAGGCCCGACACCAGCGGGGTGACATAACCAAGCAACTGCGGCTCGGCGATGCCGTCCTCGGGGAAGATGGTCGCTATGCGGCGCGCCTTGGCAGCCTTCGCCTTCTGCTTCGGGTCGGTGGCGGTGCCCTCGGCATCGAGCCACGCCTCCAGATCGGCCGCATCGTAGTCCCAGCCATCCTTCTTGTGGACAAGTGCCCACTCGGGAGCCGGGGCCAGCCGGGGCTTCCTGGTCAGCTTCGTACCGGCGTACGCGATCATCCCGATGCCGCTGCGAATGTCCACACCAGGCATACCGTTCAGGTCGCGGTCGATGGTGAGCTGTTCGCCCTCCGGTGCGCGGTAGATGTGGTGCTCGCCGTTACCGCTGCGGCTCGTGTAATGGAACGTGCGCGGCAGGTCGAGGCCCGCAGCCTTCAGACTCTTGAAACCGTCCTTGCCGTGCTTCCGGTCAAGGTCCACAGCGACGATGCCGCTCCGCCCACAGTGGATGCCGATACGCTGACGCGCTTCCTTGGCCCACCACGCGCGGACCTCCTTCGGGGAACGTGATGCGCCCGTGTCCCAGCTGAACCCCTGCAGGAACTTGCCGCTGGGCGTGAGTGGGAACACGTAGAACCCTGCGCGGACCAGGCTGAGCGCGATATCGAGGTTGCTCATGAGCCGGTCTCCGGTCCGTAGTTGACCGTCGCCGGCGTCCAAAAGAAGATGGCGGCACACTGGCAGTCGTCCTCATGGGTGCGGTACAACCACGACACAGCCCACCGTGCGTCCTCTTCCGAGTAGAAGGTCTGGACGGCGCGCTGGGAGTTGCCATCAGCGTCGAAGTACAAGTGGACGAGTCCATACGGCATCCGGTTCGGCTGGGCGGTGCGCACCTCCCCCAACACTGCGAAGGGAAAGAACCACTTGAGGAGCGGGCCGACACGGAGCGCGCTCGTCATTTCGGAGTCCGACAGCTTCGCCTTCGAGGGGTAGCCGGTGCGCGGCTTGGGCACGCGCAAGAGGCGGGTCATCACTGCCCCCCCGTACGCAGCAGCCCCGACAGGCGCTTGACCTGGGCTGCGGTGAGTGGTGGAGCAGCGGCAAGCGTGCGCTTGACATAGGCAGCGATCTTCGCTTCTGCGACGTTGGCCTCAGCAGCGGCGATCTGTTCGGGGTCGCCGCTACGCCGAGCGACTGTGAGACGACCACCTGCCTGAAACGGGTTGGGAGTTTCGAACTCCATGATGGGCAGTTCCTCTGGTGCTTAGCGCAGAGCGCGCTAGATGAGGGACACCTATCGTGAGGTTCCCGAAATAAGCACCCATCCACTTCGCGAGTGGATTGAGGACTGCGTATTCAGTTGTAGGTCTTGGGGGGCGTCAGCCGAGCGGAACGTTCTTGCCGTGCTCGCGCGCCCAATCAAGAAGAGGATACAAGCGTTCCGGCGTGATCGGCGGGAACGTGCGACCGCACGTCGGGCAATGGATGACGTGGAGCGACCGGAGCTCGCCGGTTGGCTCCCAGATGATCGGATCATGCTGCCCCCGACTACCCCGAGGGTAGACCCGCGCCCATCCGTCGTTGTCACGGAACTGCGCAACGGTACGCTCGGGGTGCCCACGATGGGCGGTGCCTCGACACGTGGCGTTGACAACCGGCTGCATGGGTACTAGTATGCACTCCCGCGCCCAGCGGGGACCAGCGCCCAAGAAAACCCCAGGTCAGAAGGGATGTTGCTCGGCCATGCCCGTAAGCGCCCCGCTGCGGGGGTGGGATGCCTGCCGGGTACCGCTTGGGCAGCCGGGAGCAGCTAGACCGCTCAGACGACGCTCAGAGCCGCTCGCACCGACCCCCGCCCGAGGGTCACCGGCAGCGCTGCGGCCCGAGCAAGGTACCTTTTCACCATTATGCAGGGGAGGAGCATCAGGATCTCCTTGCGTCCGGCCTGTTCGATGAGGACACGCTTGGCATCCTCGCGCGCGTCGCCGGCCTGCGCGTGCAGGACGGCCGAGAGCGGGGCACCGTGCTCGAGAGCGGCGATCACCTGGTCGATGGCGCGTGAGAGTCCTGGAAGCTGCAGCCGCACGGCCATCTCGGTGAGGGCGTCGGCGAGCGGTGAACCTGTGCCCACGGCGAGAACCACACGGCGGAACTCGCCGGTGAGCTCTCCGGATCCGACCGCGGCCACCCGGCGCAGGGAGTCGAGCAACCCCTCCCCTGCCGACAGGCACAGAGCGAGGAACTCGAGGGTCGTCGGCAGCTCGTCGGTCAGTCGAGCTCGACGAGACGAGACTCGTGCCGTGAGCTGCATGTCGTACCCGAATCCCCCGGCGGCTCCCAGAATGCCGGGCAGCAGCGCGATCGGCGGACTCATGCGGCCCGCGAGGGCGAGGCCGATGACGGCGATCGCACCGGTCACGACGCCTGCCAGCACCCAGCCGAGCTGACGCCCGAGGAAGGCGCCCTGTTCCAGGGGGAGCCCGGCCTGCTCGATCCTGCGACGCAGAGTTTCTCCCCCGCCGAGAAGGCGCTCGAAGATCGCCCGCGATCGCAGCCACACCGTCCGGTCGCCCGCCGAGAGCACTCCGACTCGCGGGAGTGCACCGTCAGGCAGGTCGTCATCGGAGACCACGTCTCGCACGTACGAGGCGATCCGCTGTGAGAGGGGCGATGCTGACCAGTGCGGCATGGCGGCGAGGAGGCAGAGCACGCCCGACCCGAGCGCGACGCCGCCGAGAATCGCGATCGCGACCGCGGAGACCGGGTTCACCCGAACCACCTCCCCGGCTCGGGCAGACGACCGATGTGGATCATGATGCGGTACGCGGTCACCGACACGGCAGCACCGAGGAAGATCACCAGCATCCCCTCCGCGGTGCCGTAGGCAGCAGCGCCCTCGGGGCGCAGCACCAGCAGACAGAGGATCACCCAGGGCGCCACGGCGCCGAGCACGGCCGCGCCGCGGATCCATGACTGCCGGGCCTCGACCTCGCCGCGCAGCACAGCGTCTGCGCGAACCGACGACGACAGCGCGCGCAGCACGCCGGTGAGCTCGGTTCCCCCGACCTGTCTTGCCATGCGCAGCGTCTCGATGATCCGGTCGGCGATGGGATCGGCCAGCGCGGACTTCAGTCGATCGAGGCTCGTCTCGAATCGACCGGTGGCGCGCAGATCCCTGGCGAACACGATGAAGGCGGGCCGGATCATCGACGGCGACGACTCGGCCAGGCTCGCGACGGCATCAGGCAGCGACAGTCCCACGCGGATGGAGGCGATCAGGAGATCGCAGACGTCGGGCCAGAGTTGTCGCCGCTGTTTGCGCAGCCGCATCCGCCGCGATCGTACGAACACGATCGGTGCCACCGCTGCAGCCGCGCCTGCCAACCCGGCCAGGAGGGGAATCGCCGTGAGGAGCCACACGAGGGACGCTGCGGCGAGCGCGACCGTCGCCATCACCGACAGAAGTGTGCGCGGGCTGACGGCGGCGAGACCACCCTCTTCGAGCAACCGAGAAAGATGGCCGCGGCGTCTGACCTTCTCTTTTTCCGGACGTGGAGGCCACAGCCATGGCGACGTGCACAACAGCACGCCGGCGGCGAGCATCGCTCCGAGCAGCACCGTCATGGGGTGTCTCCGACCCTCATCAGCTCGCCGCGTCGCCATGCCGTCCCGGCAGCGACAGCGGGCCCGCCACGGGTGTAGACCTCTCTCGCGACGATCCGACCGTCGATCACCTCGCCGGTGGGCGCGATGACCTCCTCCACCCGTCGGACCCCGTCGTCGCCGCGTACGCAGTGCACGACCAGATCGACGGCTCCCGCGAGTGCAGGCACGATGAACGATCGGTCGATGTTCCGTCCGGCGAGGAGCGGCAGCAGTGTGAGCTTGTCGAGCGCCTCGGCGGCGGAGTTCGCGTGCACGGTCGCTGCTCCCGGCACACCGGTGTTCAGTGCGAGGACGAGGTCGAGCGCCTCCGCGTCTCTGACCTCACCCACCACGAGGCGATCGGGCCGCATCCTCAGCGCCTCTTTCACAAGCCTGCGCAGCGTGATCTCGCCCTTTCCCTCGAGGCTCGCCTGACGGCCCTGCAAGGAGACGACATCGGGACCCTGCACGGCGAGCTCGAATGTCTCCTCGACGGTGATGATCCGCTGATGGTCGGAGCACGAGGCGAGCAGCGCACCGAGGAACGTGGTCTTGCCCGCATGGGTGGCGCCCGACACGACGACACTCTTGCCCGCACGCATCGCCGCGCGCAGCAGGTCGCCGAGCTCTGCAGTCAGAGCCTCGTTCTCGACCAGCGCGTCGAGGGTGCGAAAGCGCGGCAGGAACTTGCGGATGTTGACCGACCACGATCCGCGGACGACATCTGCGATCGCGACATGCAGACGGGATCCGTCGGGAAGAGACGCATCCACGAACGGCTGGCCGATGTCGACGCGGCGCCCGGTCGACTGCAGCATCCGTTCGACGAGATCGCGCAGGGCCGCGTCGGTGAGACGCAGCTCGATGCGTTCGGCGATTCCGCTGCGGGCGACGTGGATGCTCTCGGGACCGTTGAGCCAGATCTCCTCGATCTCCGGGTCGTCGAGAAAGGGCTGCAGCGCTCCGAACCCGCTCACCGAGGCGAGCACGTCGCGCACGCACGCGGCTTCGTCGTCGATCATCGCCGCGCCCCGTGCGAGCGCCAGATCGTTGAACCTGCGGACCTCCGCCAGCGCGATGGCGCGCGCCGCCGCGGGATCGGATGTCGGATCCGTGCCCCCAGAGCGGAGTCGCTGCCGCACGCGCTCGGCGACGAGGACGGGAGGCGGGATCACCCGAGCATCCTCGCAAGGATCGAGCGCCGCCCGTCGGAGTTATCCACAGTGACAGCGCTCGGGCTGCGGGCGGATCCCCAGCATCGACGGATCCCCCGATCAGTAGACTTATCTCACCGCGCGGGAGTGGTGGAATTGGCAGACACGCAGGATTTAGGTTCCTGTGCCCTAGGGCGTGTGGGTTCAAGTCCCACCTTCCGCACCGATCTGTCGTGTTCCCCGCGACAGGTGTCTGTACCGCCGCACACATCACTACGACGGGAAATCCATGCATCACGCCGCTCTCATCCCCTGGCTCGACCCCGCCACCATCATCGGATCGGCCGGGCCGTGGGCGCTTCTCGTGGTGTGCTTCATCGTCTTCGCCGAGACGGGCCTGCTGGTCGGGTTCCTGCTTCCGGGCGACACGCTGCTCGTGATCTCGGGCCTGCTGTCGCACCCGCTCGCGGGTTCGGAGCACGGAGTCTTCGGCATCAACGTGTGGATCGTCGCACTGCTCATCGGCCTGTCGGCGTTCGTCGGCGGTGAGGTCGGCTATCTGATCGGCCACAAGGGCGGACCGGCAGTCTTCGAACGCAAGGAATCAGGGCTCTTCAGCAAGAAGAACGTCGAGCGGACGAACGCCTTCTTCGAGCGCTTCGGCGGCATCACGGTCATCCTCGCCCGTTTCGTGCCGATCGTGCGCACCTTCGCCCCGGTCGCGGCCGGTGTGGGCCACATGCCGTGGCGCCGCTACACGCTGTACAACCTGATCGGCGCCATCCTCTGGGGCTTCGGTCTGACGATGTTCGGCTACGCCATCGGGTTCATCCCGCCGGTCGCGCACTTCGTCGAGAGCTACATCGACCTGATCCTCCTCGCTGCCGTCGGTGGCACCGCGCTGATCACCGTCTGGCACTACTTCTCGGAGCGCCACAAGGCCAAGAAGGAGGCTGCGGCCGGCGAGGGTGAGACCGACGCCGCCGAGGCCGAAGAGCTCGCGCTCGACCCCGAGGTCTTCGACCGCGCTCCCGACTTCGACGGCGACGGCAAGCACTGATCCCGAACGACTGAGAGAGGCGGGCTGAGGACTCAGCCCGCCTTCTTCTTGGTCGGGCTCTTCTTGGTGCTCTCCTTCTTGTCTGACGACTCCGAGCGCGCGGCCTTCGTGCGAGCGACGCTGGCGCGCAGCGCCTCCATCAGGTCGATGACCTCGCCGCTCTTCGAGTCGTCCTCGGCCTCGCCGAAGGTCTCCGAGACGTCGAACGTGTCGCCCGCCTCGATCTTCGCGTCGATCAGAGTGCGCAGCTCCTTCTGATACTCGTCGACGAACGACTCGGGGTCGAAGTCGGCCGAGTAGCTGTCGACGAGTGAAGCCGAGAGCTCGAGTTCCTTCTTAGAGATCCGCACATCCTCATCCAGAGCCGGGAACGCCGCCTCGCGCACCTCATCGGCCCACAGCAGCGTCTGCAGCACCAGCACCTTGCCCCGCACGCGGAGCGCAGCGAGGCGGGTCTTCTGACGGAGCGTGAACCGCACGATCGCGGTGCGGTCGGTCTGCTCGAGCGTCCTGCGCAGAAGCACGTAGGCCTTGGGCGACTTCGAGTCGGGCTCGAGGTAATACGGCTTGTCGAGGGTGAGCAGGTCGACCTGGTCGGAGGGCACGAACTCGACGACGTCGATCTCTCGGCTCTTCTCGGCCGGGAGCGCCGCGAGATCGTCCTTGGTGAGAACCACCGTCTGCCCCTCGTCGACGTAGGCGCGATCGATGTCGGCGTAGGCCACGGTCTCGCCGCACACCTCGCACGTGCGCTGATACCGGATGCGTCCGCCGTCCTTCTCGTGCACCTGATGCAGCGGCACGTCGTGGTCTTCAGTCGCGGAATACACCTTGACCGGCACGTTCACGAGGCCGAAGGTCAGCGCGCCCTTCCAGATCGTTCTCATGCCCCCAGTGAACACCAGCCGCCCCGGTGGGGGCCAGTACCTTGACTACGCTGGCGCTATGGCTCCGGAGGCGCAGAACGTGCAGATCGACGGTCGTCGACTGCGCATCACGAACCTCGACAAGGTCGTCTACCCCGAGACCGGCACCACGAAGGGCGAGATCATCGCCTACTACACGGCGATCGCGCCCCACATCCTGCCGCTGCTCGACGGACGCCCGGTCACCCGCAAGCGCTGGGTCGAGGGAGTCGGAACCGCCGATGCTCCCGCCGACGCGTTCTTCACGAAGCAGCTCGAACCCGGCGCTCCGAGCTGGATACCCCGACAGGAGATCCAGCACTCCGACGGCCCCAAGGCCTACCCCCTCGTCGAGGACGTGCCGACCCTGGTCTGGCTCGCTCAGGTCGCGGCGATCGAGCTCCATGTTCCTCAGTGGCGCTTCGACACGGATGGCCTGCCCGGCACACCCGATCGTCTCGTGCTCGACCTCGACCCTGGCCCCGGAGTCGGGCTCGCGCAGTGCGCCGAGGTCGCCCGCATCGCCCGCGCCCTGCTGACTGACATCGGTCTCGTGCCGGTGCCCGTCACGAGCGGCAGCAAGGGCATCCACCTGTACGCGGCGCTGCCGGGTCAGCAGACCAGCGACGAGATCTCGTCGGTCGTCAAGGAGATCGCCCGGCTCATCGAGACCGAGCATCCGGATCTCGCCACGAGCACCATGGCCAAGGCCGCACGCGGGGGCAAGGTCTTCCTCGACTGGAGCCAGAACAACGGCAAGAAGACCACGATCTCGCCGTACTCCCTGCGAGGACGAGCGCAGCCGTGGGTGGCAGCGCCTCGCACCTGGGAGGAGCTCGACGATCCCGATCTGGCGCAGCTCGACTTCGCGAGCGTGCTCGAGCGGGCGGAATCGGGGCTGGATCCACTCGCACCTCTTCGCACCGAGCATCCCCCCGAGCGCCCGCGCCGGGTCGAGGCGAAGTCAGAGCAGGTGCCCGCAGATACGACAGCCACACGACCGGCTTTCCCGCGTCACCGACCGCGAATCACCGGGGCAGCGAGCGCGTCCGCACCAGGGTCCCCTGCATCCGTCTCCCCCATGCTCGCCGAGAACGGCACACCGGCCATCGCGCGCGGCCTCAGCTCGCCCTCGTGGGTCGAGGTCAAATGGGACGGCATCCGCGCGATCGGCACCTGGGCCGACGGCCGGATGCTGCTGCACGCCCGCAGCGGCACAGACATCACAGCCCGGTACCCCGAGCTGACGGCCGACGGCGCGCCCTTCCTGCCGGTGGCCGACGCGATCATCGACGGCGAGATCGTGGCGTTCGACGCGCACGGCAGGCCGAGCTTCTCGATGCTGCAGAACCGCATGCACCTGACTCGACCGCGCGAGATCGAGCGCGAGGTCGTGCGCACCCCGATCGTCTACATGGTCTTCGATCTGCTGCGGCTCGACGGCCACGACCTCAGCTCGATGCCGCTCTCGCAGCGACGCACCCTGCTCGAGGACGTCATCTCCGACCTCGACGCGCCCGTGCAGGTGCCGCCCGTGTTCGACGACCTCGATGCGGCTCTCGCTGCGAGCGACGAGTTCGGCCTCGAAGGTGTCGTCGTCAAGGATCCGGCGTCGCGCTATCGTCCTGGTCAGCGCTCACCCTCGTGGCTCAAGCTCAAGCACACGCGGATGCAGGAGGTCGTGATCGTCGGCATCCGTCCGGGCAAGGGCGACCGCGAGGGGACGTTCGGCTCACTGCTGCTCGCGGTACCCGACGAAGGTCGGCTGAGGTACGTCGGTCGCGTGGGCACGGGCTTCACCGACCGGATGCTGCGCGACCTGCTCGCTCGCCTCGCGACCCTGCGCGTCGAGTCGGCGCCGCTCGACGGCGTCCCGGCTCTCGATGCCTCGGACGCTCTGTGGGTCGAGCCGGAGCTCGTGGGCGAAGTCGAGTTCGCGAACTGGACTCCCGACGGAGTGCTCCGGCATTCGCGTTGGCGAGGGCTGCGCCCCGACAAGGCACCCGCAGAGGTCGTCGTCGAGGCCTGACGCCTCAGGCGTGATGCGGCTCGCAGTCCGACTGCTCGGCCGGCTCGATCTGGAACGTCGAATGTGCGACATCGAAGTGGTGCGCCAGGCACGACTGCAGATCATTGAGCAGCTTCGTCGAGCGTCCGTCGGCCAGCAGAGCGGGGTCCACGCTGACATGTGCGCTGAACACGGGCGCGCCGCGCGTGAGCTGCCAGACATGCACGTCGTGCACTCCGATCACGCCGTCGTAGTCGAGCAGATGCTGGCGGATCTCGCTGACCGCGGTGCCCTTCGGCGCCGATTCGGAGAGCACCGAGAACACCTCGCGAAGAAGCGAGATCGCCCGGGGGATGATCAGCACCGCGATCATCAGTGAGGCGATCGCATCCGCGGGCATCCATCCGGTGGTCACGATCACGATCGCCGCGATGATCACCATCGCCGACCCGATCAGGTCGCCCATCACCTCGAGGTAGGCTCCGCGGACGTTCATGCTGGTGCGCTGTGCTCGGCTGAGCAGCCACATCGAGATCGCGTTCGCGACGAGGCCCACGACCGCGACGACCAGCATCAGCCCGCCCACGACCTCGGTCTCGCCCGGGTTCAGCAGCCGTCCCACCGCTTCGAATGCGACCCAGCCTGCAAGCAGGATCAGGATGATCGCGTTGATCAGCGCTCCGAACACCTCGGCTCGCTGATATCCGAAAGTACGTCGGTCATCCGCCGGACGCGCGGCGACGGCGGCGGCGATGAGCGCGATCACGAGAGCCGACGCATCCGTGAACATGTGGGCGGCGTCGGCCAGCAGCGCGAGCGAACCGGTGAAGATCGCACCCACGACCTGCACGACCATGATGGTCGCGGTCAGGGTCAGCGAGATCGCCAGCAGGCGGCGATGGCTGGCCGAGCGGATGCCGCCGGCGGCGGGCGCATGATCGTGCATGTCTCCAGGCTAGACCGGCTCTCACGCGAGTGGGCGGGGATCCGCCCAGTCGGGAATGGTGATGATTCTCAGTAGTCGATTCGTCAGCGGGACCGGGAGTACTCGAGCACGACGCAGCCGTTGTCGAACGAGCGCACCTGATCGAGTGCGAACCGCGTCGGGGAGAACGGGTGGCGTGCCATCGGGATGCCGGTGCCGGCGATCACCGGGTACTTCTTGACGATCAGGCGATCGATCTCGTCGAGGAGGACCCCCGCGAGCGACGCACCGCCCGCGAGATAGATGCCGAGCCCGTCCTCCGCCTTGAGCTGCCGAACCCGCTCGACGGGATCGGTGCTCACGACCTCGACATTGGCTTCGCCCGGATCGTCGAGCGAGCGGCTGAACACGACCGTGCGCAGGTGCGCATAGGGATCGGTGATGCCGACCTGCAGCGCGGGCTCGTAGGTGCGTCGTCCCATGACGACCGTGTCGAACCGGGTCAGCGGTTCGTCTTCGCCTCCGCCCGCGGCGCGGACGTGGGCCGGTTGGATGTCGGCGAACTCCGTGCCCAGGACTTCGGCGAAGGCAGGGGTCACCGGGTAGAAATCGACCTCATCGTCGGGGCCTGCGATGAACCCGTCGAGGGTCACTCCGATGTAGTAGGTGAGATCTCTCATGCCGACCACCATAACCACTACGCATGAAGTACGTCAAGCGTAGTGGTTGCGTTCGGCTCAGAGATCAGCGAGCAGAGGCAGCAGCTCGACGAAAGCGCGGGCGCGGTGCGACTGCGCCTGCTTCTCCTCCGCGCTGAGATCCCCGACCGTGCGCTCGGCCCCCGCGGCCTGGCCGTCGGGGATGAAGATCGGGTCGTATCCGAAGCCGCCCCCGCCCGATGCCTCGGTCGCGAGACGACCAGGCCAGTTGCCCACGACCACGTGCTCGCGCCCATCCGGCGTGACGAGTGCGATCGTCGAGTTGAAGTGAGCGACGCGATGCGGGTCGGCGATGTCATGCAGCTGGTCGAGCAGCAGTTCGAGGTTGGCCGCGGCGTCCTTCTTCTGCCCCGCCCAATAGGCCGAGAACACCCCGGGCGACCCACCGAGCACATCGACGCAGATGCCCGAGTCGTCCGCGAGGGCCGCGAGACCCGTGTGCCGCGCAGCGGCTCGCGCCTTGATGAGCGCGTTCTCGGCGAAGGTGACGCCGTCCTCGACCGGCTCCGGGCCGTCATACGCGATGATCTCGAGATCAGGGCGCGCAGACGCCACGATCTGCTGGAACTCCGCGACCTTGTGCGGATTGTGAGTGGCCAGGACGACCCTCATCAGCCCGCGAGAGCCTTCAGCTGGTGGTCCTTCAGGTCGGCGCAGCCCGCGACGCCCAGATCGAGCAGGGCGTCGAGCTCGCGCTTGTCGAACGGCGCCCCCTCTGCCGTGCCCTGCACCTCGACGAAGAGCCCACGACCGGTGACGACGATGTTCATGTCGGTCTCGGCGCGGACGTCCTCGACGTATGCGAGATCGAGCATGGGCTCGCCGTCGATGATGCCGACCGAGATCGCCGCCACCGAATCGAGCAGCGGCGTCGCGTTCTTGCCGATGAACTTCTTCTCCCGGCCCCACTCGATCGCGTCTGCCAGCGCGACGTATGCTCCGGTGATCGCGGCCGTGCGCGTCCCTCCGTCAGCCTGCAGCACGTCGCAGTCGATGACGATCGTGTTCTCGCCGAGAGCCTTGGTGTCGACAACGGCGCGAAGCGCGCGACCGATCAGTCGGGAGATCTCGTGCGTGCGTCCGCCGATGCGGCCCTTGACGCTCTCACGGTCGTTGCGGCTGTTCGTCGCGCGAGGAAGCATCGAGTACTCGGCCGTGACCCACCCCTTGCCCTTGCCGGTGAGCCAGCGAGGGACGCCGTTCGTGAACGACGCCGTGCACAGCACCTTGGTTCCGCCGAAGCTGATCAGGGCCGATCCCTCGGCGTGGCTGCTCCATCCGCGCTCGATCGTGATCTCGCGGAGCTGGTCGGTGGAACGGCCGTCGGCGCGGACGATGCTGGTCATGGGTTTCCTTCGGGTGGAGGTGGATGAAGCGGGTGCTGCGGGAGAGCTACGACCCGGAGGCCGTCGCGGGGAGGGTGATGACGCCGGTCTGCACGAGCTGGACGTCGCGCACCTCCCGGCCCATCAGACGGTTGGCGAGGGCGGTGAACTCGGTCGTCGAGTCGCCGGTCGCCTCGTAGACGTACGACGCCGTGGCGTCGGGAGAGGCGAGAAGGTCGCCCCGCACGAGCTGACGGTACACATCACCGGCGGTCTCGTCGTCACTGGACACGAGCGTGACCCCCTCCCCCATCACGTAGCTGATCGCACCGCGGAGGAACGGGTAGTGCGTGCACCCGAGCACCAGCGTGTCGACGTCGGCATCCCGAAGCGGTGCGAGGTACTCCTCGGCGGTCGCGAGCACCTCCGGCGTTCCGGTGATGCCCCCTTCGACGAACTCCACGAAACGAGGGCACGCGGCGGTGAACACCTCGAGGCGCTCGTTCACCTCGAGCATGTCCTGGTAGGCACGCGACCCGATCGTGCCGACAGTGCCGATGACACCGACGCGGCCGTTGCGCGTCGTCGAGACGGCTCGGCGCACCGCCGGACCGATCACCTCGACGACAGGGATGTCATACCGCTCCCTGGCATCGCGGAGCATGGCTGAGGACGCGGTGTTGCACGCGATCACGAGCATCTTGACGCCCTGCTCGACCAGTGTGTCGAGGACTTCGAGGCCGTACCGCCGCACGTCCGCGATGGGCTTCGGACCGTACGGGGAGTGTGCCGTGTCGCCGATGTAGACGAACGATTCCCGGGGCAGCTGGGCTCGGATGGCACGTGCCACCGTGAGTCCGCCGACACCGGAGTCGAAGATTCCGATCGGGGCGTCGTTCATGACTACCCAGCCTACCTGCGCGCGAGCGCGTCATGCTCAGCAACCCGTGCGGGTGTCGTCACTAAGCTGAGCGGATGACGACGTCCACGGCGCTTCTGACCGATCGTTACGAACTCACCATGCTCGCCGCCGCGCTTCGCGACGGCACGGCATCACGACCCAGTGTGTTCGAACTGTTCTCCCGGCGATTGTCCGGAGGCCGCCGCTTCGGCGTCGTGGCCGGCACCGGCCGCCTGCTCACGCTGCTGCGCGAGTTCCGCTTCGGAGACGACGAGCTGCGCTTCCTGCGCGACAACGACGTCGTGGATGCCGAGTCGCTCACCTATCTCGAGAACTACCGCTTCACCGGCTCGATCCGGGGCTACCGCGAGGGCGAGCTGTACTTCCCCGGGTCTCCGATCCTGACGGTCGAGGGCAGCTTCGCCGACGCCGTCGTGCTCGAGACGCTGGCTCTCAGCGTCCTCAACCACGATTCGGCCGTCGCCACTGCAGCATCACGCATGAGCATCGCCGCCGGCGAGCGACCGCTCGCCGAGATGGGATCACGCCGCGCGGCAGAGCAGTCGGCGGTCGCGGCGGCCCGCGCCGCATACATCGCCGGCTTCCGCGCGACGAGCAACCTCGAGGCCGGACGTCGCTGGGGAATCCCGACGATGGGCACCGCCGCGCACTCGTGGACCCTGCTGCACGAGACCGAGGAAGAGGCCTTCCGCTCGCAGATCGACAGCCTCGGCACCGATACGACCCTGCTCGTCGACACCTACGACATCCGCACGGGCGTCGAGACGGCCATCCGCGTGGCCGGCACCGGCCTCGGCGGTGTGCGGATCGACTCGGGCGACCTGCCGATCGTCGCCGCAGAGGTGCGGGCACAGCTCGACGAGCTCGGTGCGACGGGCACGCGCATCACGGTCACGAGCGATCTCGACGAGTATGCGATCGCCGCGCTGGCGGCGTCACCGGTCGACGCGTACGGTGTGGGCACCTCAGTGGTCACGGGCTCCGGATACCCCACGGCGAGCATGGTCTACAAGCTCGTGGCTCGCCAGGATCCGAGCGGAGCGTGGATCGGAGTGGCCAAGGCCTCGACCGACAAGGCATCCCACGGCGGGCGCAAGGCCGCATTCCGCACTCTCGTCGACGGCGTCGCCGAGGCTGAGACGGTCGTCGTCTCAGACGGCTTCGAAGAGCTCGACACCCCGGCGGAGCATGCGGACGGGCGGGCGCTGCAGACGACCTTCGTCGAGGGCGGAGAGATCGACACGGCGTTCGAAGGTGCCGAAGGCACCGCTTCCGCTCGGGCACATCACCTTCGGGTGCGGGAGGAGCTTCCTGTACGGGCGCTCGCGCTCAGCAAGTCCGACCCGGCGATCCCCACCGTCTTCGTCGACGCGAGCTGACTGCCGGCGAGTCGGCGCAGACTCAGCCGACCATCGTCTCGTAGATCTCCTTGCACGTGGGGCAGATCGGGAACTTCTCGGGGTCGCGACCCGGCGTCCACTTCTTGCCGCACAGTGCGCGCACCGGCTTGCCGGTGATCGCCGATTCGAGGATCTTGTCCTTCTTGACGTAGTGCGAGAAGCGCTCGTGATCGCCCGGCTCGAGGTTCTCCTCGCGGAGGAGTTCTTCCAGTTCGCGATCAAGCGTTGCCACGCCGCCCTGATCGGGGCTGTCCAGCGGAGTACTCATGCCGAGAGTCTAGCCGCGCACGCGCCCCGTGGGGCGGCTGTCACGCGGTCTCGACGAACTCCATCAGCCGCTCGCCCTCATGCTCGAAGATGCGCCCGCCCACACCGACGCCGATCGCGAAGACCGCGATGCCGGTCGCGAGTCCCGCCCAGAACGTCGCGGGAGCGAACTGCGACCCCTCGAGCATCGTGAGCACGAGCAGCCAGATGGTCGGCACGCTCACCACGATCGCGCCGAGGAACGCCGCGGCGGGGCCGTATGCACCGCGCGACGTCGGCCGCTGCGGCTGCTGGAACGGGCTGTCGCCCGGACGCGACACGGCGTAGGGAGCGATCACCGAGACGATGCTCGAGAATCCGAGTGCCGACAGCAGGAGGCTGGCCCCGAGGCCGGTGAGCGGAAGGAGCAGACGCCAGTCGTCGATCCACAGCAGCGTGAGGGGAACGGCGATGGCGAGCACGGGAACAGCCACGAGTATGACCGGGACGAGTCGTCCGAGACGATCGGCGATGCCGCGGACGCCGCTGGCCACGTGCGTCCACAACGCCGTGGAATCGTAGGCGACGTCGTTGTGCGGGAGCCACCCGAAGAACAGGGCCATCACCGGGACCGGAACGAGCGCAGCGATCTCGAGCGGCACTCCGGCGACGAGGAGAGGCAGCACGGTGAGCACGCCCGCGACGGGGACGACGATGAGGTTCATGATGTACCTGCGGTCGCGCAGCCAGTAGACCAGGCTGCGCGAGGCGATCGCACCGAAGGCGTTCGACGGGAGCAGGCCGAACCAGCCGAGGCCCGAGCGCTCCCGCAGGGTCACGGGCCGCTCTGTGGTGGTGAGCAGTCTGCGCACCAGCCACGACCACGCCACGCAGAGCACCAGGATGGTGACGAGGGCCACGATGCCGCTGATCCAGTTTCCGGCGACATCGTTTGTCGCGAAGGAGAAGAGGAACCGCGACGACGCCGCCAACGGGGTGAACCCGATCGTCGCCGTCAGCGACGCGACCGCCGCAGGAACCTGCCCGTCCCACTTGAGCGAGGCGAGGAACACGGCGACGGGGAACGCGATCACGATCACGGCCAGTGCGAAGAGCGCGGTGAGCTCGCGCGACCGACGCTCCGGCAGCAGCAGCGCGTTGACCGCCATGCCGATGCGCGCCGAGAGGATCGTCGACAACAGGCTGACGACGCTCATCAGCACCGCGACGAACCAGGGTGCGCCGAGCCTGATCGCCACGATGCACACGCTGATGTTCACTGCGATCAGGGCAAGGCTCGGGACGCTGACGAACGAGGCGAGGGTGAGGATCCAGGGCATCTGCCGCTCATCGACCCCGAACACCGCGAAACGCCGGGGATCGAGCTGGTCGACGGCACCCACGAGGATCGGCCCGACCAGGAACCCGAGGAGCAGAGCGGCGCTGCCGAGCACGATGACCGTGCGCGCGACAGCGACAGGGGAGTCGTCGAGGCTGAGGACCGCAGCGCAGACCACAGCCGTCAGAACCACCACGACAGCGAGCATGACCAGGGTGCGGACCCGACGTTCGCCGCGAAGCGATCCGATCAGGAGCGCCGCCCTCAGTCGGAGAACGTGTGCAGCCACTCGAGCCCCTCCACCTCTCCGATGCCACCGGAGAGTTCGACGAACCGCGCTTCGAGCGTCTGCCCTGCGCGGACCTCATCGATCGTGCCTTCGGCGAGCACCTCTCCCCCGACGATGATCGCCACGCGCGAGCAGACGCGCTCGACGAGGTCCATGCCGTGGCTCGAGAGGACCACCGTTCCACCGTGCGAGACATAGGCCCGCAGGATGTCCAGGATCACCGCGGAGGACACCGGGTCGACGGCCTCGAAGGGCTCGTCGAGCACCAGGACGCGCGGCGAGTGGATCATCGCACCCGCGAGCATGATCTTCTTCGTCATGCCGGCCGAGTAGTCGGAGACGACGCGGTTCAGCGCCTCTCCGAGGTCGAAGGCTCGTGCGAGGTCGGCGACGCGCTTCTCGATCACCGCCGATGCGAGCCCCCGCAGCAGCCCGTAGTAATAGAGGAGCTGCCGCCCGGTGAGCCGGTCGAACGTGCGGAGGCGATCGGGCAGCACGCCCATCATGCGCTTCGCAGCGAGCGGCTTCGCCGACTGATCGATGCCGCAGATCGCGATGTCGCCCGCGTCGGCACGCAGAAGGCCCGCCACGATCGAGAGCGTCGTCGTCTTGCCCGCACCGTTGGGACCGACGATGCCGTAGAACGACCCTGCGGGCACAGTGAGATCTATGCCGTTGACCGCGGTGTGGTCGCCGAAGCTCTTCACGAGGCCGCGGATGCGGATGGCTTCGGAGCCGGATGCCTCCTCGATTCCGCCGACGGCCTCATCCGTCTCATCCGTATCGGACACGGCGTCGACGAACTCGGATGTCGCGTCCTCGTCGACGGTCGGCTCCTCAGCGGACTCGATGACCGGCTCGGCTTCCGCCGTGGCGCCTTCGACCGGTGACGTGTCGAGGGCAGGATCGGCCGACGCTTCGTCTGCGGATCGCGTGCTCGGAGTCGACTCGACGGGCGCGGACGTCGCATCGTCTTCGCTCTCGACGGCGACCGCGTCGGAGGATGCCGCCGCCTCGGTCGTCAGCGGCAGCGACGGGGTCTCGATGGGGGTCTCGATGCGCGTCTCGACAGCGGCATTCTCTTCGAGAACCTCGCCCGTCGTGTCTGACTCAGTGACGCCGAGCTCGCGTGGATCCGCGTCGGCCGTGGTCACATCAGCTCCCGTTGTGTCCACAGCGACGGCCTCGATCGCCACAGTGTTCTCAGCCTCGACTGCCGACTCCTTCGCCGCAGCCGCCTTGGCAGCGGCCGCCTTCGCTGCCGCTGCCTTCGCTGCCGCGGTCTTCGCCGCTGCTGTTCTCGCGGCAGAGGTGCGCGCCGCCGACTTCGCCGCAGCGCTCTTCTCTGAGGCCGCCTTGGCCGCGGCGGTCTTCGCGGCGGCGGTCTTCGCGGCCGACGTGTTCGACGTGCCTGAGGCAGCGGTCTTCGAGGCAGCCGTCTTCGCAGCGGGGGTCTTCGCAGCGGCGGCCTTGGCAGCGGCGGTCTTGGCTGTCGTCGCCGTGGTCGCTGCGGAACGTGCCGAAGCGGACTTCGCCGCAGCCGCACGAGCCGTCGTGTCGCGCGTCGAGTTCTTGGCTGCGGCCGCGCGCGCCGCAGCGGTCGTCGTCTTCTTCGATCCTGCGGATCGCGGACCGGAGCTTGCGGAGCTCCGGTCGATCTTCAACGCCGGCTCGGCGACCACCTCGACGGTCGCCGCGGCCCTGTCGGCTGCGGCCTTCGACGGAGCACGTGTGCCGGTCGTCTTCTTCGCGGGGGCCTTGCGGGCGGGAGTCTTCTTCGGGGCGGCGGGCGCGGCGTCAGCCACCTGATCGGTGCGGTCGTCGGAGGAAGAAGCAGTCACCGTCCTACGGTATCAACGGGTGCCGACTTTCTTCGGGTCGCCGCAACAAATCGCCCTTCGGATCGTCAGACCGACCTCTCGTCGCCCCGATCTGGACGAATCTGAGTGTTGGGTGTGTACTGGATCACGAATTGGCAACAGCGACCTCAACCCCCGGGGCTTCCCAGGCTTGATCGCTAGCATGACTCTCGGCACGACGAAGTGTCTGGTCGGTGAACCGACCGTGAACACATACTTCCTTTAGGAGCACTCGTGACTCTTCAGACCGTCATCCTCGCAGCAGGCATGGGCTCGCGCCTGGGCCGTGCGCTGCCGAAGCCGCTCACGGAGCTGAGCGACGGCCGCACGATCATGGGCCAGCAGCACGACAACATCCGCGCCGCCTTCGGATCGGACGCCCGCATCACCGCCGTCGTCGGATACCGCGCCGAGACCATCATCGAAGCATTCCCGAACGTCAACTACGTGCACAACGAGCGCTACGACGAGACCAACACCTCGAAGAGCCTGCTGCGCGCCCTCAGCGCTACGGGCAAGTCCGGCGTGCTCTGGATGAACGGCGACGTGGTCTTCGACCCGATGATCCTGGGTCGGGCGGCCGCCTACATCGAGCGCGACCAGTCGTTCGTCACCGTCAACACCTCCAAGGTCAGCGACGAAGAGGTGAAGTACACGGTCACCGCCGAGGGCTTCATCAACGAGCTCTCCAAGACCGTCAAGGGCGGCCTCGGCGAGGCCGTGGGCATCAACTACATCTCGTCCGCGAACAAGAAGGCGTTCATGCGTCAGCTGCAGCGGGTCGAGGACCAGGACTACTTCGAACGCGGCCTCGAACTCTCGATCGCGGAGGACGGACTCCTTCTCGAGCCGATGGACGTCTCCGACCTGTACGCGGTCGAGGTCGACTTCGCCGAAGACCTCGAGCGGGCGAACCTGTTCGTCTGATCGCTTCCACGAAAGCCCGGCTCCGTCAAGGGGAGCCGGGCTTTCGGCGTTTTCGCGGTCTGGGTTCCTAGGATCGTTCCATGGCCCCCAAGGTGCACAAGATCCACTCCCTCCCCGACGACGCCGCGTGGGACAAGGGGGTGCCGCCAGTGGGCTCCGCGGAGCACCCGCTGATGGTCCGAGGACTCGATCGCGTTCTCGCCATCCAGCGCCCTCTCGTGCTCGCGCATATCCGCAGCATCCGCCTGAGGAACCCGCACGCGTCGCCCGAGCAGATCATCCGCATCCTCGAGCGTCGCTACCTCGCGGCTGTCACGACCGGCGGTGCCGCCGTCGGCGCGACCGCCGTCGTTCCCGGCATCGGCACAGGCATCACCCTCGCCCTCTCAGGGGTCGAGACCGTGGGGTTCGTCGAATCGACCGCACTGTTCGCGCAGTCGGTCGCCGAGGTCCATGGGATCGCGGTTTCCAACCCCGACAGGGCCAGGGCACTGGTCATGACCCTGATGCTCGGCAAAGAGGGCGTGGCGCTGGTCGGACAGCTGGCAGGACAGGCGACGGGTCGCGGCGGCACGCGATCGTCGTACTGGGGTGAGACGGTGACCAAGTCGCTTCCTCGGGCCGCTGTCGGACCGCTGGTCGACCAGCTCAAGACCCGGTTCGTGAAGCAGTTCGCCGCGAAGGGCGGAGCATCCTTCATCGGCAAGGCGCTGCCGTTCGGAGTCGGTGCCGCCGTGGGTGGCGCGGGCAACCACATCCTCGGACGCCGCGTCCTCACTACATCGCATCATGCCTTCGGCGCCGCCCCGATGGACATGCCCCTCGAGCTCGAGCCGGTCGACGGGGCGGAGAAGCTCGAACTGCGGATGCTGCACGGCGCGCAGTTCGTCGGGGGCGCCGTCGCGGGTGCGGCCGGATCGGCGGCACGCGGTGTGGGCTGGGCAGGACGGAAGATCGCATCCGTCGGTCGTGGCCGCAAGAGCGGCGCCGACGAGATCGGCCCGACGGGAACTCACGATCTTCCGGGCGAGCTCGGATCCGGCAGGTCGGACGTCGTCCAGGACTGACGCGATTCGGCATCCGCCGCAACCTGCGCCGACTGCACGACAGCAGCCAAAGGATCCGGCGACCCGTTGTGGCGAGCATCCAACGGACGAGGCCGACCCGACGATAGGGTGGAATCCGTGACGGACAAGCCCGAACTCTCGACCACCGCCGGCAGGATCGCAGACCTCCGCGCTCGCTACAACGAAGCCGTTGTCGACGCTGAGAAGGTCGCGCAGGAGAAGCAGCACGCCAAGGGCAAGATGACCGCCCGCGAGCGCATCGAACTGCTCGTCGATCCAGGGAGCTTCGTCGAGTTCGACGAGTACGTCCGACACCGCACGACCTCGTTCGGCATGGATCGCAATCGCCCGTACGGCGACTCGGTCGTCACGGGCGTCGGCACGATCCACGGACGCACCGTGGCCGTGTACTCGCAGGACTTCACCACGTTCGGCGGCTCTCTGGGCGAGGTCTCGGGCGACAAGATCATCAAGATCATGGAGTTCGCGCTGTCCGGCGGCATGCCGATCATCGGCATCCTCGATTCGGGCGGAGCCCGCATCCAGGAGGGCGTGCTCGCGCTCAGCAAGTACGGTGAGATCTTCCGTCTGAACACCCGTTCGTCGGGCGTCATCCCGCAGATCTCACTCATCATGGGCCCCGCAGCCGGCGGCGCCGTGTACGGCCCGGCGCTGACGGACTTCGTGATCATGGTCGACAAGACCAGCCAGATGTTCGTCACCGGCCCCGACGTCATCAAGACCGTGACCGGCGAGGACGTCGGCATGGAAGAGCTCGGAGGAGCCCTCACGCACAACACCCGCTCGGGTGTCGCCCACTACCTCGCCGAAGACGAGGACGACGCGATCGACTACGCTCGCACGCTGCTCGGGTTCCTCCCCGACAACAACATGGCGGAGATCCCGGCTTACGAGAGCGGCTTCGAGTGGGAGACGACGGATGCCGATCGCTCGCTGAACACGATCATCCCCGACTCCGCCAACCAGCCGTACGACATCCACACCGTGATCGAGCACGTCGTCGACGCGGGCGACTTCATCGAGGTCCAGCCGCTCTTCGCACCGAACATCGTGATCGGCTTCGGACGTGTCGAGGGCCGCTCCGTCGGCATCATCGCCAACCAGCCGTCGCAGATGGCCGGAACCCTGAACATCGAGGCGGGCGAGAAGGCCAGCCGGTTCGTGCGATTCTGCGACGCGTTCTCGATCCCGATCGTCACGCTCGTCGACGTGCCCGGGTACCTGCCGGGCACCGACCAGGAGTGGACCGGCGTCATCCGCCGCGGTGCGAAGCTCATCTACGCGTACGCCGAGGCGACGGTTCCTCTGGTCACGGTCATCCTCCGCAAGGCCTACGGCGGGGCCTACATCGTGATGGGCTCGAAGCAGCTCGGTGCGGATGTCAACCTCGCCTGGCCCACGGCGGAGATCGCCGTGATGGGCGGTCAGGGTGCGGTCAACATCCTCTACCGCGGCGAGATCAAGCGTGCCGAGGAAGCCGGCGAGGACGTCGCCGCCGTGCGCACGCGCCTCGCCAACGAGTACACCTACAGTGTGACCTCGCCTTTCCTCGCCGCGGAGCGCGGCGAGATCGACGGCATCATCGAGCCCGCGAACACCCGGGTCTCGATCGCCAAGGCGCTGCGCGCCCTCCGTGGGAAGCGCGCCGAGCTGCCGCCCAAGAAGCATGGGAACATTCCGCTGTGACCATCGGGGCAACGCGGGACGCGACGTCGGAGGAACACCAGCCGCCGACGATGCAGATCACTCGGGGTGCCGCCACCGAGGAGGAGCTCGCCGCTCTCATCGCGGTGGTGAGCGACGCCTACGCGCAGGAGGCTTCCGAGGCCGTGGCAGACGAGCCTCGCGTGTCGGCATGGGCCCGCACGCAGCGACCGCTGCGACGTCCGCTGCGACGCGACATCCCGTGGGGCCGCTTCGCGGGGTGACCGCAACGGGCACGGAGTGCCTGCGAGGCCCGGAGCCCCCCGGCTACCGGGCCACGCAGACGACCCTCCGATGATGCGGGGCCGTCGCCCCTGGCACCTTGTAACCCCAGATGGCGCATCTCTTCGATAGTACATCGAATGGAGTTATAGCCCTGGGGGCGTAACCGATATACCGGTATGTGAATCGCGGGACGGCGTTCAGTCCTCCAGGTACAGGTCCGAGGCCCGGGGTGTGAGAACGGCGTCGAGCACGACACAGGCCGCGCCCACCGCACCGACGTCGTCTCCGACGACGGCACCGTCGACGGTCAGTGTGCGCACTGCGCGAGTCGCGCTCCTCCGGTGCAACGGCTCGGGGATCTCACGAAGGTAGACATCGGAGAGCGGCCCCCAGAACGGGCCCCCGAGGACGACGCGATCGACGTCGAGCACGTTCGTGAGCACCGAGATCAGCACCGCGAGATGGCCGGCAGAACGACGCAGCACGCCGAGCGCCGGCAGCTCCCCTGCCGAGGCCCGCTCGCACAGGCGCAGGAGCCGCTCGTCGACCTCGTTCGCGCCTCCGCCCTGAGGCTCATCGTCGAACACCCCCGCCGCCTCGGCCTGCTCGACGATCGCCTGCGGAGTGCACACCACCTCTACGCAGCCGCGCGAGCCGCACGCGCACGGCGGCCCCTCCGGGTCGACCATGATGTGGCCGATCTCACCGAAGTTGTGGGTGCTGCCGGCAACCACGCCGCCGTCGCGCGCGGCGGCTGCTCCCAGCCCCGTGCCGAGGTACACGAAGAGAAAAGACCCCTCGGACGTCGCATCTCCCGTCCACAGCTCCCCCACCGCGGCAGCGGTGGTGTCCTTCTCGAGCGTGACCTCGAAACCCGTCGCCTCCGCGAGCACCGAGCGCAGCGGAACACGGTGCCACCCGTCGAGCTTCGGAGGGTCGATCACGGTGCCCTTCGCGGCGTCGAGCGGGCCGGGAGCAGCGACTCCGACTCCCGCGACCAGATCCCGATCGATGCCCGCTTCGTCGATCAGGATCTCGATCGTCTTCGCCATCGTCTCGACGATACGGCTCGGATCTCGGTCCTGAGTGCGCACGACCCTCCGACCGACCGCCTCGCCGGTCATGTTCAGCAGCACGAACGTGATCACGGCCGGATCGAGATGCACGCCGACCGAGAAGCGACTCTCCGCCACCAGGCGCAGCGTGACGCGCGGTTTGCCCGGCCCGTTGATGGTCCGTCCGGCTTCGGCGATGAGCCCCTCGTCGAGAAGACGCCGGGTGATGTTCGTGATCGTCTGCGCGGAGAGACCGGTCGCCTCGACGAGTTCGATCCGGCTGAGTCCTTCACCCGACCGGCGGATGGCCTCGAGGATGACCGACTGATTGAAGTCGCCCATACGGGGGAGGTTTGTTCCTCGACGCATTCCCATGCCCCATCTTCTCGCACCGGGGCCGCATCCGTGTCCCCCAAAATACCTACAGACAACGACTTGACTAACCGCGAAACTGAGTAAGACGCTCAGCGTTCGGCTGGTCTCTCTGTCCCAGGGTAGATAGACGCAGACCGGCCACCAGCGGACGGTTTTCGGGTAACTTGTCCGCTTGGCGAGGGGCAGGCGGATTCGCCGCCCCTCGCCCACTCTGTCTGACCTCGACTCTGACCTCCCTCCCCCGGCCAGAGCCGAGGGCAGGGCCAGGCGTCAGCCCTCCGGCGCGTCTCGGGGGATCTCGTGCCACACGTCGACGGCATCGTCGTCGCTCTGTCCGCCTGCACCTGCCCGACCGACGATCGTCACGGCGGTGAGAGGATCCTGAGCCGCCCGGATGATCCACCGCTCCGCATCGGCATCGCGCAGCACTCGCGCGAGCTCGTCGCGGATCGTCGCGCGCCTCTCCTCGTCGACGTCTGCCAGGCCGCCCTCATCGAAGACCGTGACCACGGCACCCCGGCGACGCGCGTCCTCGATCGCATCACGTACCGCGTCGTTGAGCAGATCCGCGCCGCGCAGCTCGTCGCGGAGCCGTCCCTCGGCCAGGCGCGCCTGCAGACGTTCCTCGTCGTTCAGCGCGCCGCGAGAGGCGACCGTGCGGCTGAGCACGGGCCCGGCGACCGCGAGCGCGAACTGCGTGCGCAGGCGACGTTCCTTCTGGCGCACCTGCTGGGTCGCGTGCCACGCAGACACCGCCTGCTGGATTCCCGCGAGACGCTCGGTGTCGCGGACGGCTCTGTCCCAGAAGATCACGAGCAGGTGAGCGATCACGACCCACATGAGCGAGCCGACGAGACCGAGCGACAGTGCGACGAAGAAGCCCAGATACGCCGAGGAGGTGGCGACGAGGACGGCCACCACCAGCCAGCCGATGACGAAGCGACGCCGCACGATGCACACGACGCCCATCAGACCGAGGGCACCGATGTACCAGGTCGCGAACGGCGCCGTGCGCGTCAGCGGATCGAGAGACAGCGTCACGAGCACCGGAATCAGGATGCTCGAGACCAGGGTCGCCAGCGCCGCCCAGAGAGGCATCCGCACCGAGACCGCCGAGTCCCAGAGGATCGCGACGTTGACGACGACGAGATAGAGGGCGATCGCCGCGACCATCAGCAGCGGTGCGGACGGCTGCTCGATCCACCAGACGCCTCTGGCGGCGAAGTACATCGCGAAGCCGACAGCGAGTGAGGTCGCGACGCTGCGCACCGTGCGGTTCATGGACGCTCCCAGCCCAGAGTGACAGTGGTGCCGCACTCGCTCGAGTCGATCTCTGCGGTGCCGGCCACTCCGGCCATGCGCGCGAAGATCGATGCTCTGATTCCGAGGCGGTCGGCACCGATCGCCCGAAGATCGAACCCCGGCCCCGTGTCCGAGATCGTCACGGTGATGCCCTCATCACCTCGGCCCTCCACGAGGATGTGCAGGCCGCGCCCGCCCGCATGGGTGACGGCGTTGCCGAGCGCCTGCCTGGCAGCGAGCACGAGCGCTCTCGCGGCGCGTCCGGGGATCAGGCCGATCCCGCCTCGTTCCTCGACGATCGCATCCGCCCCGAGCTCCGAGAGCGCTCTGCGGAGCTCGACCACGATCTGTGCCGCACCCACAGGTTCATCGCTCCCCTCCTGAGCGACTGCGGCCTCCGTGTTCGCCAGCCGGGTGAGAGCCTCGCGCGCCATACCCACGGCGAGGTCCTGCGCGCGCTCTCCCTCCGCTCGCTCGGCGGCGATCAGTGCCGCGAGAACGCTGTCATGCATGAGTGCCGACATGGCCGCGCGCTCCTCTTCTGCCGCGGCCGCGGCCGCTGCCCCCGCATACGACGCGACCGCCCGCGCGCGAGCCTCGTCGACGCCGGCGGCGACCGAACGGAACATCCACCCGAGCGCGATGATGACGAAACCGAGAATCAGCGTGAACGACACGTCGAAGGCGGTCGTCACCCAGAAGTCACGAGAGAAGTCGCCCTCGACGAGACGGACGTAGCCGTAGACGAACGGCAGACACAATGCCCAGGCGAACTGGAGCCAGAGCGGGAATGCGAGCATGGCGGCCACGACGCCCACGTTGACGAGGAAGAAGATCCATGGCTGGTCGGCCGCCTCTCCCACCGGCTCGACGAAACTCGGCCACGCACCGAGCGCGACCGTGTAGACGATCGCGAACGCCCCCGACGCCGTCCTGACACCACGGCCGATGACGCACGCGATGAGCATCACCATCAGCGGAATGAAGACGACGAGCAGGATCGTGATGCGCGCAGCATCCGCCCCCGATGTGGTGGTGATGCCCGCGATCAGCGCCTGCGCTCCGAGAACGCCCGATCCGATCGCGACGACAGTGGCGAGGATGCGCTCCATGCGCTTGCCGGTGAAGCGCTCGAACTCGGTCTCCACGCTGCCGGGAGAAGGAATCTTGCTCCAGGCCTCGCGGATGCTGAGCGGATCAGCGGCCACTCGGCGCCCCGTCTGCGGCGACGATCCCATCCTCCATCGCGCGGCGCAGAAGGTCGACCTTCGTCGGTGCCGGTCGGCCGACCTCCACGTACTTGACCCGGATGCGAGTGATGTTCTCCTTCGCGGTCGAGTAGGCCACGCCGAGTCGCTCGGCCACAGCCTTCAGCGGCAGGCCGGCCGCATAGAGCCGCAAGACCTCTCGTTCTCGGGTCGACAGCTGGGCATCCGCGAAGTCGCGATCCCCGTCGACGGCGCTCGCCCACTCGACGTTGTTGAGCGCCTCCCCCTGGGCGACGGTGCGGATGGCGTCCAGCACGTCGTCGAGCGCCGAGGACTTGCTCACGACGCCCGCCGCACCGGCGGCGAGCGCCTCGCGCACGGCCGCCGGTCGATCGGCGACGCTGTGGATCACGACGCTCGCGCCGTCTGCGACGAGCGACCGGACGTTCTCCGTCACCGTGGTGCCGTCGCCGAGCGTCAGGTCGAGCACCACCACGTCGGCCGGCTGCGATGACGTCGCCGACCTCCACTCGAGATACGACACGACCGTGCTGCCGGAGAAGACGACGGTCTGCGCTCCGTCACGAGCACACGCCGCCTCGAGACCGAGACGGACGGATTCGTGATCGTCGATGAGTGCGACCCTGCTCATCCGCCCAGCCTACTGAGTAGTCAGCGTCCGCAGATCACCGGTCACCGAGTGAGCAGCGCGACGACCTCGAAGTGGTGCGAGTGCGGGAACAGATCGAACCCTCGCAGAGTCCCCACGTTCCACCCATGCGCACGGAAGGTGCCGAGGTCACGGGCGAGCGCGACGGGGTCGCACGCGACGTAGGCGATGGCTTCGGGGGCGAGCGTGTCGAGAGCGTCGACCACGGCGCGGCCGGCGCCCGCACGCGGCGGATCGAGGACGACGGCTCCTGCGCGCGTACCCGCGGGGACACCGGCGAGATAGCGGTCGACTCTCGCCGTGACGGCATCCACTGCGAGGGGCGCGAGGTTCTGCTGCGCGTGAAGGGTCGCTCGTCGGCTCGACTCGACCGTGACGATGTCGGTGCCGCCGAGATCCGCGAGCGACGCGGCGAAGAGCCCGACTCCCCCGTAGAGATCGAAGTGCTTCTTCTCGGGGTCGACATGGCCGTCGAGGATTCCGTAGACGGCGCCGTCGAGCACCGAGGCGGCACGGGGGTGCACCTGCCAGAATCCACCGGCGTCGACCTGGAACCGACGGTCTCCCACCTGCTCGTAGACGACCTCGGGGGCGGGCCGACGATGCTGGCCCCTTGCCGGGCGCTCGTCGAGGCGGTCTCGGCGGATGACCCGCACCTCGCCGTCGCCGGGTTCGACGAGGTCGACGCTTCCCGCGTCGCCGCCGGCGAGGCGCAGCGCCGCCTTCGCGACCGCCGGGCGGGCGAGCGGGTGGGAACGGACCGGGATCACGCGGTGGCTGCGCGCGGCATAGGGCCCGACCCGGCCCTCGTCGTCGACGTGCAGGGTGACCCTCGTGCGCCACCCGGTGCCGTCGGTGGAGTCGACGGCTTCGATCTCGGGGGCCTCGAGTCCGGGACCGGCGAAGCGATCGAGCGCCTCGGTCAGCACCTGACGCTTCAGCACGCGCTGCTGCGCGAGGTCGATGTGCCCGAGGTCGGCACCACCCGGCCGATCCTCCGGGGCGCGAGAGACGTCGGCCTCCGCCCAGACGTGCGGTCGGCGGTGCGGCGAAGCCTCGAGGACCTCGACCGTCTCGGCGCGCCAGAAGCTCTTCGACTCTCCGGTCGAATCCTCGGTCAGGCGCGCGCGGACCCGCTCACCGGGGATGGCGTCGGAGACGAAGACGACGCGACCTTCGTGTCGGGCGATGAACGTGCCGCCGTGCGCGATGCCGGTGATGTCCAGATCGAGCAGGGCTGGGGAGGAAGTCATCCTTCGAGGATACGGTGGTGAACATGCGCGTCTGCCTCGCCTCCACCTCTCCCGCCCGTCTCATGCTGCTGCGACAGGCCGGCATCGAACCGCTGACCCAGTCGCCCGGCGTGGATGAGGATGCGGTCGCCGCCGCTGCCGCTGCCGAACGCGGCGCCGAGCTCGCGCCGGCCGACCTCGTGCTTCTGCTCGCCCGCGCGAAGGCCGCGGATGTCGCTCAGCGGCTCGCGGAGGACGGGTCGTTCGACGGCATCGTGATCGGCGGAGACTCGATGTTCGAGATCGGCGGTCGTGTCTACGGCAAGCCCTACACGGCGGAGGAGGCGACCAGGCGCTGGCAGGAGATGCGCGGCGCCACCGGGATCCTGCACTCGGGCCACTCGGTCTTCCGGGTCTCCCCCGGCTCCGCTCCGGTCGAGGCCACCGCGACGGCGGAGGCTTCGGTGACCTTCGCCGAGGACATCACGGATGCCGAGATCACGGCCTACGTCGCCTCCGGCGAGCCTCTGCTCGTCGCCGGCGCATTCACGGTCGACAGCCTGGGCGGAGCCTTCATCACGCGCGTCGACGGAGACCCGTCGACGGTGGTCGGGATGTCGCTCTCGACCGTGCGCCGCCTCGCTGCGGATCTCGGCGTGACGTGGACCGACCTCTGGTCGTAGAGTCTCGTCGACGTTTCTCCCTCTTTCTTGTGGAGAGTCGTCAAAGCGAACGCCACCCTTCTCGCTAGGCTGGCAGGCATGCCTGATATCGCCAAGGTGCTCATCGCCAACCGCGGCGAGATCGCCGTCCGCATCATCCGTGCCGCTCGCGACTCGGGGATCGCCTCGGTCGCCGTGTACGCCGACCAGGACCGGGACGCTCTGCACACCCGCCTCGCCGACGAGGCATACGCCCTCGGCGGTGCCACGAGCGCCGAGACCTACCTGCAGATCGAGAAGATCCTCTCGATCGCCCGCCGTGCCGGCGCAGATGCCGTGCACCCCGGGTACGGCTTCCTCGCCGAGAACGCCGAGTTCGCCCGCGCCATCATCGGTGCAGGCATGACCTGGATCGGCCCCTCCCCCGAGGCCATCGAGGCGCTCGGCGACAAGGTCACCGCCCGTCATGTCGCCGAGAAGGTGGGCGCTCCCCTCGCCCCCGGCACGCCGGGCCCGGTCGCCGGAGCGGACGAGGTCATCGCGTTCGCCCAGGAGTTCGGTCTGCCGATCGCGATCAAGGCCGCGTACGGCGGTGGAGGCCGAGGCCTCAAGGTCGCCCGTGAGCTCGACGAGGTCGCCGAGCTGTTCGAGTCGGCCACCCGTGAGGCCGTCGCGGCGTTCGGTCGTGGAGAGTGCTTCGTCGAGAAGTACCTCGACAAGCCCCGCCACGTCGAGACCCAGTGCCTGGCTGACGCGGAGGGCAACGTCGTCGTGATCTCGACGCGTGACTGCTCGCTGCAGCGGCGCCACCAGAAGCTCGTCGAGGAGGCACCGGCTCCGTTCCTCACGGACGAGCAGAACGACCTGCTCTGCTCGGCCTCCAAAGCCATCCTCAAGGAGGTCGGCTACGTCGGCGCAGGAACCTGCGAGTTCCTGATCGGCGCCGACGGCACCGTGTCGTTCCTCGAGGTCAACACCCGCCTGCAGGTCGAGCACCCCGTCTCCGAAGAGGTCACCGGCATCGACCTGGTGCGGGAGCAGTTCCGCATCGCCGCCGGCGGCACCATCGACTACGACGACCCGAAGCCGACCGGCCACTCGATCGAGTTCCGGATCAACGGCGAAGACCCCGGTCGCGGGTTCCTCCCCCAGCCGGGTCCGATCCACGTCTTCAAGACCTTCGGCGGCCCCGGCATCCGGCTCGACTCCGGCGTCACCGCGGGCGACTCGGTCTCGGGAGCATTCGACTCGCTGCTCGCGAAGATCATCGTCACGGGCAAGGACCGCGCCGAGGCTCTGGAGCGGTCGCGCCGGGCGCTCGACGAATTCGAGGTCGCCGGCCTCCCGACCGTGATCCCGTTCCACCGCAAGGTCGTCCGCGACCCCGCCTTCACCGCGGAGAACGGCGAGTTCGGCATCTTCACACGCTGGATCGAGACCGAGTTCGAGAACGACATCCCGGCGTGGGACGGCGAGCTCGAGTCTCCCGCGGCCGCCGAGAACCGCCACACGGTGGTGGTCGAGGTCGCAGGCAAGCGCCTCGAGGTCAGCCTTCCGGACCGCGTCGCTGTAGCCGCAGGCACCGCCGGACGACCGGCCGCCGTGCCGCCGTCTCGTCGCAGCCACGCCACCTCCGTCAGCGCCGGTGCTTCCGGCGACGCCGTGAAGTCGCCCATGCAGGCCACCGTCGTCAAGATCGCCGTCGAGGAGGGGCAGCAGGTCGTCAAGGGCGACCTCGTCGTCGTGCTCGAGGCGATGAAGATGGAGCAGCCGCTGCAGGCCCACAAGGACGGCACGATCGCGAACATCAGCGCGGTCGCCGGTGCGACGGTCTCGGCCGGGCACCAGCTGCTCACGATCAGCTGACCACACGCATCACGACGAAGGCCCCCGCCTCGAGGCGGGGGCCTTCGTCGTTCCCTCAGTCCGCAGGGGCAGTCGCGCACCACTCGTCGAACAGCCCCTGCCCCGTCGGTGTGCCGAGGGCGGCGCGTGCCGCCGGCGAATCGTGGAACTCACGCAGCGCCGACCAGACGACCTGCGGGTGCGTCTTCAGCATCGCCGGGGCCACGGTGACCGTGGCGGGAACACGCATACCGTCGGACGCGGTCACGCGACCGGGGTCCACGCGGAGTCGGATCAGCGGGAGCTCATCCATTCCTCGACGGGGTTCGGTCGTGTCCGGCTCCACGCGACGGATCGCGCTCCACGGCACGTAGAGGGTCTCGGTGGCACGCATCAGGAGCACCCCGTCATGGCCGATGCCCAGCCCCATCGGTCGACGGCCGAAGGAATCGGAGCGGTATTGCGTGATGGCCGCGCGCACCGCCGTGTAGACGAACAGCGCGGCGGTCGCCGCGAGCACCGCCACGCCGAGGAAGGCCTCCGGTCGGCCGGTCAGCCCGATCCCGACCGCCACGATCGTCGCGGCCGTGAGCACGATGGCCCACACGACGCACAGCATCAGGGTGACGACGCCCGGGCGCCGCTCCGGCACGAAGTGCACGCGTGCATCAGGGCTTCCTATCCGCCCGCGCGTCAGCGTCGCCGCGTCGGCCAGACGCGCGCTCCCTGCGGCGAAAGGCCTGCGGGCAGCGACGGCGAGGGCCGTGAGACCGAACAGCGCGACGAACGCCCCCGACCACAGCGGCCCCGCGGCGCCGCCGGAGAATCCGACCATGGCGGCCGCGGCGGCGAAGAGGACCACGCCGAGCCAGAGCATGCCGGTGTTGCGTCGAGGGCGACGTTCACCCCACTTCGCCGGCCATCCCTGCAACCGCGGCGATGCGAACGAATCCGTCACCGCTGCCCCTCCGCGACGAGGAGCGGTGGTTCGACGAGGGCAGTTCGCATGGCCACCATTATCGCAGCGCATTCGAAGTAGGCTGATCGCCGGACCACCACCGAGGAAGGATCGCATGTATCGGATCGACCCCGCGCGACTCACGGCGCACGCCGGCGCACTGACCGACGATTCCGGATCGACGGCCACAGCCACGACCTACGCCTCCGACCACATCACGCTCGAGTACCTCGACACTTCTTTCGTCTATTCGAAGGCTCTGTTCGCGGCTAATGAGACGGTGGAGGCGCTCAACAGCTACTTCGGCGCACTGAACACCGCGCTGACGGCATCCGCGACCGAGCTGCAGGGCACGGCGACCCGATCACTCGAACTCGACGACGCGATCGAAGCCGACCTCGACCGGAACTATCCCGGCGGGGGCGGCAGCGGTGCCACGACATCGGCGGACGATGCGTCGTCCGGTTCGCCCCACAACGCAGTGGACGAGCTGTCCCCTCCGGCCACGGAGACTCCGGAGGATCTGGTCTCCACCATCCTCACGACCGACTGGCTGAGCCCGTCGTCGGTGCTGGCCCAGGTGCTGGACTGGATCTTCGACTGGAACTACCTCGACGTCATCTCCAAGAACTTCAGCGGCGATTGGAACAAGCTGTATGAAGTCTCGGACTCGCTCCGCAAGCTCGGCGCCTACACCGGCACCCAGGGCGACAACGTGGCCTACGAGATGGCCGTGACCGCCGGATCCTGGACCGGGGAAGCGGCGACAGCCGCGAACGCGTTCTTCACCGACCTCGCGGAGCTCCTCCGTGAGGCGGGCACCAAGATCGCCGAGCTCGGACCGGAGTTCGAGATGGTGGCGCGGGGCATGATCAGCACGGCTGCACTGGTGAGCGGCATCTTCTCGAAGATCCTCGACGCCGCACTCGTGGCCGCCGTCTGCATCGCGGCGGGCACAGTGACGATCGAGACGGTCGTCGGTGGAATCCTCGGCTACCTCTGCGGTGGCATCGAGATCGGATACGCCCTGTGGCTCGCCAAGTCCGCCTACGACACCGTGCAGTCCGTGCTGACCTTCTTCGACGCGCTGAACGCCTCGGTGGGAGTGCTGAGCTCGCTGCTCGCGGGCGGCACCGACCTCCCCCTCCCCGTCGGATACGACAATGCGCAGGTGAACTGATGATGGACGACCCCTCGATCTCTCCCGAAGGAGAAGTCCCCGGCCAGCCCCGCGTGCTCGGCACCGCTCAGGCCGGAAGTCCCCTCGACCTCCGCGCCCGCGAACTGCTCGCACGCCTGAGCCGCGATCCGCAGATGGACGAATCGGTGCGCAATCGCGCTCAGGCGGCGCTCGCCGGACGCGCGACGCTCCGCGACGTCGCCCAGACCCCGGCATTCGCCGCGCGGATGGAAGAGGCGGGCCGCCTGCTCAAGGCCGCCCTCGCCGATATGGACGACGAGCAGCGAGAAGCCGTGCGAACGGCCTTCCTGTACGGACCGGGCGACCGCTCCGACACGACCGGTTCGGGTGACGACCGTGCGCGGTGAGCGCGCGCTCGCGGTCGTCGGCACCGCACTCGCCGCGATCCTGCTCAGCAGCTGCTCGTCTTCCGCGGAATCCTCGCTGACCGTGCAGTTCGAAGAGGGCGAAGGACAGACCGTCTCGGTTTCAGATCTGCAGTGCGTCACCTCAGGCGATCGATTCACCGCATCCAGCGCGCAGGACCGCGTCGGCGAGCTCTCGGCGTTCACCGCGTCCATCACCGGCGCCTCGGACGCGACCACCTGGATCAGCCTCGGAGACGACCGGTGGCTGCTGACGACGGACGCGTTCGAGCATGACGGCGCGGTGACGTTCGACAACGCCGAAGCCCGAATCGGCACGTCCGCCGAGGGGTATCCGGCCGAACTCGAGACGTCGGCGACACTCGACGGCACACTGACCTGCACATCGCAGAACGACTTCTGAGGGGAGTGAGATGGACAGTCGAATCATCTCGATCGAGCACGACCAGCTGGACGCCGCGTGCACCGAGATCTCGGAGCATGTGAGGCAGATCGACGCCGAGCTCGATCGACTCGAGGCTGCGGCGGACGCGCTGTCCTGGCAGTGGTCAGGAGAGGCACAGGTCGCCTATCGTGTGGCGCAGCGCGAATGGCACCAGTCGATGCGCGAGATGACGGCGATCGCACATGCGCTGTCCGCGATCGCCCATCGGGGCAACAACAGCTTCCGTGCGCAGGATCGCCGCGACGCGTCCGTCTGGGCACGCTGAGGCGAGCCGTCGGACTCGCGCCGGTACCGTCTTCGCAGACGACGGTACCGGCCGCGGTCCGACCGTCTCGACGAGCTACGAGATCTTCGCGTTGACGAGGTGCATCGCCCGGCTCGCGTCGGTGATGCTGCTCGACAGCGACGGGTACGCCGCGAACACACGCGAGACCTGGTCGACCGTCAGACGGCGTTCGACCGCGACGGCGATCGGGTAGATCAGCTCGGATGCCTTCGGTCCGACGATCACGCCGCCGATCACGGTGCCGGAGCCCTTGCGGGCGATGAGCTTCACGAAGCCGTCCTTGATGCCCATCATCTTGGCCCGTGGGTTCGCGGCGAGAGGCAGCTTGTAGACGAGCCCGTCAGCCACGCCGTCCTCGACGTCCTTCTCGGAGTATCCGACCGTCGCGATCTCGGGCGCGGTGAAGATGTTCGATGTGATCTTGATCAGCTCGAGCGGGATCACGATGTCGCCCAGCGCGTGGAAGACGGCCGTGCGGCCCTGCATCGACGCGACGGATGCCAACGGGAAGAAGTTCGTGCAGTCGCCGACGGCGTAGACGTTGGGAACCGAGGTGCGAGCCACGCGGTTGACGCGGACGTGTCCGCTCTCGTCGAGTTCGACTCCCGCATCCTCGAGGCCGATGCCCGCGGTGTTGGGGATCGATCCGACGGCCATGAGGCAGTGGCTGCCGTCGACCGTGCGGCCGTCCGACAGGGTCGCCGTCACGCCGTCCTTCGTGACCTCGACCTTCTCGGCTCGGGCCTTGGAGAGCACCGTCATGCCGCCGCGCTTGAAGACCTTCTCGAGCACGCGCGCGGCATCCTGATCCTCGCCCGGAAGCACCTGGTCGCGGCTGGACACCAGGGTGACCTTGGCGCCGAGGTTCATGTAGGCGGAGGCGAACTCGGCACCGGTCACACCGGATCCGACGACGATGAGGTGCTCGGGCAGAGCCTTCATGTCGTACAGCTGCGTCCAGGTGAGGATGCGCTTGCCGTCGGGCTTCGCCGAGTCCAGCTCGCGCGGCGACGCGCCGACGGCGACGATGATCGTGTCGGCCTCGATGCGGTCGAAGTCCGTGCCGCCGTGACCGGTCGAGACGATGATCGCGTTCGGGCCCTCGAGGCGCCCGTGTCCCGAGAGGATGCGCACTCCGGCCTCGAGCAGGGCGGAGCGCATGTCCTCGGACTGCTGCCCGGCGAGGGCGATGAGGCGCTTGTTGACGGCGGCGAGGTTGATGGCGATCTCGGGCTTCAGCGGCTTGCCGTGCTCGCCCTTCGCGTAGAACTGCACACCCAGGTCGGATGCCTCCGAGATCGCGATGGCCGCATCGGCCGTCGCGATCAGGCTCTTCGAGGGCACGACGTCGGTGAGGACCGCCGCACCGCCGACGCCCACGCGCTCGACCAGGGTCACCTCGGCTCCGAGCTGGGCGGCGGCGAGCGCCGCCTCGTAGCCGCCGGGACCGCCGCCGAGCACGGCGACGCGCTGAGTGCGCTCAAAAGGGGTGGAAGACATGATCTCCATTCTTCCGCAATCCTGGCCCCCGAGCCTGCACCTTCCTAGAGTGGATCCATGTCCGAAACACACAGCAACCCCCTCGACGACCCGAATGCGAACCCGTTCGAGGTCGCAGCCGACGCAGCCGCCGACATCGCGCGCCTGACCGGAGTCGAGAAGCACGACATCGCCCTGACCCTCGGCAGCGGCTGGGGCAAGGCCGCCGACATCATCGGCGAGACCACAGCGACCATCCCCGCCACCGAGGTGACCGGCTTCTCGAAGCCCGCTCTCGAAGGGCACGTGGGCACTCTGCGCAGCATCCGCACCCCCGACGGCAAGAACGTGCTCGTCATCGGCGCCCGCACCCACTACTACGAGGGCCACGGCGTGCGCCGGGTCGTGCACTCGGTGCGCACAGCCGCAGCCACGGGGGCGAAGATCATGGTGCTCACCAACGGTGCAGGCGGCGTCCGCGAGACGTGGACCCCCGGCCAGCCGGTGCTGATCAGCGACCACATCAACCTCACCGCCGACTCGCCTCTCGAAGGGGCGACCTTCATCGACCTCACCGACCTCTACTCCCCGCGCCTGCGTGACATCGCCCGCAGTGTCGATCCCTCGCTCGACGAGGGCGTCTACACGCAGTTCCGCGGCCCGCACTACGAGACGCCGGCCGAGGTGCAGATGGCGAAGCACATCGGCGGCCACATCGTCGGCATGTCCACCGCCCTCGAAGCGATCGCCGCACGCGAGGCAGGCATGGAGATCCTCGGGTTCTCGCTCATCACGAACCTCGCAGCCGGCATCCAGAAGACGCCTCTCAGCCACGCGGAGGTCATCGAAGCCGGCCGCGAGGCCGAGCCGGTGATCTCGGCGCTGCTGGCCCGAGTGGTCGAGGCGCTGTGAACGACGAGCGCCTGGCGCAGGCGCGCGCCTGGATGAGACAGGACCCGGATCACGAGACCCGCGACGAGCTCGCCGCGGTCATCACCCGCGCGGCCTCCGGCGACGAGGCGGCGGCCGCCGACCTCGACGACCGCTTCGGCGCCAGACTCGCGTTCGGCACGGCAGGGCTCCGCGGGGCGCTCGGCGCCGGCAGCAACCGCATGAACCGCGTGCTCGTCGCACAGGCGGCCGCGGGTTTCGCCGCCTACCTGCGCGAGAAGTCGCACGGCCGCACGCCGACGGTCGTCATCGGCTATGACGGCCGCCGCAACTCCCGGGTGTTCGCGACCGACTCCGCCGAGCTGTTCGCCGGGGCAGGTCTGCGAGCGATCCTCCTCCCGAGGCTGCTGCCGACACCCGTGCTCGCCTTCGCGGTGCGCCACCTGGGCGCGGACGCTGGCGTCATGGTGACGGCATCTCACAACCCGCCGAACGACAACGGCTACAAGGTCTATCTGGGCGGCGCCGACCAGGGTTCGCAGATCGTCGCACCCGCCGACGCCGAGATCGCCGCGCACATCCAGCGGGTCGCCGACGCGGATGACGTCTCGGCCCTGCCTCGCTCCACCGACTACGAGACGGCGGGTGAGGACGTCGTCGAGGCGTACGTGGCAGCGACAGCCGCGATCTCGCCTGCGCCTGCAGGCGCATCGGACCTCCGCTGGGTCTACACCGCGATGCACGGGGTCGGCTGGGAGACGCTGTCGAAGATCGTGTCGGCCGCCGGATATCCGCAGCCGATGGTTGTCGAGGAGCAGCTGACGCCCGACGCGACGTTCCGCACCGTGTCGTTCCCCAACCCCGAGGAGCCGGGGGCGATGGACCTGTCGTTCGCTCGGGCGCGCCGAGTGCAGGCGGACTTCATCATCGCGAACGATCCGGATGCCGACCGCCTCGCCGTGGCCATCCCCGATGCGTCCTCCGAGAGCGGATGGCGTCGCCTCACCGGCAACGAGGTCGGACTCCTGCTCGGTGCGCGCGCAGCTCGGGCGGCTGCGGGCACTCCCGGGGCCTCGCTGGCCTGCTCGCTCGTCTCCTCCCCCGGCCTCGGCGCCGTCGCCGCGCACCACGGCCTCGACTTCCACGAGACGCTCACGGGCTTCAAATGGATCTCCCGCGCCCCCGGCATCGTGTTCGGGTTCGAGGAGGCCCTCGGGTACCTCGTGAACCCCGAGACCGTGCGCGACAAGGACGGCATCTCGGCCGCCGTCGCGGTCCTCGGTCTCGCGGCCGAGGCTCATGAGCGCGGGAAGTCGCTCGCCGACCTGATGTCGGAGCTGGGCGACACCTACGGCCACTTCGCCAGCGGACAGGTGTCGGTGCGCGTGCAGGATCTCTCGGTCATCGGCAGTGTGATGCTGTCCCTGCGCACGATCCCGCCGCGGCAGCTCGGTGGCCACGCCATCGCCTCTGCGGAGGATCTGCTGCACGCCGACGAGGGACAGCCGTCCGGCGATGTGCTGCGGTACAGGCTCGCAGACGGCTCGCGCATCATCGTGCGTCCGAGCGGCACCGAGCCGAAGCTCAAGGTCTACATCGACGCCACCGCCGACTCTGCGGAGCGGGCGAGTGCGACGGTCGCGGAGCTCGAGGCCGCAGTGCGCGTGCTCCTGGAAGAACGCTCGTAGGCCGCATGCCGAGAAGACATGTCGTGATCAGCGCGCACAACGGGGTGCACGCGCGCCCCGTCGCCGAGCTCGTCAGGCTCGTGCAGGCGCACCCGCACGTCGTGACTCTGCGCACGTCGTCGGGCGCAGTCGTGGACCTCAGCAGCGTTCTCGCGCTGATGGACCTCGCACTCGCGCCCGGCGACGCGGTGGTGCTCGAGACGGCGGAGTCGGCGGATGCCGAATCGGTCCTCGACACCCTGGCCGGCGTGCTGGATCCTCGGGCCTGACGCGGTCGTCAGCCGTCGATGACGGCGACGAGCTCGTCGAGGAACGCCTCGAAGGTCGTGCCTCGGCGGAGGATCCGCTGCACGCTGTCTCGTTCGCTGAACACCTCGACGAGCTGCTCGAACACCGTCTGGAATGCGGCGCGGTCGCTCTCGCTGAAGGCGGCGAGGGCGACCACCTGCACGCGCCCCTCACCCCAGGCCGCCGATCCGTCGGCGACGCCGATCGCGATCGCGGTGCGCGTCGCGGTCATCTGCAGCGCGTGCGGCACCGCGAGGGCGTCGGTGAACGCCGTCGATGACATCCGTTCGCGGAGGATCGTGTTGTCGACGTAGACGTCGCCGATGAGACCGGCATCGACGAGCAATCCGCCCAGCCGCCGGATGATCGCCTCCTCGCCCTCATCGGGCAGCGGGTAGACGAAAGCATCGGCGACGAAGTAGCGCGCGAGCTCGGCGCGGAGCCTCGTCAGGCGCCGCGCACGCCTGACGCGCGCTGCGGCCTGCTGGATCCGATCGACATCGGCATCCGTGAGGAACGGCTGGATGCGCACGAAGCGATCTCCCGACGCCCCCGGTTCGATCGTGCTGAGCACCAGATCGGTGTCGAACGATGCCCAGTCCGGGTCGACCTTGGTGATGACGCTGGTCACCTCGATCGCCGAGCCCAGGGAGCGGTCGACACTCGAACGCAGCAGCTCGTGGAGCTCGTAATAGCCGGGACACACGATGGTCGCCGTGAGGATCGACTCCGCCTTGCGGCTGCGCTCGAGGCGGCCGCCGACGTGCATGGCGATGTATGCGATCTCGTCGTCGTGGATCGGCGTGCCGAGTCGGTCGTGCAGGCCACTGGCTATCGAGACGGCCACCTCGAAGATCATCGGATACGAGGTCTTGAGCGAACGGGTCAGCGGATTGCGCGTCAGCGCGCTCTCCTCTGCTCGCCGCATCAGATTCTGCACGTGCAGGGCGAGGCGCAGCACGAACGTCTCGTCGACCAGATCGACCTGGAAGTCCTCCGCCGCCCTCGCGATCTCGGCTCGGACGGCGGCCTCGACCCGCGGGTCGACGCCGCTGCGGGCGACATCACCCGCAGCGTCCTCTCCCGGTGCCACGATGCGGGTGAGCACAAGGGACGCGAGATGGCCGCTGTCGCCGTCTCCGAGCGTGACAGAGAAGTGCTGCTGGGCGAGGCGGGCGATCACGGCGCCGACCCGCGGGATCTCCTCGCGTGCGCCGGAGGGCCCCGACTCGAGCGCATGCCCTGCGGCGACCCTCTCGGCGGCGATGGCGATGTGCAGCAGGACGTCGGAGATCGCGAGCTCGTTGACGTAGTAGCCCTGCTCGCCGAGCTCGCGCACCAGCTCGGATTTGAAGGGCGCGACGGCATCGGCGGCGATGACCCCTCCGGCGAGCGCTCGCCGGAACGTCTCGGGGTGGAACGACGCGGCGTCCATCTCATCGTGCGCCAGCCGAGACAGCAGGCGCCGCTGTGCCGCCTCGTTGCCGCGCAGGCGCACGATCTCCCGGTCTCTGTCGAGGGTGAGATCGGTGCCGTCGATCAGAGCGCGCACGCGGGCGAGGTCGGCTTCGAGAGTGGCCTCACTCACGTGCAGCGCCTCGGCCGTGGTGAAGACGTCGACGCCGTCCGGCACATCCAGCAGCGTGCGCACGAGACCGTGCAGGCGGTCGCGCGGAGCGGACTCACCGCTCTGACGGGCGCGCAACGCGTTCCGCGCCCCTGACCCGGCGCGGTACCCGGCCGGGCCCGATTCGACGGCATCCGCCGCTCCGGTCCTCGCATTCAGGGCGGCGACGTACGAGCGGATGCTGCGCGGGGTGACGCCGAGCTGATCCGCGAGGTTCGCTGCCGTCACCCACTTCTCCTGTCGGAGCAGAGACGACAGGAGCTGGTCCTGGCGCTGTCGCGACATTATGCTCCCTCCTCCGTGCCGACTGCACTGTCCTGACGTGACTTCCATGATGTCAGGAAGGCGGGGGGCCCGCTCCGAAACCGATGTTCCGCAGGGGCGGAAAGGAACCTGTTGGCGACCGCACCCCGACTCTTCCCAGACTGTTCTCAGGAAAGGTGAGCATCGATGAAGATCCTCGTGGTGTGCGGCGCCGGTGCGTCGAGCACGTTCGTCGCGCAACGACTCCGCCGCGCGGCCTCGGAAGCGGGCCTCGACTGGGACGCAGCCGCCGGCATGGAGCAGTCCGTCGCCGGCAGCGACCACGACCTCATCCTCATCGGTCCTCATCTCGCCGATCGCCTCGAAGCGATCCGCCGTGCCGCACCCGCTCGGGTGGCAGTGCTCCCCGACGACGTCTTCGCCGACCGGGACGGCACCCGCACGCTCGCGCTGGCGCGGTCGATCGTCGCCGACGCCAGGAACACCCCGAAAGGAACATCATGACCGTCTCCCGCACCGTCCGCATCGGCTCATCCCATGGACTCCACGCCCGTCCGGCGAAGCTGTTCGCGCAGGCCGCCAAGGACTCGGGGATTCCCGTGACCATCGCGAAGGACTCGGGCAAGGCGGTCAACGCGGCCAGCATCCTCGGGGTGATCGCGCTCGCGATCGAGCACGGCGACTACGTCACGCTGACCGCCGAGGGCGACAGCGCCGAAGGCGTGCTCGACACGCTCACCGAACTGCTCACGACCGACCATGACCAGGACGCCGGCGCGTGAGCGAGCTCAGAGGAGTCGGGATCGGTCTCGGGGTCGCCCAGGGCATCGTCGTGCGGATGACCGAGGCGCTGCCCGCTCCCGAGAACACCCCCAGCGCCCAGGGCATCGATGCTGAGCGCGCACGGGTGCGCGAGGCCGTCGCCGCAGTCGCCCAGGAGCTCACCGCACGCGGTGAGGCGGCCGGCGGCTCGGCGCAGGAGGTGCTCGAAGCGCAGGCGATGATCGCCGAGGACCCGACGCTGCAGGACGAGGTCGACACGCGCATCGACGACGGTGCGACCGCCGAATGGGCCGTGCACGACGCGTTCGCGGGCTTCCGCGCGACGCTCGAAGCCGTCGGGGGCTACCTCGGGGAGCGTGCAGCCGACCTCGATGACATCGCCCAGCGAGTGCTCGCCCGCCTTCGCGGCGTCGATGCGCCAGGGGTCCCCGACCCGGGGCATCCGTTCGTCCTGGTCGCCCGCGACCTCGCCCCGGCGGACACCGCGCTGCTGAACCTCGATCAGGTGCTGGCTCTGGTCACGTTCGACGGCGGACCCACCTCGCACACGGCGATCCTCGCCCGCGAGAAGGGCATCGTCGCGATCGTCGGCGCGGCATCAGCATCCGACCTCGTCACCGGCAGCCATGTCATCGTCGATGCCGCCGCCGGGATCGTGACCGTCGATCCTTCCGACGACGAGAAGACGCGCGCTGAACAGCGCGCAGCCGCCCGCCGCTCGGCGGACGCCGCACCGCTTACCCCCGGCGCCCTCGCCGACGGCACGCTGATCCCGCTGCTGGCGAATCTGGGGAAACCTGCAGACGCATCCGATGCCGTCGAACGCGGGGCCGAGGGCGTCGGGCTGTTCCGCACCGAGTTCCTGTTCCTCTCGTCGGCCCAGGCGCCGACCGTCGAGCAGCAGCGCGAGTCGTACCGCGAGCTGCTCGCGGCCTTCCCCGGCCAGAAGGTCGTCGTGCGGATGCTGGATGCCGGTGCCGACAAGCCGCTGGCCTTCCTCAACGATGCGCACGAGGAGAACCCCGCGCTCGGTCTGCGCGGACTGCGCGCGCTCCGAGCGAGCGAGGACATCCTGCGCGAGCAGCTGACCGCGCTGGCAGAGGCGGATGCCGCCACCGAGGCCGACCTGTGGGTCATGGCGCCCATGGTCGCGACCGTCGAGGAGACCGAGTACTTCACCGCGCTCGCCCGCGAGTACGGCCTCAAGACCGCCGGCGTCATGGTCGAGATCCCGTCCAGCGCCCTGCTCGCCGACCGGATCCTCGCGCATGCGGACTTCGCATCGATCGGCACCAACGACCTCACGCAGTACACGATGGCCGCCGACCGCATGCTGGGTTCCGTCGCCGGATTCCAGGACCCGTGGCACCCCGCCGTGCTCAGGCTCGTGCGCGAGGTCGGCACAGCAGGAGCCCGCCTCGGCAAACCCGTCGGGATCTGCGGTGAAGCTGCCGCCGACCCGATGCTGGCCGTCGTGCTCGTGGGGCTCGGCGCCACGAGTCTCTCCATGGCGCCGTCAGCCCTCGCAGACGTGCGGCACACCCTGTCGCAGCACACTCTCGACGAAGCCCGCAACTTCGCCGAACTCGCACTGGCGGCCGACGACGCCGCCGGTGCTCGCCTCGCCGTGGCTGACGCCGCGGCATCCCTCCCCCCTCACCAGAAAGAGACGACATCATGACGACGACGTCACCGGCCGCCACGAAGGCAGGCGGCCTCCGAACGGGCGTGCAGCGCTTCGGCACGTTCCTGTCCGGAATGATCATGCCCAACATCGCCGCGTTCATCGCGTGGGGATTCATCACCATGCTGTTCATCCCGAAGGGCTTCTTCGGAGCGGAGAGCCCCTTCGGCTGGCACTGGGCCGGCGTCGCCGAGATCGTCGGAGGCGGTGGCGATTCCGCCGTCTTGGGCTGGCAGGGTGCGATGACCGCGGTCGCCGAGGGCGCCGACGGCAACGTCCTCGCGTATGTCGGCCTGGTAGGCCCCATGGTCACCTACCTGCTCCCGCTCCTCATCGCCAACACCGCAGGCCGCATGGTCTACGGCGAACGCGGCGGTGTCGTGGCGACGATCGCCACCATGGGTGTCATCGTCGGCACGAACATCCCGATGTTCCTCGGCGCGATGATCATGGGACCGATCGCGGCCTGGATCACCAAGCGCATGGACCGGCTGTGGGACGGCAAGATCCGCCCCGGCTTCGAGATGCTGGTGAACAACTTCTCCGCCGGCATCCTGGGCATGGTCCTGGCGATCCTCGGCTTCTTCGCCTTCGGCCCGGTCATGCTCGGCATCAGTGCGGTGCTCGGCGGCGCCGTCGACTGGCTCGTCTCCCTGAACCTGCTCCCGCTGGTCTCGATCATCGTGGAGCCCGCCAAGGTGCTGTTCCTCAACAACGCCATCAACCACGGTGTGTTCACGCCGCTCGGCATCGAGCAGGCGGCTGAGACCGGAAAGTCGATCCTGTTCCTCATCGAGGCGAACCCCGGTCCCGGCCTGGGCCTGCTGCTCGCCTTCACGTTCTTCGGCGTCGGTGCGGCGAAGGCCTCTGCCCCGGGTGCGGCGATCATCCAGTTCTTCGGAGGCATCCACGAGATCTACTTCCCGTACGCGCTGAGCAAGCCGACCACCATCCTCGCGCTGATCGCAGGTGGCGCGGCCGGTGTCACGACGAACATGGTCCTGGGTGGCGGACTGGCCTTCCCGGCAGCACCCGGCAGCATCATCGCCGTCACGGCGGCGGCCGTCGGAGGCGGTGTCGGCAACCTGCTGGTCGTGTACCTCTCGGTGGTCATCGCCGCCGTCGTGACGTTCCTCATCACCGGCGTCATCCTGCGCGCATCGCGCAAGCGTGACCTCGAGGCCGAGGGAGACAGCTTCGGCGACGCGATCGCACAGACCGAGGCGAACAAGGGCAAGTCGTCCGCCGCGATGGACGCTCTCCGCGCGTCATCCGGCGCGGGTGCTGCCGGCGCAGCCGCCGGTGCGGGCGCGGGTGTCGCCACCGACCGCCGCATCGAGAACATCGTGTTCGCCTGCGACGCCGGCATGGGCTCGTCTGCCATGGGCGCGAGCGTGCTGCGCAACAAGTTCAAGAAGGCAGGGGTCGACGGCGTCACCGTCACGAACCAGGCCATCGCGAACCTCGACGGCACCGCCGACCTGGTCATCACGCAGCAGCAGCTGACCGACCGGGCGCAGGCGCAGTCGCCGAACTCGATCCACGTGTCGGTCGACAACTTCATGAACTCTCCGAAGTACGAAGAGGTCGTCGAGATGGTGCGCGAGCAGCGCGACTCCGACGCGTGACAGACCGGGCGGGGCGGGTGCCACGGCATCCGCCCCGCCCCCACACTCTCAGAAAGAAGGAATCACCATGAGCGTTCTCACCCTCGACCAGGTCCGCATCCACGCAGGCTCCAGCACTCAGCAGGAGGCGCTGCAGGAGGCGACCGACATCCTCGTATCCGTCGGTGCCGTCACTCCCGCCTACGTCGACGCGATGCGTCAGCGCGAAGAGACCGTCTCGACCTACATGGGCAACGGTCTGGCGATTCCGCACGGCACGAACGACACGAAGGATGCGATCCTCGCGTCGGCTCTCTCGGTCGTGCGCTACGACGGCGGCGTCGACTGGGCCGGTGAGCCCGCGACCTTCGTGATCGGCATCGCCGGACGCGGCGACGAGCACCTCGAGATCCTCTCGCAGATCGCGATCCTCTTCTCCGACGAGGACGACGTCGCCAAGCTGAACGCGGCGCAGACCCCGGACGAGCTGTACGCACTCCTCTCGGCGGTGAACGACTGATGAAGGCCGTCCACTTCGGAGCGGGCAACATCGGCCGCGGTTTCGTCGGCCTGCTGCTGCACGAGGGCGGCTACGAGGTCGTCTTCTCGGACGTCGCCGACGCCCTGGTCGATGCGATCAACGCTGTCGACTCGTACACCGTGCACGAAGCCGGTCCCGGCGGCACCGACCACGTGGTCACGGGCTTCCGCGCCGTGAACAGCAAGACCGATCCGGAGACGGTCGCCGACGAGGTCGCGACCGCAGATGTCGTCACGACGGCCGTCGGGCCGACGGTCCTCCGTTTCGTCGCTCCGACGATCGTGGCCGGGCTCGCCCGCCGCTCGGCCGGCGCCGCACCGCTGCAGGTGATGGCGTGCGAGAACGCGATCGGCGCGACCGACACCCTTCGCGCCGAGATCGAGAAGGCGGCGGGAGTGGATGCCGAAGAGCTGCTCTCCCGCGCGGTGTTCGCGAACACCGCAGTCGACCGCATCGTGCCAGGACAGCCCGCGGACGGCGGAGTGGACGTCACTGTAGAGCCGTACTTCGAGTGGGCGATCGAGTCGGAGGCCTTCGGCGGCGCGTTGCCGAAGATCCCCGGAGCGCATTTCGTCGAGAACCTCGCGCCCTACATCGAGCGCAAGCTCTTCACGGTGAACACCGGGCACGCCGCGACGGCCTACTTCGGCGCTCGTGCCGGCATCGAGCGCATCTCGGACGCGCTGGCGGATCCCGACATCGCCGCTCGCGTGTCGGCTGCACTCGAAGAGACCTCCGCGGTCCTGGTCGCCGAGCACGGCCTCGACCCCGCCGAGCTCGCCCAGTACCGCGCGACGATCCTCGAGCGGTTCCGCAATCCCGCGCTCGTCGACACCGTGCAGCGCGTCGGACGACAGCCGCTGCGCAAGATCTCGCGGCACGAGCGGTTCATCGGCCCCGCGGCGATGGCCGCCGAGCGAGGACTCTCCACCATCGCACTGGTTGGCGCCGTCACCGCCGCGCTCGAGTTCGAATCGCCCGACGACGAACAGGCGGTCGAGATGCAGGAGGCCCTGCGCACCGAAGACGCTCTCGCCTTCACCTCACGCACGACGGGACTGGATCCCGAGCATCCGCTGTTCCCTGCGGTTCGCGACGCCGTCGTCTCGCGTCAGACGGCTCTGAACGCCTCCTGAGCGCCGCTGCACGCATCGCCTGCGCCCTCTGCCGATACGATCGGCGGAGGGCGCAGGTGCGCGCACAGCGAGGTGCGGGAGCAGCATGAACAGATACGCCGTCATCGGCGCGGGGCCGTCAGGACTCGCTGCCGCCCGAGCGCTCACGAGACGTGGGATCGGCGTCGACGGATACGAGGCCGCGGCAGGGGTCGGTGGACTCTGGGACATCGACAACCCGCGCAGCACCATGTACGAGTCGGCGCACCTGATCTCCTCACGTACCACCACCGAATTCACCGAGTTCCCCCTGCGATCGACGGTCGACTACCCGGGCCACCGCGTGCTGCGGCAGTACTTCCGCGACTATGCCGACCACTTCGGGCTCACCGACCGCTTCCGGTTCGAGACGAGGGTCACCCGTCTCGAACCGCAGGGCGGCGGCTGGGACCTCACCAGCGACGGCCCCGAGGGCGAGCACACCAGGTGGTACGCCGGCGTCGTGCTCGCGAACGGCACTCTGGCCGAACCGAACATCCCCGCCTTCCCGGGCACCTTCAGCGGTGAGCTGATGCACACCAGCGCCTACCGGTCCCCCGCCCAGCTCGCGGGCAGGCGCGTGCTCCTGATCGGCGCGGGCAACTCGGGCTGCGACATCGCGGTGGATGCCGTGCATCACGCCGCGTCCGTCGACATGAGTGTGCGTCGCGGCTACTACTTCGTCCCGCGGTATCTCTTCGGTCGCCCGAGCGACACCCTCAACCAGGGTCGTCCGCTGCCCGCACGCATCAAGCAGGCCGTCGACAGCCGCGTGCTGCGGGCATTCACCGGCGACCCGGTGCGCTTCGGCTTCCCGAAGCCCGACTATCGCATCTACGAATCGCATCCGATCGTCAACACCATGATCCTCAACCACCTCGGCCAGGGCGACCTGCGCATCCGCCCGGACCTCGACAGGTTCGACGGCTCGACCGTGCGGTTCCGCGACGGCACGGCCGACGACTACGACCTCGTGCTCCTCGCGACCGGCTACACGCTCGACTATCCGTTCGTCGACCGCGCGCACCTGCACTGGCGCGGCGCGGCCCCTCGGCTGTTCCTGAACATCTTCCCCGCCTCGTTCAACGGCCTGTACGTCATGGGAATGATCGAGGCATCCGGCATCGGCTGGCAGGGACGATACGAGCAGGCCGACCTGCTGGCGGCCTATCTCGACGCCCTCGAGCACGACCCGGACACCGCGACCCGGTTCCGAGACCGGGTGACCTCGCAGCCGTGGCCCGATGTCACCGGTGGCTATCGCTACCTCGGACTCGACCGCATGGCCTACTACGTCAACAAGGACGCCTACCGCGGTGCCGTCCGCCGCGAGAAGCACGCGCTGGAAGACCAGACGGGGCGGCGGCCCTGATCCTCGCGGCAGAGGCCGTTCACATGCGCAGGCTCTAGCCTTGATCCGTGCAGAAGAAGCGTGGCCGTCGTGTCCTGAAAGTGATCGTCTGGGGACTCGTCGCCGTCCTCGTGCTCGGAATCGGCGGCATCGTCGCCTGGAGCCAGATCGGGGTGATGCCCGCCGAGAAGGCACCGCTGGCGAGCGTCCGGGAGAACCCGGCGATCCACGTCGAAGACGCCGAGCAGGGAATCGTCCTCACCCCCGCCGACGGCGAGTCCGAGACGGGTCTGGTGTTCATCCCCGGGGCGAAGGTGGACCCGTGGGCGTATGCCGCGATCCTGCAGAGCCTCGCCGAGGAGGGCGTGACGGTCGTGATCACCCGCCCGTGGCTGAACCTCGCGTTCTTCGACCTGCGCGGCCTGGATTCCTTCACGTCGGCGGCTCCCGACATCGACGAGTGGGCGGTCGGAGGTCACTCGCTGGGCGGCGTGCGCGCGTGCCAGCTCGCCGCAGACGCCGATGCGCTCGTGCTGTTCGGGTCGTACTGCTCGAACGATGTCTCCGACACCGACCTCGCAGTGCTGAGCATCTCGGGCAGCGAAGACGGGCTCTCGACGCCCGAGAAGATCGACGCGGCCCGCGACCTGCTCCCCGCCGACGCCGAGATGGTCGAGATCGAGGGCGCATCCCACGCGTCATTCGGCGACTACGGCCCTCAGGCCGGCGACGGGACGCCGACCATCGCGGACGACGAGATGCATGCCGAGGTCGCCGATCTCCTGAACCCCTTCATGGCTGAGCTCTCCCAGGGCTGATCGGCTCTCCGCCCGCGTCCGAGGCCCCCGGTGTCAGACGATCACGGGATCGAGCAGCGGATGCAGGTGCCTGGTGCCGAGCACCCCCGACGCCGTCCGCGCGCCCGCGCGGAGAGCCGACGGCACGTCGGCGCCGGAGAGCCGGGCGTCGAGCACACCGGCGAGGAAGGCGTCGCCGGCGCCGTTCGTGTCGACGACGTCGACGGGCACGGCCGCGACGCGGTGCTCCACGCCGTCTGCATCGATCGCCACAGCGCCCTCCGCGCCGAGCGTGCACACTGCGAGTGACGCTCCCGCCGAGATGCGCGAACGGAGAAACGCCACCGGATCGGCGAGGCGGTCGGCGTTGCAGAACACGACGTCCGCCGCATCGAGGAACGGTGTGTGGAAGTCGGCCTCGCCGTCGTAGTCGTGCACGTCGACCCAGATCGGGCGCCCGGTGGCTCTGGCCACGGGAAGCAGCCTCAGGGGCTCCGCCGCGAGGTCGAGCACGATCGCATCGGCCTCTCGCATCGCAGAGACCAGAGCAGCGTCATCGGCACCGCCGGTCGCCGAGGGCGACGCGAGATAGAGCGACACGCGCTCGCCGCGACGGGTCATGAGGTTCAGATGGCGCTCCGTGACGTCTCCCTCACCCCACAGGGTGCGCACACCTGCCCGATCGAGAGCACCCCGCACGCGCTGACCCGGCTCGTCGGCCGCGCTCACCGCGTACAGCAGCGTGGGGCGTCCGAGCGCGGTGAGGCTGAGCGCCTTTCCGGCACTCGTGCCGCCTGTCGTCTCCCACGAGTCCTCGGCGAACTGCATGTGGGGCACGGGCTCCGGCAGGCGATCGAGCACGACGATCGAGTTCCACGAGACGGGGCCTGCGATGAAGACGGATGCGGTCATGGCTCCATCCTGCCCCGTGCGGCCGCCTGATCAGCCGATCCGCTTGATCAGCGAGTCCAGACCCATTCCGTAGTCGATGCGCACGACCGGCAGCGCGAGCTTGTCGGTCCCGATCTCGACGTACCCGGGTTCGATGGTGCGGGCCATCTCGAAGCCGGCCTGTGCGACACCCTGCTTCGCGGTGTCGTTGTAGTGCCCGAACGGATACGCGATCACCTCGCGTACCCCGAGCACATCCCCTGAGAGATTCAGGTCGGCCGCGATCTCATCGGCCGTCCAGTTGGTCATCCGGCCCTTGCCGTTCTCGCCGGCCTGATGCATGTCGTGGGTGTGCGAACGGCGCAGCACGTAGATCGACGGCGGCGGATCCTGCCGGTAGGCCGTGATCATGAACGACGTCGACAGGAGCTTGTTCCGCTCGATCACCGGAACCGCCAGATCGAACCATGTCTGGTCGGCGTCGTCGTCGGTGATGATCACCGAGCGGGCGGGCAGCGAGAGGCGCCCGTCGATGAACGCGCTGAGCTCGTCCCAGGTCGGAAGATAGAACCCCGTCGTCGCGATGTGAGTCATCTGCGCGTCGAAGTCGCCGCTGTACGCGTAGTTGCCGCGCAGCCACCCCGTCTCGCCGTCCGGGTTCGTCGTGAACTGGTGGTACATCAGGATCGGCACCTGCACATCGGCAGCGGCGTTCGCCTCGGGGGTCGTCCACCCGGCGAACAGTTCGGTCTGCTGATCGACGCAGGCGACGGGATCGGCGCCGTTCACCCGCGCGGCGACGGTGTATGCGGCGGCATCCGCCTCGGTGGTGTACCACCCCGCGAACACCCGCCCATCCTGCACGGGGATCGGAAGCGCCGCGTAGAGGGCGTCCTGCCTCTGCAGCATGGGCTCGGCCGGGGCCCCCTCGCCGAAGAAGCTCACCGCGCACGCCAGCGGATCGTCGGCATCGGCGAGCAGCTGCTGAGCGGGTGTCAGCGGACGCTCGATGACGTCCGCACCGGCGCGCGGAACGCTCTCCTCCGGCGCTCGCGTCGACCAGGCGTATGCTGCTGTCGCGCCTGCCGCGAGCACGACGACGGCGCTGATGATCAGTGCGACCCCGATGCGGCGTCGCTTCCCCCCGGAAGCCATGATCTAGATGTCGAATCCGTCGGCGATCATCTCCACGAGCTCTTCGCGCTCCTCGACGGGCAGGAAGGCTGCGGCCGCGGCGTTGAACTGGAAGGTCTCGAGATCGTCGAGGTCGTACTCGAACGTCTCGACGAGGTTGGCGAGCTCGCGCGTGAGAGACGTGGCGCTCATCGTGCGGTTGTCGACGTTCACCGTGACGGCGAAACCGAGCTGGTAGAGCAGGTCGAAGGGATGATCGGCGAGGGTGTCGCCCCACGCAGCGATCGCCCCGGTCTGCAGGTTCGATGACGGCGAGAGCTCGAGCGGGATCTCGCGGTCGCGCACCCAGCGGGCGAGGTCGCCGAACTGCACCTGCACCTCGTCGCCCTCCTGGGTGATCACCTGCAGGTCCTCGGCGATGCGCACGCCGTGGCCGAGGCGCAGAGCTCGCCCGTCGATGAGCGCCGAACGGATCGAGGCCGAACCGGCGGCTTCTCCCGCGTGCACCGTGACGGGGAAGAAGTTCTCGGCCAGGTAGTCGAAGGCGGCTCGATGGTTCGAGGCGGGGAATCCGTCCTCCGGGCCGGCGATGTCGAATCCGACGGCCCCGCGTCCGCGGAACCCGACCGCGAGCTCTGCGATCTCACGAGAGCGGTCGGTGTGACGCATCGCTGTGATCAGCTGGCCGACGCGGATGCTGTGCCCGTCGCGGTCAGCGGCGTCCTCGCCCTCCTCGATGCCCTGCTGCACGGCCTCGACGGCCTGCTCGAGCGAGAGACCGCGGGTGAGGTGCTGTTCGGGCGCCCAGCGCACCTCGCCGTAGATCACTCCGTCGGTCGCGAGGTCCTGCACGAACTCGCGTGCGACGCGGGTCAGCCCCTCCGTCGTCTGCATGACCGCGGTCGTCAGATCGAACGTCTTGAGGTACTCGACCAGAGAACCCGAGTCGCTCTTCTTCGCGATCCACTTGCCGAGAGCGGCAGGTTTCGACTCCGGCACATCGACGCCGATCGCATCCGCCAGTTCGACGATGGTCGACGGGCGCACTGCGCCGTCGAGGTGGTCGTGCAGGGACACCTTGGGCAGGCTGCGCAGAGACGCTCCCTGGATGGTGACATCGCCGTTCGCGTCGATCGACATGGGGATTCCTCTCGGTCGCGGATTCGCTGTGTTCAGGCTAGCGGTCCGCGGATCAGGCCGTGATGCGCTCGCGCACGATCGGACCGGCCGCCGGAGCCTCGTCGCCGATCGCCCATGCGCCCTCGAGGGCCTCGAGCGCGCGAGGGAACCTGGCCTCATCAGCGGCGGAGAGGGTGAACAGCGGCTGGCCGGCCACGACGCGGTCGCCGGGCTTGGCGTGCAGATCGATGCCGGCTTCGAAGATGACCGGGTCCTCGGCCCGCGCGCGTCCTGCACCGAGACGCCACGCCGCGATGCCGAACGGCAGCGCGTCCATCTGCGACACCACGCCGTCTGCGGGAGCAGTGACCACGTGCGTCTCGCGTGCCGTCGGCAGCGGTGCGTCGGGGTCGCCGTCCTGCGCGCGGATCATGGCCTTCCAGCCGTCCATCGCACGTCCGTCGTCGAGAGCGGCCTCGACATCGGCATCCGGCTGTCCTGCGAGCGCGAGCATCTCGCGCGCCAGGGCGATCGTCAGTTCGCGGACGTCGGAGGGGCCTCCGCCTGCCAGCACCTCGACGGACTCGCGAACCTCGTTGGCGTTGCCGATCGCTCGCCCGAGGGGCACGTTCATGTCGGTGAGCAGTGCCGTCGTGGCGACGCCGGAGTCGGTTCCGAGGGCGACCATCGTGCGCGCGAGTTCGCGTGCCCGATCGATGTCCTGCATGAACGCGCCCGAGCCGAACTTCACGTCGAGCACCAGCGCGTCCGTGCCTTCGGCGATCTTCTTCGACATGATGCTCGACGCGATCAGCGGGATCGCCTCGACCGTGCCGGTGACATCGCGCAGCGCATAGAGCTTCTTGTCTGCGGGAGCGAGACCCGAACCTGCGGCGCAGATCACCGCGCCCACATCGCCCTGCATCTGCGCGAAGATCTCTTCGTTGCTGAGCGCGGCACGCCAGCCGGGGATCGACTCGAGCTTGTCGAGCGTGCCGCCGGTGTGGCCGAGTCCTCGGCCGGAGAGCTGCGGCACCGCCACGCCGAACACCGCGACCAACGGTGCGAGCGGCAGGGTGATCTTGTCGCCCACTCCTCCGGTCGAGTGCTTGTCGACGGTCTTCTTGCCGAGGGTCGCGAAGCTCATCCGCTCCCCCGAGGCGATCATGGCATCGGTGAGCACGCGGATCTCGTCGCGCTCCATGCCGCGCTGGAAGACGGCCATCGCGAACGAGGCCATCTGCGCGTCCGACACGTAGCCGCGCGTATAGGCGTCGACCATCCAGCGCAGCGCCTTCTCGGGCACGGCACCTCCGTCACGCTTGGCACGGATCACATCGACGGCGTCGAAGGGTTCAACGCTCATCGGGCGTCCTCCAGGTCTCGGGGGCCGAACGCATCCGGCAGCACTTCATCGATGGTCCGGATGCCGGAGACGGTCTCCAGCAGCATCCCGGGCATCGCGTGCTCGTAGAGCAGTTGGCGGCAGCGGCCGCACGGCATGATCGTCTGTCCGTCGTTGTTCACGCACACGAAGGCGACGAGCTGGCCGCCACCGGACATGTGCAGGTCACCCACCAGCGCGCACTCGGCGCACAGGGTCACCCCGTACGACGCGTTCTCGACGTTGCAGCCGGCGACGATGCGACCGTCGCCGACGAGGGCGGCGGCCCCCACGCGGTACCGCGAGTACGGCGCATAGGCCTTCGTCATGGCGTCTGTCGCGACCTGGCGCAGCTCGTCCCAGTCGATGTCGGTCATGTCTCTCCTAGGACTTTATGTACGGCTTGCCGCTGGCCGCCGGCCCGCGGATCTGACCGGCGAAACCGGCGACCGCGAGAAGCGTCACGACATACGGGAGCATCAGCATGAACTCGCCGGGGATCGGTGTCTTGAGGATCGACAGCAGGTTCTGCAGGTTCGTCGCGAAGCCGAAGAGCAGGGCCGCGAGCGTCGCGCGGATCGGATCCCAGCGTCCGAAGATCACGGCGGCGAGGGCGATGAAGCCGAGACCGGCCGTCATGTCCTTGCCGAACTGCGGCACCGAGACGAGCGTGAAGTACGCGCCGCCGATGCCGGCGATCGCGCCCGCGAGCAGGACGTTCCAGAACCGCGTCGAGTTGACCTTGATGCCGACCGTGTCCGCCGCCTGCGGGTGCTCGCCGACGGCGCGGACCCGGAGCCCCCACTTCGTGCGGTACAGCCCCCAGGCGACGATGGCGACGGTGATGAACATGAGATAGACGATGAACGTCTGGTTGAAGAGCACCGGACCGATGATGGGGATGTCGCTGAGCAGCGGGATCTCGATGCGGCTGAAGCGCACCGGGGTGTTGAGCTCGGCCTCGTTCGGTGCGAGCAGCGCGCCGTAGAGGAACCCGGTGAGACCGCTGACGAGCACGTTGAGCACCACGCCGACGATGACCTGCTCGACGAGGTACTTGATCGCGAACGCGGCCAGCACGGCGGCGACGAGCACGCCGCCGAGCATCGCACCCAGCAGTCCGATGAACGGACTGCCGGTGACGCTCGAGAGCAGCGCGGCCGAGAACGCGCCGAGGAGCAGCTGGCCTTCGATCGCGACGTTGACCACGCCCGCCCGCTCGCCGATGACGCCGCCGAGGGCGCCGAACACGAGGGGAACGGAGAGGGAGACGGCTCCGAAGAGCAGGCTGCTGACGGGAACGAGGCCACCGGCGCCCGCCCACACGAGGAACCCGAAGACGGCGATCACGCTGAAGGCGATCACCAGCCAGATCGACGGCTTGCGGTACGTCCACGCCCGCAGGAACGCGAGCACCGACAGCAGCGCGAGGATCACGATCACGACCCAGCTGGTCGGCCCGGTCGGCAGCGCCACGTCGGGCAGCGCGAACGGCGACGACGGGTCGTTGAGTCGGAAGCTGCTGGTGCCGCTGCGTGGCACGAGCAGGAAGAGGAGCGCCAGCAGCACGGTGGCTGCGGCGAGGACGATCGGCGCTTTCAGGTGCCGCTCGCGCACGGTGGCGAGCTGCACGGTTCCGTCGGCGGCTTCGCTCTGGACGAGGGAGGTCATGCGGTCACCGCCTTCTTCGTGGCTTTGGCTCTCGCCTTGGCCGCCTTCTCGAGGTCGGACTTCGGCAGGAAGAACACTGCGCGCAGCAGAGGCGGCGCGGCGATGAACAGCACGACGAGCGACTGCACGACGAGCACGATGTCGACCGGGATGTCCTGCGCCTGCATCGAGAACGAGCCCGCCTTCAGGGCACCGAACAGGATACCTGCGGCGAAGGTGCCCCATGCACGGCTGCGGCCGAGCAGGGCGACGGTGATCGCGTCGAAGCCGATCCCGGCGTCGATCGTCTCGGTGATACCGGTCGTGACCGCACCCTGCACCTGGTTCATGCCGGCCAGACCGGCGAGAGCACCGGCCAGGAGCATCGCGTAGACGTAGACGCGCTGCACACTGATTCCGGCCGCGCGTGCGGCGTGCGGGTTCTCACCCACGGCGCGCATCCGCATTCCGAGCGACGAGCGCTCGATCAGCCACCAGACGAAGAGGGTCGCGATGATCACGATCACGAACCCGAGGTCGAGCAGCGGGAACTGCGGCCCGAGGAGCTCGGGGAACTGCGCGCTCTCAGGGGTGGCGTAGCCGAGGGCCTGATTCGTGCCGGGCTTCTGCAGCAGACCGGGTGTGCGGATCATCCACAGCAGCAGGTAGTACGCCACGTAGTTGAGCATGATCGTGAGGATGACCTCGTGGGCGCCCGTGCGCGCCTTGAGCAGGCCGGCGATCGCGCCCCACAGCGCTCCGCCGGCGATGCCGGCGATCAGGGTGACCGGGATGTGCAGCCAGAACGGCAGGTCGAGCTGGAAGGTGAGGAGACCAGCGGCCGCCACGCCGATGAGCATCTGACCGCGCGCACCGATGTTGAACAGGCCGACGCGGAAGGCGAGGGCGACGCCGAGACCGGCGGCGATCAGGGGCGCCGCGAAGCCCAGCGTGTTGGTCAACGGGCGGATCTGCGCGGCGAAGTCCGCACCGCGTGCGTTGAAGATCGCTCCGCGGAAGAGCGCCTCGTAGCCGTTGTAGACCGCGTTCCAGATCGCGGCGAAGGTGTCGCTCGGACGCTGGAAGAAGTAGCCGGATGCCTCCAGCACGTCCTCGTTGGTGAAGGCGATCAGGATGCCGCCGACGACCAGCGCCAGGAAGATCGCGAGGATCGTCGTGACGGCGCTGCCGCGGAGCATCTCCTTCAGGATCACGTTGCCGCGCGGGGGCGGCGGAACCTCGCCCGTATCGCGCGGCGTCGTGGTCGTGTTCACCGAGAGCTGATCGGCGGAACCCCGTCCCACCGAGTCGCTCCCGTGTGGCGTCGTACCGCTCATGCGGCCACCTCTCCCTCGGCGGCGCCCGCCATCATCAGTCCCAGCGTCTCGCGCGGGGTGTCGCCGGGAACGATCCCGACGATCGTGCCTCTGTACATGACGGCGATGCGGTCGGCGAGAGCCGCCACCTCGTCGAGTTCGGTCGAGACGACCACGACGGGGATGCCCGCGTCTCTGGTCTCGATGATCCGCTTGTGGATGAACTCGATGGAGCCGACGTCGACTCCACGGGTCGGCTGCGCGGCGACGAGCAGTTTGAGCTCGCGGCTCATCTCGCGGGCGATCACGACCTTCTGCTGGTTTCCTCCTGAGAGGGTGCCTGCCGCGGTGTGCGGGCCCTGCGTGCGGATGTCGTACTCGCTGATCCGTGCGCGGGCGAAGTCCTCGAGCGCCGATCGCCGGATGGTCCCGCCCCGGCTGAACTCTTCGTCGCCTGTGCGGTCGAGGATCAAGTTCTCCGCGACAGAGAAGCCTGCGACGAGTCCATCCTCGGTGCGGTCCTCGGGCACGAAGCCGACACCCGCGTCGAGGATCGCTCGCACGCTCTTGCCGACCAGTTCGGTGCCTCCGAGGGTGATCGATCCTTCGACCCTGGCCGCGAGGCCGACGATGGCCTCGACCAGCTCGGTCTGCCCGTTGCCCTGCACTCCGGCCACGGCGAGCACTTCGCCAGGGCGCACGGAGAAGTCGATGCCGTCGACGACGATCGCCCCCGCGGAGGTGAGCACGCGCAGTCCCTTGACCTCGAGGCCGCCCTCGCCGAGGCGCGGCGGGTCCTTGTGCACGGTGAGCTCGACCGCACGTCCGACCATCAGAGAGGCCAGCTCGGCGTTGGTCGCCGTGGGCGATGCCTCGCCGACGATGCGGCCGAGGCGGACGATCGTGATCGTGTCCGCGACCTCGCGCACCTCACGCAGCTTGTGGGTGATGAAGACGATCGCGGTGCCTTCGTCCCGCAGCTGACGCATGATGCCCATCAGCTCGTCGGTCTCCTGCGGCGTGAGCACAGCGGTGGGCTCGTCGAAGACCAGGACCTTGGCATCGCGCGAGAGCGCCTTGATGATCTCGACCCGCTGCTGCACGCCGACGGGGAGGTCGCCGACGATGGCGTCAGGGTCGATGTCGAAGCCGAAGCGGGCGGCGACGGAGCGGACGTGCTCACGCGCCTTCGTGATGTCGAGGGTGCCCAGGCCCTTGGTCTGCTCGTGGCCGAGCATGACGTTCTCCGCCACCGTGAACACGGGGACGAGCATGAAGTGCTGATGCACCATTCCGATGCCGGCGTTCATCGCGTCGCCGGGGCCGCGGAACCGCTGGACGACGTCGTCCAGGAGGATCTCGCCCTCGTCGGCCTGATACAGCCCGTAGAGGACGTTCATCAGAGTGGACTTGCCTGCACCGTTCTCGCCGAGCAGCGCATGGATCTGCCCCGGCTCGACGACCAGGTCGATGTGGTCGTTGGCCACCAGGGTTCCGAACCGCTTGGTGATACCGCGAAGTTCGAGCTTCATATCTGCACCTTATCCAGAAGTGTCATCCAGAAGAGTCCGAAGAATCTCCGGCGCATCGCAC